>JACPMG010000022.1 GCA_016186095.1 Candidatus Sungiibacteriota bacterium | reverse complement strand
CTATCCCTGTTGAACCAATTGCTTCTCTTTCAGATATCTGGTAATCGAATACCAGATAGCATTGATCACGGGAATTAAAACAACCCAACGCGGATCATTTTGCAACCACGCAAGCAACATCGGAAGGATTGCGGACACTCCTGAATAGAGAAAAACGATCACTAAGTGCTTGAGTGCTTCTTTTGCTGGCGTACTCATAGTTTGTTTACTAATTCGATAATCTGTTTTTTTATTTCTTCGCGGTCTCCAGTGACCTCATTTTGCTGAAGACGGCGAAGAGCTTCTTGTATCCAGTCATCCATCTGTTCTTTGTAGGAGGTGACTTCTTGATGGTCGATAATGTGAAGATCGTCTCGGAGGACATCGAATCTGGCACACAGCATTTTTATCAGTTCGGCAAGCGATTGAATTTGAGCTTCCGTCCATACATCGCCAGTTTTTCCTTCGCATTCGATTCCTAGCGAATATTTATTCGGGTTCACATATCCGCCAAGAAGATTTGTTTTGAGAACCCTCTTTGCTTTCTCGGATGGGTTATGGACTCTGCCGGCATGCCACGCGGCATCGGCATCTTTAACCATCTGCACCACCCGGCCGTCTTTACCAACCAGATAATGCGCGGAAACCTCTGACGCAGGATTCTTAAACCATGAGATCGTGCCAACCATAGTCCCCTGCATGATGTGAATCACGATAAACTCTGGCTTGTGGCCGTCCCTCGAGAAATAATTTTTTGATTCGATGAATTCGATGTTCATTTGCTTATGGTAATTAATAAATTAAGCAACGCCGCGATTAGTCCTCCTATCGCGGATGTTGCAACTATCCAGAAAAACTTTTTAAGCCACTCTGTATCGGTTTTGATCTGCCCCAGCTCTTCATTTGTTGTGGCGATGTGGTCAAATACGGCATCCATTTTCTTTTCAAGTTCTCCGATGCGTCGATCTTGCTCTTGGTTTTGGTATGAATCGGTCATAACTCGTTAAGTGGATAACTCTGACTTGCCACGCTTTGCCTCGGCGGTAACATCAACCCCGTTATGGAAAGGCGCGAATTTTGGCATAAAGTCCTGCAGGAACTGCAGGGCATCGCTATTGTGCTCGGGGCAATCGTTTTTACTGTCCTGGTTTTTGTCGCGCCCGATCTCGCGAAACTTGTGGTTATTCCAATTGGCATATTTTTATTTATCGATACTTTGCGATACATCGACGAGAAATTTTTTCGCTGATCATTTTGTGATCGCTTTCAAATCTTCCACTCGATTCTGGTTCGACCTCTCGTTCAAAACATCTCGCAATCTTCCGACTTGAAAGAGTGACTGGCGCACCGCGGGTTTTGTGGCGCCAGTTTTCTGAATTGCTTGCATCGCTTTTTGGGCCGCTTTTCTTCCCAAGCCGGCGTATCTCAAAAACTCGCCGGCTACTCTCGGAGAAGAAACTCCCAATACCGCCCAGAATTTCGGGTCAACCAAAAAGCCAGCAAATATACCACCCTCGCTTAAAAGCCGTGCGGTTAATCCTCTTGGCGTGATTTGGCTCAATGCCGTGCCAGCAATCATGCCTTTGAGATCGGTGCCAGATGCGGTTTGCAGTTTCTCGACCAGCGATCTCCTGAAGTCGTTATTCTCGCGGAGAACTGAAGTCAATTTTCTGATCGCAGTATCCGCGCTTACTCTATCGCCGAGCGATAGGGCTTTTTCAACTTCTTTTATGATGTCCGTTGATTTCGCGTAGTCAGCCGTCATCGTGTAATATCCCGGCACATTTTTAGTCAAAATATCTTTTACGGTATTTCGCAATGAAGAAACCAAAGCTCTCGCTTGACCCGAAGGAGAATAGAAATCGTCCAGCCGCCTTTTGAGTAAGTCCAAGCCAGTCGCGGTTCTGTCTCCTTTTTGCAAACCCCAGTTTTTTATCGTGTCCACAATTTCGGTGACTCGATTCGCTTCGGCTTTATCCACGATCACCGATCTTGAAAAATCAAACGAACCATCAGGACTTCTTTTGACATTAAAGGCCTTGAGTTGTTGATCCAGTTTTTTCTGAAGCGAGCTTATATCCAAACTTCCTTTCTGTTTTGCTATCCCGGCAAGTTCTTTTTGATATGCGGTTCCTCTTTGCTGACGCATACTCTCCAATGCATCTCTGGCAGATGAAAGCACGTTTTCTCCAGAGACCTCCCCTCGTAACGCCGCAGTGAATTCTGGACTCGGATTTCTCAACGCTTCTTTTACTGCTCCGTACCCGGCCCCGGTAGTGAATCCGAGTGTCTCGCCGGCGATTCTACCGGCCAATCTTGTTGGCGGAGACGCAACCGCTTTCAATGCTTTTACGCCGATCCCTGTTGGCTCAACTATCTCTCCCGCACGAGAAGCAATTCTGCCAGCTTTCGCAAGTTTAGAAACTTTTGATAACTGTCCAGCTTTCGTTGCCAAGGCACCTCCGCCAGTGAAGAGAGTCGAGATATCTGCTAGAGCACCTACTGGGTCTTCATAAAGTGTTTTCTTTATTGCTTCTACGCCTCCATATCTTTCTTTGAAAAATTGGCCGACCGCATCAGCCGCTTTTTCATGCTTCTGCTCTCCCGGAATCAATTTTTCGACAGCACCGACACCGACCGTTCCGAGTCCCTTTACGGTTTGGATCGGATGGGCAACTGCAGAGAACAGATCGCCAACAAATCTTCCAGCACTTTTGGGGATGTTCTTCAAAAATCCGCCAATGTTTTTTTCTTGCGGACCTACCGCATCGATAATCGAAGCTTTCAATACGTTAGTCGGACTCTCTTGCGACGTCTGCGACTCGACCATATCTTGATACTGCGGATATTTTTCGAGCACCCTACGTCCAACTTCCGCATCAGGAAGATCGCCGTACTGCGGATGCTTGGCTTTTACTTGTTGCCCGAATTGTTCAATGGTTAATGCCATAGTTATCGAATGCCTAATGGATCGTTGTTTTGACCTCCTCCAGATGGCGTCTTGCCTTTCGTGGTATCCCACCTCTGTACGCTTTGTTTTACTTTTTCGAGATTCTTTTTCAGCTGATCTGGACTCTGCCCGATATCAAGCGATCCAAGCACGGTTTGCAGGAAGTTTAATTCTTGGACGGCAATTTGACCGAGAGCTCCGCCTGTTTTTGAAGCCTCACGCATTGCCTGTAATTCATTGAATCCGATATTTGCTTTGATCGAATCAATATCCTTTGCGAGATCGTAGGCGGGCGTACCCGGAATTGTTTGACTTGCTTTCCCGGCAACGCCAGCAGTGAGATAGCTGACTCTATTTATTACATCGTCAACATCGTTGCGAACTCTCGTTGCTCTTTCTTCGAGATATTGCGGGCGAATTTCTGCCGTGGTCT
>JACPMG010000023.1 GCA_016186095.1 Candidatus Sungiibacteriota bacterium | reverse complement strand
CCGCAAGATAGGTAGAAGTAGCTTGGGTGGAGGTGGAGAAAAGGGAACTTAGGTTGGTGATGGTTGAGGAGGCGCTGTTTATCATAATGGAGCCGAATCCCGCGGCCAATGATCCTGAAGATAATGCTCCCACGCTGGTTAGAGAGGAGGTCAGAACTCCTGAGCCAAGAGTGTTGTTGGAGAGAACATCGGTTCCGGCGATTTGATAGGTGTTTCCGGTGGCGAGGTTTGTTATGCCCGATACTGACAATGCCCCTCCTATGGATCCTGCCCCAGTGGTTTCTAATACTCCTTGGGTGGTGGTGGCTCTGCCTACGCCTAGACCTCCTACGGTTCCGCCTCCGGCTGAGGCGCCAAGAAAAACCGAGCCGCCGATAGAAAGAAGTGTTCCCGGGCTGGTGGTTCCGATGCCGACGTTGCCCGCGTTGGAGATTAAGAAGCTGGTGGCTGACGAGGAGCCAACTACCAATTGAGGCCCGGTTCCAATTAAAGCCGTGGGGTTGAGAGAGAATATGCCCCAGGGAGAAGTGGTGCCTATGCCTACTCTTCCTCCTTGAGCGGTGTCTAGGGAGAAAAGAGGAATGCCGGTGGAAGAAGTAGCCAGGGAAAAGGCATTGATGGTGTTGTCGATGATGGTGCTTGTGGCCCGGTTGTTAAAGAAGATGTTGCCGGAGTTTACGGAAAAAAGGTCGGTGATGGCATCTCCAACGTAGGTGGAGCCTTCAATGAGAAGAGAGGAGGCGCTGGTGGAGGCCACGGTTACTGAACCGGCCGAGGTCAGGGAATTGACAAAAGTATCTCCCTCCGCGTCCACCAGAAATTTTACATTATCGGCAACCATTAAACCAAACAAGTTGGTGTCAGTGCCGGCAGAAGAGGGATTTATTATCAGAGAAGAGGTGGTGGCATTGGCCGCTTCGCTGTTTACGGCCCAGGTGGAAAAGGAGTGGGCGGTTGAAGGAATGTTGTTTACGGTAAGGGAGCTAGAATTAGCGCGAAAAACTCCGCCGACATCAAGAGTACCGGAGATTAAAGCATTGCCTCCTACGGAGAAAGTTGTCCCCGGCGTAGACGTTCCTATACCCACGCGGTAGTTAGAGGTATCAAAAGTCATAAAAGGTACTGCGGTGCTGGAGGTGGCGATGGAGAAAGCATTGACCGCTGATGCTGGAATGGTGGTGGTGGCGCTGGAGGAAAAAGTCAAATCTCCGGAAGTGGTAAAATCCCCGGAAAGGGTAAGACCAGAAAAAGATTGCGAACCTATTACGGTGATGTTATTGGGTATGTCATTATCCGTTAAACCGGACGCTCCTGAGAAAGTGACATTTTTTAAAGTTGCGCCGTCTAACTGGTCAATTTTTTGCGAAAGCGTAACCATCTGGATAGAGGATTCCGCGCGGCTTGAGGTACGCGAGAGTTTGAAGGTCAAGTCATCAATCGCCTTATCAAACCTTTCGCGAATAGATTTATTAGTTTTCTCTACATTCAAAAGGATATCAGCCTTGGCCGCCGCGAAATCAGCAGGAATTATAATCTCGCGAACCTCTTGAAGTCCGACTTCTTTTCTTCCGAAGTCGGACTTCAACACGGCCTCACGAGGCTCTTCAACGCTCGGCGCTTTTCTGCCAACATCGACTTCTTCTGCCACGGGTTCCTCTACTATTGCCGGAGACGGAGACGACGGAACAGAAAGCAAGGGTTGTAATGTATTTATCGGCGAGCCCGTTAATTCAAGAATGGCGTTGGCAACCATCTCTCCGGTATCTCTCAACGCGCCGGCAAAAATTCTAAGACGGTTTTGGGTAAATTCCAAAATCCCGATCCGCTCCCCGGCTACCGCCGCAAAATATTGCAGATCGCGCTGCGATTTTTGCTGAGCGAATTCCAGAGACTTTTCATTCACAAGGTTCATCCCAAAAACTCCCAGAACAAAAAAACCAGAGAGTATGGTACCGGCCAAAAAGGAATGCCCGATGATATAGAAAAAAATACGAAGGGTTGGCGAAGAAAATATCCTATAGAGAAACGGTACAGCCTCCCAGTCTTGATCTTCGTGGACTTCCTCTAAGATAAATCGTCTTCTACTCCGCGCATCAATCTCGGCCGTGACAGGCGAAGTTAGATTGCGAGGCATATCCGATACGATATGGGGCTTTATATCGGATATGGCAGATTTTTCCTCCCGCTCTGGAAGAGCGAGGCTCGCCCCGCTTCGCTGGGCGGCAAGCTCAAGAAGTTTAATCTTTTGTTCATCCAGATAGTTGGCAACGGCAAGTTTAGTAGCATACCAATTACGGCCAACTTTTTTTGCCGGAAGTTTTCCCTTGCGCGCGAGCAAACTTAAATACTCCTGCGAGTATGGAGTTCCTTGAGCCGCTTCGGCAAGTGAAATAAATTTTTCATTATCGGATAGCATATCGGATGGCTGTGAATATCTTTATTTCATTGTAACATAGGTGTTATGATTTTTCGGTCTTTATCTGTGGATAACTTAGACTTGCGCGTCGCCATTCAACAGAACATAATTTCTTTAGAAAGTCGGCAGTATATAAAACAATTGCTAAACGTTGATAAACCTTAATAAATAAGGCGTATCGGCTATCAAGGTTTTGTAAGGTTTCAAAATGGAGAGGAAATTCATAACTATAAGAGAAGCGGCGGAAATTTTACGTGTTTCCCCCTTGACACTTCGCAACTGGGACAAAAAAGGGATACTTACCTCCTACCGCAACCCGGTAAATAATTACCGCGTGTATCGAGCCGATCAGCTGGAAATGTTCATACGCCGCATTGAAAATTCAAAAAATAAGCATAAAGGAAGAAAGATTGACATATCGCTCGCGTAAACAAAAGTCCGTCCGATGTATCAAGGACGGATTTTTGATACTTGTAATTTCAGAGGTGATTTGCTATACTATAAATGTACTTTGATATATCGAGTGATCGCTCCGACTTAAGTCGGAGAGGAAAGTCCGAACACCAATTTATGGATAGCGGCTAACGGCCGCCATGACCGGGAAACTCCGATGCATGCGCACAGCGCATGATGCGGAGCTCCGACTTCATTGTCAAATTTTGATAGTGCGTCGGAGGTGTCACAGAGACTATACCGCCGATCGTCGTTAAGAAAACCCTAAAGGTTTTCGAGCGAAGGAGGTAAGGGTGAAAAGAGTGAGGTAAAAGCTCACAGCGTGCGCTGGCAACAACGCACGGGGAAAAACTCCTATCCGGTGCAACTCTTTTATAGAGGCTAGAACTGCGTGAGCAATCCGCAGTCCAGATAAATGATCACTTCTGCAAAAATTTTGTAGAACAGAATTCGGCTTATAGATATATCAGAGACAAACTCAAAACCGCCCCTAGGGGCGGTTTTGAGTTTAAAAAAGATTTTGTTGTTCTTTATCCAGGGCCTCATTGACCAACCGGTCCGCTTCTTTATTCCTTTCTCTAGGAATATGATGAAATTTTACTTCCCCAAAATCCATTCTTAAATTCCATATTTTTATGAAAAATGGAAATAGCTTCTCTTCTTCAATCCTGTATTCCCCGTTTAACTGCTTTTTAACAAGTTCGCTATCCATGTTGATCTCAAGGGCAATATTTTTAACTTTCTCTTTCCCCAAAAGCGCTTTTACTTTGGCCAGTGCCGAAATCACGGCCCGATACTCGGCTTCGTTATTCGTCGTCTCCCCTATCGCCTCACCGTAGCTTTTGATCGTATGTCCTGATGCATCCTTAATCACCACGCCTATAGCCGCTGGGCCGGGGTTGCCGCGGGCGCCTCCATCTGTAAAGATGATAATTTTTTCCTGCTTAGACATAACCGTTGTCATTTTTTAAGTAGCCAATCTGGCGTAACCAGTAGTCATTTTCCCACTCCCAAAGTATCTTGGCCGCCACAAAGGCCCTAATATCTTTATAAAAATAAGGAAATTCCCTAAGTTCCGCTTCACCCACCATCTCTCCCCATTTATGTTCACCCTCCGGGCAAATCGAACCACCATTTACTTTACCATTCCCACCTTCGCTAAAGCTTCGGCGGGCAAGTCTGATCTTGCTGCGGCCGCCTTTTTCTCGTAAGGTGGCTTTGCATTGGCGACAGATTTTATGCTGGTTCACACGCAAAATCCAACGAGTTTCGATATCACGCGGGAGCTCAAGGGTCTTTTTGACCTGAAACTCCTGAAGTGCGGAAGCGTAGGCCGCGGTCTGTAGATTATACTCGGGGTAGAATCCGGTTGAAGTCTTAATATCCAAAACTCCGAATTTCCCTCCGATACTGGCCAAGGCATCAACCGTTCCGGCATAGCGGTGACGCGGCGACCAAATTTGTTTCTCGATAAACTCCGGGTGGAAAACGATTTTTGCGCCGTCGTTAAATTTAAGAAACGCGTCGGCCGCCGGCAGTACTTCTTCGGGAATGTCAGACACATCACCAACCGCGATCTTTTGTATTACGGCATGCATTAAACTCCCCTCCGCGGCGGATTTATTTTTGACCTCCTCGGCAGACGCATAACTTTCCATCTCTTTAAAAAATCCGTCCAGCGCCGGCTTGGATTTGATGTCTAAAATTTTGGTAACCCGTGGATACCATGTCCCATTGACCTCGTGGCCATTGGCGGCCTTAAATTCTTCTATATTCCTGTACCACATCTCGATACAAATATACTAATAATACTAATTATACGAATTTACTCCGTGCGTCCGTATCGATTTTAACAACTCTCAACGGTTTTATATATCTATTCCTGAAATTTACGAGCAGACCTAATCGTTTATCTAAAATCTGAAGATAGCGTTGTAACTGAAAATAATCGTCTTTTAAAAATAGCCTTCTAGTCTTTGCTTCTAAAACAATCTTTTCATCTATCAAAAAGTCCACGCGATTCCCGGTCTTTCCTACAACATACTCTCGTTTATAAGGGACTTCCAATTCCTTCAATTTATCTTCTAAAAGGTCGCAGTATTGTTTCTCACGAGAGAATCTTCCAATCTTATTATGGACGTCAAAACAGATTCCAGTCAGCAAATAGGAAAGTTCCGGGTAAATTAATTTCTGGTCTCTATTAGTATTATTAGTATGCATTGGTATATTAGTATCGCAGATTATTACCTTAGTACTTCAATCCCCGGCAATTTTTTACCAGCCAAAAACTCAAGCATCGCACCTCCGCCCGTAGACACGTGGGAAAATCCTTTCAGCATGCTGTACTTTCTCAAAAAAGCAATCGTGTCTCCGCCGCCAACAATTTTTAAACCTCGCGCCCGCGCCACGGCCCTAGCAAGCGCGTAAGTCCCCTTGGGATACTGTTCGGCAATTCCCACGGGTCCGTTCCAAACAATCGTCCGTACGCTCTTAAATACTGGGCCGAAATGTTGAGCAGTCTCCTGACCTACGTCAAGAATCATTTCGCTCGGCCGCAGATGGTCATGCGCAGATATAACCCTCGTGGGGAACCCTTTTCCTTTCCCGACTAAAAGATCAGTCGGAAGAATACACTTTTTATTCTTGAGCAAAGAGGCGACCTTTTTAAGGAACGCCGGCTCAACCAGTGATTTCCCCACCCTCATTCCGCGAGCCAAAAAAAACGTATTAGCCGGCGCTCCCCCGACAAATACCGTACTCCCTCTGTCAAGAAACCGGGTTATCACGGGGATTTTTGTCTCCAGCTTCACGCCGCCGATCACTACGACGGCTTTAGACGCTCTTTGTAGCGCTCTATTTAGGAACGCTGTCTCTTCTTCCGTCTGAAATCCGGCAAAAGAAGACAATTGTTTTGGCAAAGCGACCACAGAGGCATGAGTTCGATGGGAATCGGCAAACGCTTCATTTACATACAGATCGCCCCATTTGGCCAAGTCAGAGGCAAATCGGGTATTATTTTTTTCCTCTCCGGGCCAGAAACGGATATTCTCAAAAAAAAGTATATCGGAGAGAGAATCATATCTTTGGAAAATCTTCCGCGACAGCGGATCGCTGATAAAAAAAACGCGCCGCCCCAGAAGTTTCCCAAGATATTGGGCGATGGATTTCATAGAGAGTCGCCGCACGATTACGCCATGCGGACGCCCGAGATGAGATACAATACGCACTCGCCCGCCCTTTCTTAACACAAAACGTATAGTGGCTAGACACTCGCGTATTTTAAAATTATCTTCTATCCTCCCGGTTACTACATCAAAATCGGCGCGCACAATCACGCGCGTTCCTTTTTTTATAGGCGCATCTTGGAGCGTACGAAGTTTCACTTTACTTTAGCCGCCTTTTTCACGATACTAATAAATTCGTCCGGGCGAAGACTGGCGCCGCCGACCAACGCCCCCTCCATTTTTCCGTCACGGAGAAAAGATACAATATTTTTATCGTTTACCGATCCTCCATAAATTATCCGGACAACGCCCGCTGCTTTACTACCATAAAGGCCGGCAATAATTTTACGGATATAAACCATGGCACGAAAAGCATTATCCGGAGTGTCTGGTCGGGCGCCCGGCATGGTGGAAATCGCCCAAATGGGCTCGTAGGCGACCACCAAATTTTTAAGATGGCTTTTTCTGACCTCCTCAAGAGCTTTTTTCAGCTGTTCCCCGACAATAGCCGGAATCGCTACCTCGCTTCTCTCGCGCTCGCCGATGCAAAGAACCGGGCTCATACCATGTTCAAGCAGCGCCCGAACTTTTTTATTTATAAGTTCGTCCGTCTCACCAAGATGTATCCTCCGCTCTGAATGCCCAATAATGACATACTGAACTCCGATATTTTTTAACTGCCGTCCTGAAACCTCACCGGTATACGGACCGTCTGCCCAAAATGCGTCCTGCGCACCGAGCTTGACTCGTTTCAACACTCCGCCGACCAACGGAATAAACGGGAAAGGCGGTGCGATTACCACCTCCGAATTGCGAATTGACGATATTCCCCTCTCAATTTTTTGCGCGAGCAACAAAGCCCGTCCCGGAGAATCAGGGTTAGCTTTCCAGTTGGCTATAATTAAGGGTTTACGCATAAATACTACGAATAACGAATCCCTACGAATTTACGAATCATTCGTATATTCGTACAATTCGTAATTGGTAGTCAAATTTTTATTCTCCTGAGAAACTCCGCCGCCTTCTCCGGAGCAATAGTTGATATTTCAATCCCCGTGCCGATTTCAAATCCGGCCCAGATGGCGGTCTTGGGCAAAATTTCAAAATGCCAGTGATAGTGGTGGAATTCCTTTGAATCCGCGATGGGAGCAGTATGCAAAAAGAAATTATAATCGGGATTCTTAAGGCCCCTAAAAAGTTTGGCGAGCGCCGAGCGTAAAGCATCTGCCAAAACCATGCGCTCTTGCGCCAAAATCATTTCAAAATGCGGCTCGTGCCTTTTGGGATAAATACGTATCTCAAAAGCAGTCTTAGAAGCAAACGGCGCTAAAACCGCGAAAAAATCATTTTCATAAATAACCCTATCCCTTACCTTCAACTCGTACTTGAGCAGATGGCAATGGACGCAGGTTTTATTCTCATGGAAAAAATCGGCTGACCCGCGTAAACTGCGTCCCACGTCCGGCGGAATTACCGGTATCGCGATAATTTGTGAATGCGGATGGGAGATTGTGGCTCCGGAAAGCTTGCCGTGATTGTGAAAAATGGATATGTACTCCACACAATCGTCATTTCTCAAAGCAAGATAGCGGTCCTGATAGGCGCGGATGACAAGCTCCACTTCCTCAATTCTCATCCGGCCTATGGAACGCTCGTGGTCGCGGGTGATCACCACTTCATGAAAACCCACGCCTTCTCCCCATTGATACGGCCCCACGCGGTGAAAAAATGAACACACTCCCCTCCCAAAAACGGGATATTTATTGGGAATAACTCCAACCTGCCACTCTTCATCCAAACTATATGCCGCAAGCACGCCTGCGGGCAATTTCTCAAAAGGACAGCCGGATTTGGGCTGTCGGAACGGCTCGCGCTTTTGCTTCAAAAAGTCGTGAGGACGTTTCCCCCTTCCGGTGGCGATCACCGCCCATTCTCCGGATACAAAATCCTGCCTAAGTTCGGAGATTAACTTCTTTTTACCGCTCATGATTGGTATCTACCCCTTAAATCATTAAATTTCATCTTCAAAAGCTCAAGCAGAGTGGTCGCATAGGCCTTCAGATTTACTTTAGAATCCGGCGGATTTATCCATTTAACCGGTATCTCTTTAATCTTAAACCCATTTCTCCTCCCGATAAGCAAAATCTCAAAGTCAAACCCCCATCCAAAGATTGTCTGTTTGGGAAAAATAGCTTCTGCCGCGCGGCGCGTAAAAAATTTAAATCCCCGTTGGCTGTCATGTATATCCCATAGACCGGAGACGATACGAATAATATATTTGGCCGCCTTTCCCAGCCATCGCCTGTACCATTGAGCTTTCTCCTCAATAAAAGCCCCCGGGACTTCAATGGAGCCGATAACTATGTCAAAACATCCTTGACTGCGCTGCCCTTGGCAAAGTAATGGCAAAAATTTCTCCGCCTGTTCGGGCGACACGGAATTATCCGCATCGGCAAAAAGACGTATATCTCCAAGAACCCTCATCATCCCTTCATGCACCGCCCAGCCCTTGCCTTTATTTTCTATTTTTACCAGCCGGAGTCCGGGAATGACACGCGTGAGATCATTTACAATTTCCGCGGTACGATCGCGCGAGGCCGAATCGGAAACTATAATCTCGTACCCTCCGGGGAAATTTTTTGATCTCAAATACCCATCCACCTCGCGGATGGTCTTTTCTATTCGTTTCTCCTCATTATAAGTAGGGATGATCCAGGATAGATACACAAGCGTTTAGCAATTAGCGTATAGCGTATAGCGTTTAGCAAACTAAATCCTAAACGCTCAACGCTCTGCCCTATTTTGCTTATCCAGGTATGCTTGTAAAATCAGCGCCGCTGCCGCCTCATCAATGTGTTCTTTCTTAATCCCGTCCCGCTTGGCCATATGAGTGGTGAGCATCTCATTCTCTAGATGTACGGGGATGGATAGCCCCTGTTGTAAAATTTCTGCAAAGTGGCGCGCTTCTTTCATAATTTCGGTCTCCCTGCCGTCAAGAGACACGGGCAATCCCACCACAATTTCTGATACTTTTTCCCGCTCGATTATAGTTTTTATCTCCGTTACCGCTCGTTCCCCTCCTCTATTGGCAATTACTTTTTTAGGGAAAGCGACCCGCCCGCCTTGATCGGAAAGCGCTATGCCGATCCTCTTCGTGCCGTAGTCGATACCAAGATAACGCATAGTTATATTCTACTATGGGAGTGTAATCACTTCCACCCCCTTATCTGTCACCGCCACCGTGTGCTCAAAATGGGCGGACATACTTCCGTCTGCCGTTCGGAAAGTCCATTCATCATCCTGCAATTCCACTCTCCAGTCGCCCAAAGTCGCCATAGGCTCAATCGCAAGCACCATTCCTTCTTTCAACTCCGGGCCTTGTCCGGCTTTTCCGTAATTGGGAATAAATGGCTCCTCGTGGACTTCATATCCTACGCCGTGTCCGGCAAGATCCCGGATAATGCCCAATTTATTTTTTTCAAGATGTTTTTGAACAGCATAGCCGATATCGCCCACGTGAGCTCCGGGACGCACCGCGTAAATTCCGCTATCAAGCGCTTCTTTGGTGGCTTTTATTAATCGCTCTGCTTCTTTGGAAATTTTCCCGATTCCTACAGTTACCGCCATATCGGTAAATAATCCATCGCGCCATTTGCCATCTGCCTTTTGCCATTTGCCGGGATATTGCATCCCTATGTCAAGCCCCACCACATCTCCTTCTTTCAGAATCTTATCGGCCCGAGGAATAGAATGCACCACTTCAGCATTTACAGACACGCATAAACTGCCCGGATACGGGATTTTAGTTTCTTTAAGACGATAGCCCTTAAATGACGGCGTGCCGCCGGATTTAAAAATCAGGCTCTCGGCGAGCCTATCTAATTCAAGAGTGGATACCCCTTCTTTGGCGGCCTCGACAACTTCAGCCAGAATCCCGGCAAGCCTCTTTCCTCCTTCCCGCAAAACTTTTATTTCCTCTCCGGTTTTTATGGAGATCATCTTCTGCGCGGCCATTTCTTCCCCAAGCGTTTGGCAAGTTTCTGGTCTATTTCTTTCCAAACAACATCAGGAGGCATATTGCCATTTACCTCTATAAGACGCCCCTCCTTTTTAAAGAAACTGATCGTAGGCAGTACATATTTACTGAAAAATCTCATTCGATTGCGGATGGCTTGGCGATTATCATCCGGACGGCCACGCAAAAGAAGCCGCCTAGTGGCCTCCTTTAGGGATGTATCTATGTATATACAAAGAGGCAGCGGCCGGCTATGCCATTGCATCACCTCATCAATCAACTTAGCCTCCCAAAGCCAGCGAGGCGCGCCGTCAAAAACCCAGTGTCTATCGGCAATCCCCTCCTCTACGACAAGCTTCAGCCAAGTAGATGCGGAAAGCCAAGCCGGAAAAATGTGCCCTCGCGCCATAACCCCGCGGGCAATTTCGGTCGTGGGATTTTTATACTTGGCTATAATTTCTCTGAAAAACCGTCCAGTTTCCAAATGTCGCGCTTTGTTTTTACCGAAACGCTCCAAAACAAATTTTGCTTGCGTCCCCTTTCCACACCCGGAGCGACCCAATATAACGAAAGTTAATTTATTTTTTAATGATTTGCTTTTCATTATACTTTTGGTTTCTATTGACTACGCCATGTAAATGAGGTCGCTCTTTTATTTATTTTCCCCTACGCCCCATGACACTTCTTATACTTATTCCCCCCCACCGCAGGGAATTTACTAAAACTAAGGAATGGTCGAGCTCCGCCCTTTAGAAAAGAATCAGAAGGGCCGCTGAAGATATGTCCGCCTAAATAAGGTGCGGTCGAGGCCAGTACGCTTTTTCCGGCCTTATGATGCCGAGCGGGCATGGTTTCCGCTGGAGGCGGAAGAGCGAGGCATCATACGGGAGGTGAGGAGCCACGCTGGGGCGACGATAGCCGTACGGAAAAAGCGTATCGGCGAGGAACCGCACCGATCACAAATTTTCGTATTCCCTCATAACCAGCTGCGCATCAACCTGCTTCATCGTCTCCAACGCCACCGACACCACAATGAGGAGCGCGGTGCCTCCGATGGTCAGCGTTTGTACGCCAAAAACGCCCTGTACCAAGAGCGGCAAAACAGCCACCGCTCCAAGAAAAATACCTCCGGCAAGGGTTATGCGGTTTAAAATGCTGTATAGAAATTCGGCGGTCGGCCTGCCCGGACGTATCCCCAAAATAAAACCTCCTTGTTTTTGAATATTATCGGCAATAGCTTTAGGGTCAAACGTAACTGCGGTGTAAAAATAAGTAAAAACAAAAACAAGCAGAAAATAAACGATTCCATAGGCCCATTGGTTGTTGAAAATTTGTATAAGAAACCGGGAGAGACTCTGTACATATGGATTGGGGACGCCGGCAAGAAAACTTCCGATAAGACCGGGAAACAAAATAATAGATATGGCAAAAATAATTGGGATGACGCCAGCCTGATTAACCCGCAGCGGAAGATGCGTTGATACTCCGCCATACATTCTCATACCGCGAATGCGTTTCGCGTAAGACACCGGTACATTCCTTTGTCCCTCGGAGATGATGACCACACCGGCGATGACCGCAATACCCACCACGAGAAACGCAAGATACAAAGGCAATTTCTCCGGAGAAAAAGTAAAAAACTCCTGCTGGATGGCTCTTGGAAGTCCGCTCACAATACCGGCGAAAATCATGAGCGAGACGCCGTTGCCAATTCCTTTCTCGGTGATTAGTTCTCCCAGCCACATGAGGAAAAGCGTCCCGGCAGTGGCCATGATCATATTGGACGCGTAGCCGAAAAGGTCGAGCGGCGGGATCACCTGTTGGCGGATAAGAAGTACTAGAAGCCCATATGACTGGAGAAGAGCCAAAGGCACCGTAAGAAGCCGGGAATATTGGTTGAACTTGGCACGGCCGGCCTCGCCTTCTTCGTGATACATTTCCTTAAGCTGCGGAATGATCATGGTCAGAAGCTGCATAATAATGGAGGCCGTAATATAGGGGCCCACGCCAAGCATTACCACGGATAGATTGTCCAGCACCCCACCGGAAAAAATATTCAAAAGCCCAAAAAATTGGTTCCCCGAAAGAAAAGCCTTGAGACGCGATGGATCCACGCCCGGCAAAGGCACGGCCGCAGCTACCCGGAATACCGCCAACATTGCCAAAATAAAAAATACCTTTTGACGAAGGTCAGATACGGAAAAAAGAAGTGCTAGCTTTCTAAGCATTTTTTGCTGATAATTTTTTCTGCGCTGAAGCGGAGAAAGTAACGCCCTTAAATTGTAATTTCTTCGTCATGTCTCCGCCGCCGAGTATTTTTATCTCCGGCACCCTACCTTTTATTCTACTAAGAAGACCGGCCTTTAACAAACTCTCGGGCGAAACAAGATCGCCGGATTTAAATTTTTTGGCTATCCTGCTAAAGTTTATCACCGCCGGTTTCAGCCGAAACGATTTAAATTTATACCCGCGGAGTTTCGGGATTTTTTTCAAAATATCGCGCTCGGCCGGCCTGATCCGTGCCCCAGCGCGCGCGCGCTGACCTTTAATCCCGCGGCCTGAATAAGTGCCGCGCTTACCGCCACGACCCACCCGCCTGCTTTTTCTAAATTTTGTTTTTGCAGAAAGTTGATGAAACTGCATGTGTTACTACGAATAACGAATCTTTACGAATATACGAATAGATTTATCTGCCGATTCGTACATTCGTATAATTAGTAATTCGTAGTGTACTTAGGGTTTAAGCTTTTTGAGCGCTTCCATCGTGGCCCTCGCATTATTGAGTTTATTTACCGTGCGGCCCAAAATCTTGCCGGTAAGATTCTTGATCCCCGCAAGATCGGCTATCGTCCTGATCGGCCCGCCGGCAACCAAACCTCTTCCCTCCCGAGCAGGTTTCATAATTATTCGGGCGGCGGAGAATTTTGCCGAGACCTCATGAGGTATCGTTTTTTTGTCGGTGATGGGAATTGATATAAGATGCTTCTTGGCCTGAAATGCGGCCTTTTCTATGGCGCCGGCGACATCTGCCCCCTTACCGACGCCTACTCCTGCTCGTCCTTTTCTGTTGCCGACGACTACCGTTGCGCGGAAACTGAAACGCCGTCCGCCTGCGACCACCCGCGCTGTTCTCCGTATATCCAAAACCCCCTGATCAAACTCAGATTTCTCTCTCATTTGTGGACCTTGTCTTCTATCTCTTGGTCTTGACATCGTGTATCGTGTATCGTGTATCGTGTATCGCGCTTGCGTTACACGCTACAAGTTACACGGTTTGCGATTTAGAATTTTAGCCCCCCGTTCCTCGCGCCCTCAGCAACGGCCTTCACAATACCATGATATTTATAACCGCCGCGGTCAAACACCGCACGATCTATCTTTTTCTCCCGCGCTTTCCTCGCGAGCAGTTCACCGACTTTTGCCCCCGTCGCAACCGCTTTCTCCGCGGTCTTTTTATTTGCTTTAATCTCTTTATCGCTCGCGGCAACAATAGTTTTCCCCGCCGTATCGTCAACCAGCTGAACCCAGACGCGCTTATTTGATCGGAAAATCGAAAGCCGCGGGACGGCGCTCGTTCCAAAAACCTTGGCCCTAACTCTTCTGTGCCTCCTTTCTCTTTTCTCTTGTTTAGTCTTTATTCTTTTCATAGCGCCTTCATTTTTACGAGCTTGTGCATTTTATTCGTACCTGATTCGTAATTTATTGATACTGCGGCTATCCAGCCGCTACTGCTTTTTTACCCGCCTTTCTCCTGATCACCTCTCCTTGGTAACGAATCCCTTTTCCTTTATACGGTTCGGGCGGTTTTAGGGCGCGGATTCGTGCGGCAGTCTCGCCCACCAATTCTTTATTCGTGCCGGACACTTTTATAACATTTTTCTCAACTAAGATCTGAATTCCGGCAGGCGCCTTAAGCCTGACCGGGTGCGAAAAACCAAGTTGCATTACAAGAGTATCGCCCTCAACAACCGCTCTATATCCTATCCCCTCAAATTCAAGTTTTTTTTCAAATCCTTTGGAGACGCCTTCAACCATATTGGCAATAAGCATTCTGAAAAGACCCCAGAGGGCGGAACTTTTTTTAGTCGCCTCCTTTACGGTGACCACAATCATGCTGTCCTTCACTTCCGCGTGCAGCCATGGATGAAAAGCGCGTTTTAATTCCCCCTTGGGCCCCTTTACGGAAACATAAGAATCGGACACATTAACAGTGACTCCTTCGGGAATTGGTATGGGGTTTTTACCGATTCTACTCATCGTGTATCGTGTATCGTGTATCGTGTATCGCGCTTGCGTTACACGCTACAAGTTACACGGTTTGCGATTTACCAAATCTCCGCGATCATTTCTCCGCCGACTTTTGCTTTTCTGGCTTCTTTCCCGGACATAACCCCTTGAGGAGTTGAAATAATCAGGGTTCCGCCTTCTCGCGCACGGCTAAGATCTCGGTGAGAAGAGTAAAGCCTGCGGCTGGGTTTGGAAATAAGTCTTACCCCGCCCAAGGCAGGCTCTCCATTACCGCTATATCTCAACGCAATCTCAAGGACCTTACGCACGCGCTTTCCTTTTCGTTCAATCTTTCCCGTAAAACCACCGCGCTCAAGAACCTTCGCGATCTCATGTTTAAATTTGGAATAAGGAATAAGCACTGCCTTATGACCGGCGCGGTAAGCATTTTTTATGCGTATGAACATGTCGGATATGGGGTCTGACATCGTGTATCGTGTATCGTGTATCGTGTATCGCGCTTGCGTTACACGCTACAAGTTACACGGTTTGCGATTTACCATGACGATTTCTTAATTCCCGGTATCTCGCCGCGATTCGCCAATTCCCGGAAACAAATTCGGCATAAATCAAAATCCCTTAGATATCCTCTCTTGCGTCCGCAGCGAAAACATCGGCGCACCACTCGCGACTTAAATTTCGGCTTCTTTAACGCGCGGGCTATTACTGATTGCTTGGCCATGTTATACTACGAATTACGAATTTTTACGAATGTACGAATTCGTATATTCGTACGATTCGCTATTCGTAGTTCAAGTCCTAATGGGAAATCCCATCAACTTTAATAACTCAATCCCCTCTTCTCTTTTTTTGGCCGTGGTAACCACCGTAACTTCCAGGCCAAATAAAAATCGGTAGTCCTCACCGATAATCTCCGGGAAAACTATATGCTCTTTTATCCCAATTGTCAAATTGCCCTTACTATCAAATGAGCTCGTCTCAATACCTTTGAAATCCCGGGTGCGAGGAAGCGCTATATTGATAAGCCGCGACAAAAAATCGTACATCCTTTTCCCGCGAAGCGTTGCCCGATACCCTACAATAAGGCCTTGGCGCGTTTTGAACGAAGCAATGGCTTTTTTCGCTGGACGAGCGGCGGATTTTTGGCCGGTGATAAGCGCAAGATACTTTCTGATCTCTTCGTGCTGTTTTTCGTCACGAATCCTTCCCACGCCCACATTTACGACCGCTTTTACCACCCTAGGCACGGACATGATATTTTTGTATCCAAATTTACTCTGCATCGCAGGGATGATTTCTTTTTTATATTTTTCCTGAAGGATTGACATATTTATTGACTCAAGTATAATCTATTTTGAAAAACTCTTAGGAGGACTGGCGATGAAAGGACTCCCATATTTTCTGAAGATTAACGTTCTTCTATTCCTTACGCTTAACGTCTTGAGTTATGCTGTATCGTCTGTACTCCTGAATACGTTTTTCGTTCCGTTCCAAGAATTCCTTTTTCCTTATCTCCCTTATGTCCTCTACACATCCGGCCTTAAGCCGTTAGCCGTATTCATACTAATTTCTTGGTCTCTATGGCTCTATCTCTGTTTCTGGCTGGGTGGAGAGATAACAGAAGAGCTTGGAACTATGTTCTTTCAGGCGTTTATTCTCATAACGGCGGTGGCGGCAACAATCGTGATATCGCTTTCCGGTATACCTACTACTTACTTACTTGCTTTGCGTGATATATGGATCGGGTTCTGGTTGGCTTCCATTCTCAACGCTGAGAAGGGTGAATCATACCACTCCGAGATGGAACAAGCAGGTGAAACAAACATAGGTTAAATCTCTCCTCCGCACTTTTTGCAGACTCGCGCCTTTCGGCCCGGGTCATTTATTTTACTGCCAACCCTCGTTGGCTTTCCGCATTTTGGGCAAACCAGCATGGCGCGTGATACAGGAAGTGGAGCGGGGATCTTCACAAGCTCTCCTTTCTTGCCCTGCTGTTTAGGCCTAACGTGCTTTTTCCTTATATTCAGGCCTTCGACAACAATCTTCCCTTTTGAGGAAAAAACGGCCAGCACTTTCCCTTGTTTGCCTTTATCGTTGCCCGATATTATTTTTACTTGGTCGCCTTTCCTAATTTTCATCGTGTATAGTGTATCGTGTATCGTGTATCGCGCTTGCGTTACACGCTGCAAGTCACACGGTTTGCGAATTAAACCACTTCAGATGCCAACGAAATTATCTTGGTAAATCCCCTATCCCGCAGCTCTCTTGCCACCGGCCCGAAAATCCTTCCGCCCTTTGGCTCGCCATTCTCAACAATTACCGCCGCGTTGTCATCAAACCGAACATATGACCCGTCCTTCCTGCGGTATGCTGCCCTTTCCCGCACTATCACCGCCCGCACCACATCTTTTTTCTTCACGAGCTTGCGCGGCTCAGAGATTTTAACCGAGGCGACGACAGTATCGCCCAAACGCGCATAACGCCGGCGCGATCCGCCCAAAACCTTGATAACCTGAATAAGTTTTGCTCCAGAGTTATCCGCGACTTTTAACATTGATCGTGTTTGAATCATACTAGATTTTTATTCGTTTTCCACTGTCTTTTCCCGCCTTTTTACCAATTCCGTCACTTTCCACTTTTTGTCTCTGGAAAGTGGTCTCGTTTCTTGAATCATAACAATATCGTCGACTTTATACTCGCCCTTCTCGTCGTGAGCCTTAAACTTTGCAGAAACGCGGTAATACTTCTGATACTTGGGCTGTTTCTTCAAACGATCCACACGCACCACAACGGTTTTGGCCATCTTATTTGATACTACTGTTCCTTTTAATCTCCTCATAATTTTTGGTTAATCAAAGTCAATATCCTCGCTACATCTTTGCGTAATCCCGCGGCTTCTTTAACATTTTTTGTTTTTTTCTGCCGCAACATAAAACCAATTTCATCAATGCGCGCCCGCTTCTCGACGAGCAGACTTTTTAATTCCTCCTTCGGTCTTTGCCTTAATTCTGCGATCTTCATGGTTTTATTTTTTAATAAATTTAGTCTTCACCGGCAGTTTATGCGCAGCAAGCCGTAGCGCTTCCCCTGCAATCTCCCCGCTCACTCCGTCCATCTCGAAAAGAATTCTACCCGGCTTTATCGCGGCTACATAATGATCCACCGCTCCTTTGCCTCCGCCAAGCGTTACTTCCGGTGGTTTTTTGGTCACGGGCTTATCAGGAAATATGCGAATCCATACTTTACCTCCTCGTTGGATATAATTGGTAATGGCGCGGCGCGCCGCCTCAATCTGACGCGCAGTAATCCAGCGCGCCTCCAGGGCCTTCAAGCCGTACGCGCCAAAGGCAAGTTCCGTACCGCGGTTCTCAACCCCTTTCGTACGCCCCTTATGCCATTTGCGATGTTTAACCTTTTTAGGCTGCAACATAAAACAAAATTTCTAATTTCTAATATCTAACTCCTAATGAAATTCCTATGTATAAAATTTTAATCATTGGGTATTTTATTAGACATTAGAAATTAGGAATTAGGCATTTTCTGGAAGACGTCTCCTTTATAAATCCATACTTTTACGCCTATCGTCCCGTAGGTCGTATACGCTGTCTTCTCCGCATAATCCACATCAGCACGCAGAGTTTGCAAAGGGATCCGCCCCTTTTTCAGCCACTCATAGCGAGCCATCTCCGCTCCGTCAAGTCTGCCCTTAAGCGCCAGCTTCACTCCTTTTACTTCTTTGGAAGCGGCTATCTTGCTGATGGCCTGCTTCATGGCGCGCCGAAAAGGAATCCGCTTTTCAATATCGTCGGCAATCATCTGGGCCGCAATGACCGCATGCGTCTCGGGTGAACGTACTTCTTCAATAGTCAGTTTTAACTCCTGCCGTCCTAACAAAACCGCACCGAAACGTTTCCTTATTCTTAACAGCCGTGACTGAATTTCTCTTTTAAGCTTATCCGCCCCTTCTCCGCTTCGGCCTATAAGAAGTCCGGGACGCGAAGTCTTGATAATTATCTGAACCGTGTTGGGAGCGCGCTCAATCTCAATTGATTCAATATGGCCTTGACGGAGCCGTTTGGCCAGCCATTCGCGAAGAAGCGTATCTTCCCTTAAATTTTCCACAAACTGCTTGCGATTAAGCCAACGCGACTTCCACGTTGTGGTTTCTCCTAGTCTAAAAATGTACGGATGAACTCGATGAGTCATAAATAAAGCTTAAAACTCAAATTCTAAATAGCCTTGCGTCTAAATACTCTCCTCACAAATCCGGCTGATTTCGGCTTCAGGCCCGGCCTTACTTCCGACCGCTCAACCCCGAAACGAGGAGTCTTCTCTTCTATTTTTTCCATATCTTCTATGGTCGCCTCCCGTATCGCCGGACCCTCTTTTCTAACCTTTTTTCTACCCCCGGTTTTTACCTTCTCCGTCTCCAGAACTAACAGAACGTGGCTGGACCGCTTCCTTATCGGTGCGGCTCGGCCGAAGGCTCTCGGCTCAAACCGCTTCAGCACCGGACCGGGATTGACTATAACTTTCTTTATATGAAGCCCACTGTCTTCTATTTGAAAATTGTGCTTAGCGTTGGCAACGGCAGATTGCAAAAGCCTAAGCAGTGGTGCTGCGGAACGCTTGGGTAAATGTTCCAACTGTATGCGCGCCCGTACCACGCTCATATCCTTTAGTAAATCCGTAACCAGCCGCACTTTGCGTGGGGCTATATGCAGATAATTTAATTGGGCTTTGATTTCCACTTTAGCCTGTAGCTTGTAGCTTGTTAGCTTGTAGGTAAACCTACCAGCTAACTCCTACAAGCTAATGCCTATCTTTTGGGCGCCTCTACTTTTGCTTTTTCCGTTTCCTGGGCTTTTTGCTCCAACTCTTTTTGCATACGGCCCCCGTGGCGGACAAATTTTCTGGTAGGCGCAAACTCTCCAAAATGATGCCCAACCATATCTTCCATAATCTTGATCTCTATAAAATTCCTTCCGTTATGGATTCCAAAAGTATACCCGATCATCTCTGGAGTAATCGTAGAGTCCCTTGACCACGTTTTAATCGCAACCTTGCTTCCGGGGCTAACCCGATGCATATGTTTTAAAATCGCGGGATGTACATATGGACCTTTTTTTAGACTTCTTGACATTGCGAATTTTCACGAATGACCCACGAATATCACGAATCAATTCGTGCGATTGGTGGTGGATTCGAACATATTAACGAGTCCTGCGTTGCAGGATAAATTTATCCGATCTTCTAAATCTTTTTCTGGTTTTAACTCCCCGCGCGGGTTTCCCCCAAGGAGTAGCGGGACCTCGCCTTCTACCAAGAAGCGTACGCCCCTCCCCTCCGCCGTGCGGATGATCAACCGGATTCATGGCCGTGCCTCGAACCGTCGGCCGAATTCCCATATGACGCGATCTACCTGCTTTTCCAATCGTCATAAAACTATGCTCCGGATTGGAAAGAGCGCCCACAGAGGCCCAGTTCTCCGAACGAACCACGCGTATTTCTTTTGAGGGGAGCTGAATATTGGTATACTCTCCTTCCTGCGCAAGGACCATCGCCCCCGCGCCGGCCGAGCGGGCCAGCTGTGCCCCTTTTCCTTTTTCCAATTCAACATTATAAATCATGGTGCCTATGGGAATCCTTTGTAAAATAGTACGATTACCTACTTCTATGGGCGCGTCCGCGGAAGTAATAACCTCGCTCCCTACTCTAAACCCTTGCGGCGCCAGCACATACCGCTTCTCGCCGTCACGGTAAATAAGAAGCGCTATGAAACTGGTGCGATTGGGGTCGTACTCGATTGCCTCAACCCGCGCCGGGATATCCTTTTTATCGTACAAGAAATCAATTTTACGCCACAACCTTTTGGCGCCTCCTCCTTTGTGCCGGGTCGTGATTCTACCAAAAGAATTTCTGCCTACATTGCGTTTATAACCAAATGTCAAGCTCTTTTCGGGCTCTTTTTTAGTAAGGACGCCTCGCCAGTCAATGACTTCCATCTGACGGCGCGCCGGAGATGTAGGATTATATTTTTTCATTGGATTTCAATTGTCTGTCCTTGCCTCACTTTCACCATCGCTTTTTTAAATCCCGGCTTCCATCCTATCTGCCTGCCGCGTCTGCGCTCTTTTCCCGGGGCATTAACGATATTAACGGCCTCGATGTTCACGCCGTAACGCGCCTCAAGAGCTCCCTTCACATCCACTTTATTGGCCCGCGCGGATACCTCAAACACGTACTTGTTCTCTTTGGCCGACCCGCTTGTTTTTTCGGTTATACGAGGGGAACGTATGATGCCTGGTATAATACGGCCTTCTTTAATAACCCCCGCCCCTACGGTTTCTTTCTTTATTAATTCCTCTTTCTCCGCTCGCCGTTCCTCTTTTCTTTCTTTTTTTTCGCCCGAGGCACCCGCCTGCCGGTCGGGCAGGGATCCGCCTTTGCCGGAAAAAATTTTGCTCCAAAGTGTCATAAGTTTACTTTTCGCCCGAGGCAAATCCGCCTTTGGCGGAAAAAACCTCTAATGCCTTCTTAGGAAACAATATGTATTTATACTGCAGAACTTCGTGCGCATTCAAATTCCTCGCCTCATCGACGCCCACATAGGGAAGGTTGCGAAACGCGCGGCGCGCGGCCCCGTATTTCTCCTCAAGCGCCACCAACACGCCATTTCCCTTGGTGATGCGCTCCAGTCTTTCTTGCTTGGCAAGCCTAGTAAACATCTCTGATGCCAGACGAGTTTTGAGTTCTACAAACTTAATATCATCCAATACTATTATTTCCCCGTCGCGCGCCTTGGCCGAAAGCACAGTCCACAAAGCTCTTTTCGCCATTTTTTTATTAATCTTTTTTTTGAAACTCCTTTCTTTTTTCGGGCCATGCGCAACTCCTCCTCCTTTCCATATGGGAGAACGGATAGACCCATGCCGCGCCCTCCCTGTCCCCTTCTGACGCCATGGCTTCCTACCGCCTCCGCGCACCTCTCCTCTGCCTTTGGCATGCGCGACCGGCTGACGCAAGTTTGCCATCTGACTTGTTACCACCTGATGAACAAGATCGGCATTCCACTTCAAGCCGAAAATATTATCCGGAAGTTCTGTGGCCCCAGCTTTTTCTCCTTTTTGGTTGTATAAATTAACCTTCATATTCCGCGTATTTCCAGCAACGTACCCGGCCTCCCCGGTACAGCGCCTTTTATGACCAATAGATTATTTTCCGCGTCAACTTTAGCAATTTTTAAACCTTTAGTCGTAATCCGTACTCCGCCCATTCTTCCGGCCATTCTCATCCCCTTGATAACTCTCTGCGGCCAAGTAGCGCCAATGGATCCGGGTTCTCTATGCGCGTGCTTGGTCCCGTGCGTGGCCGGTGCTCCGTGAAATCCGTGGCGCTTTACTACCCCCTGAAATCCTTTGGCCTTAGAGATGCCGCTTACTTTTACCACGTCGCCTTCACTAAATACCGATACGTCAATTTTTGCGCCTCGCTCCAGATTTTCGCCCGCCCTAAATTCCTTAACGTGACGAAAGTTTCCTAAATCCTTGAAATGCCCTTGCTGCGGCTTTTTTATATTTTTTTGCTTGCGCTCGCCCATCCCGACCTGCACCGCCTCGTATCCGTCTTTATCCTTAGTCCTTGGCTGAAGCACTGTATTGAGCGTAACCCTAACAAGCGTCACCGGAACGACGTTTCCTTCCTTATCAAAAATCTGACTCATACCGATTTTCTCTCCAAGAATTGATTTCATTGCTCCTTATTCCACAAAATAAAAAAGGCCTTCCGCCCTTTTTCTTTCGCGGATTACTTGTTCAAAAGCTAGTTATCAAAAAATTGCTTAAATAACAGCATTTTGTTCACCCAATATATTTCCCCGACAACCGCTGGGGATTTAAGCGCGGTGAATCGCTCAATGTTCGGTCCGATCCTCCTTCGCTAAAGCTACGGGAGGACAAGTCATTCAGGCCGAAGGATTGAAAGATCCAATATATTCTTAAACACTAAGCCGCTTTTCGTTCTTTGCGACTCCTTTCAATGTCTTTTTCATATGCATCTCTAACCGCTTGTCCGCGTGCCTCCTCACGAATTTTCTCAATATCTTCTTCAATAATTCCAGCTTGTAATGCTTCAAGGGAAGCTTCCTTCATTCTTTTATCAATTTCCATCCGTTGGTCGTGGGGCATATTGCGACCCATCTCATTGTAAAGAGCTCTAAATGTTCCGCTTAGCTTCTCTCTTGCTTCATCATTCGCTTCAAATTTTGGCGCTCCTTCTCTCATATTTTTAAAAATTGTTTTAAAAAACTTTTACCTCAAGTTTCTCAAGCCGCTTCTCGTGTCGATCGTGCAACAGCTTATCCGCTGCGTGGTCTTTTTCCGCTATGTCAAATCTGGTTATAATTTTGTCGACGCCCTGTAGGATTTTTGCCGTCTCACCTCTTATTTCATCTTTAATTTCCGTCTTGATCTCTTCCTTCGCCTCTTGTAAACGCACATCTAAATATCCTTCAGTAACGAGATGCTTCTGCTTTAATCCTTCTAGCTTTTCCGCACTCATGACTCTATTTTATAACATTTTAATCTCTATATCCACCCCGGCCGGTAAGTTAAGATTGGTCAGCGCGTTAATCGTCCGTGGACTGGGATTCATAATATCGATCAGGCGTTTGTGCACGCGCATTTCGTACTGCTCCCGCGCGTTTTTGTGGACAAAGCTTGAACGATTGACTGTGTATTTGCGGATTTCCGTCGGCAGCGGCACGGGCCCCACGACTTCGGCGCCGTTGCGGATGGCCGTATCAATAATCTGCTTTACGGAATTATCAATGATCTTCGAGTCGTAGGCCCGAACTTTTATCCGCAACTTGGTCTTTATTTCTTCTTGTTTTTTTGCTGCCATTTTTCTAAAAGAACAAAACTCTTCTCATCTCGGATTATTTCAGAATCTTAGTTACTACGCCGGCACCCACGGTCTTGCCTCCCTCGCGAATCGCAAATCTCTGTTTCTCCTCAAGCGCCACGGGTACGATCAGCTTTACCGTAAATTTAATAGTATCGCCCGGCATTACCATCTCCGTACCCGCGGGAAGTGTAACCTCTCCGGTTACGTCAGTGGTTCGGATATAAAATTGTGGCTTATATCCCGCAAAAAATGGCGTATGGCGGCCCCCTTCCTCTTTAGTCAGGATATATACCTCCGAATCAAACTCAGTATGCGGAGTTACCGCGCCGGGCTTGGAAATCACCTGCCCGCGCTCCACATCTTCTTTCTTAAGCCCCCGCAAAAGAATTCCGGCGTTATCTCCAGCTATCCCTTCATCCAGTGATTTATTAAACATCTCAATACCGGTAACAATCGTTTTTTGCGTATCACGCATGCCGACAATCTCCACCTCATCGTTTACTTTCACCTTGCCCCGCTCCACGCGTCCGGTAACTACAGTGCCTCTACCCTCAATAGAGAAAACATCCTCAACCGGCATCAAAAAGGGCTTATCCACATCGCGCACCGGCTCGGGTATAAAAGAATCAAGCGCATCAACAAGTTCAATAATTTTTTTGGCCCACTCATCATCGACTGATTTAGCATCAAGAGCTTTTAGGGCTGACCCGCGGATTATGGGGGTCTGATCTCCGGGAAATTCATATTTTTTAAGAAGCTCGCGCACCTCAGCCTCCACCAGATCAATCAATTCCGGGTCATCCACCATGTCAACTTTGTTCAAAAAAACAATAACCGCGGGTACTCCGACTTGCCTGGCAAGTAAAATGTGTTCGCGGGTTTGAGGCATGGGGCCGTCGGATGCCGACACCACCAAAATCGCGCCGTCCATTTGCGCCGCACCGGTAATCATATTTTTAATGTAGTCGGCGTGTCCCGGAGCGTCTATATGGGCATAATGCCTTTTCTCCGTTTCATACTCGGAGTGATGAAGTGCTATGGTAATACCGCGCGCTTTCTCCTCCGGCGCGTTATCAATCTGATCTACCGATTCCACGCGCGAAGGAAGCCCTTTTAAACTAAGGACTTTAGTGATGGCCGCCGTAAGAGTTGTTTTCCCATGATCCACGTGGCCGATGGTGCCGACATTCAGATGCGGCTTGGTTCGCTCAAATTTTCCTGCCATATTTATATATTTCCCGCCGATTAAGCCAGTGCGGGGGTTAAATTTAGCTTATAAATACAACAAAGTAAATGTTACCTGATTAATAGATATTAGTCAATAGCGAGTGGTTGACCCTTTGTATCCCATGGTATAGGATTGAGTCAGTTCTTCACGAGAGGTGGACCAATGAATGCATGCGAACTCAAGGCTCATTTCTCTCCAAAGCTTTTGGTCATTAATGGCGTAAACGGTGTTGGGATCCCGGGTGGTAAATTTACTGTGTATCTTCAAGAAGACTCATCAGAACTTCGAGAGCGAGTAGCCACCGTTGTTCATGCCGAATGCCCGGAAATCGCAGTAGCCTTTGAGGTCACGGAAGAATTTGAGGGACAAGAGAAGACATAGTCCCTCTTTTTTTATTTTTCAGTTCTGAAACGATCCGCTGCGTTATATCGGTAAATCTTCCAGCCGAATATCTTCCAGCCGTATTGGCAATCCTGCCGATTCGGCGACCATCGGTGTGATAAACTCGGTCTCTTGCGCCTCTTCATCTCTCAAACCCGCAAATCCGGGTCTATAATCAGCCGTGTTCGCGTATGCCTGCCCCACAACACCTGAAAGGTTATGCGGGGTTCGCGTCTTCGCATTATGTTCGGTAAGTTTCTGGTACTCGCCAAACGACATCATCACCACCTCCGGCTCTCCGTTTTCCACAAAAATAAATTTGTCGCCGTTTTGCTTGACTAAATTTTTAATTTTTGATATATCCATGATAGAACTGCTGCTTATTCTTTGGAGGCCCCAGATGGGAAAAATCATTGACTGGGTAACTCTCATAGTGAATGAATATGGGGAAGAAGTTCGTTTCGAAATCGCTGAATCAGACGTCAGGTTTGATCCGCTTTCCAAAGAAACCTCTGCTTTTCACCTCCATTGGGGACAATTGGGTCAGATAAAAATGACAACCGCTCTCGTAGGCACGACAAGACGACATATCGTACTCCATTGCCCTCACTGCGGTCTGCGGGCACATATGAGCGAGGGTAGCAAGACGCCACGCGAACTCTGGCAGGAATTCGAGACTCTCAACCCACATTTGCCCAGACTACTCGAGCACATCGGATAACTTAGCGGCCTCGCCGAGCATAAGCCCGACTTGCGCCGCTTTTTTATTTCTCTCTACGAATTACGAAAGAGCACGAAATTACGAAACCGTTTTCGTATATTCGTAAATTTTCGTATTTCGTAGCCCTACCGCTTCCCTTCAATTATCTGCTGCGCGATGTTATTAGGTACTTCTTCGTAGTGGTCAAACTCCATGGTAAAAGAGGCCCTACCCTGCGTCAAGGAACGCAAAGTTGTAACATAGCCGAACGTTTCGGCCAAAGGAACTTTGGCGTCAATCACCTTAATCCCTAACCCCCGTTCGGACATCTCCTCAATCCGCGCGCGTTTGGAATTCAAATCCCCCGTAACTTCGCCCAAAAATTGCTCCGGCAGCACTACTTCAATTTTCATAATCGGCTCAAGCATAACAAGACCGGCGCGTCTTGCCGCCTCCTGCAAAGCTATTGATCCGGCAATTTTAAATGCGGCTTCGGACGAATCAACTTCGTGGTACGATCCGTCGTAAAGCGCCACCTCCATATCCACCATGGGGTATCCGGCCATCACTCCTTTTTCCATGGCCTCTTTAATCCCTTTCTCAGCCGCCGGAATAAATTCCTGCGGAATAATGCCTCCTTTGATTTCGTTAATAAATTCAAATCCTTTGCCGCGCTCCCGCGGCTCCACCCGAAGCCATACATGCCCATACTGCCCGCGTCCTCCGGATTGTCTTATATATTTTCCCTCGGCTTCGGCAACTTTTTTAATCGTTTCTTTATACGCCACCTGCGGCCTTCCCACGTTGGCAACCACGGAAAACTCACGTTTCATCCTGTCCACAATAATTTCCAGATGCAATTCGCCCATGCCCGAAATAATCGTCTCGCCGGTTTCCGGATCGCCTTTGATTTTAAAGGTGGGGTCCTCCTCGCTAAGTCTACGCAAGGCAATCCCCATTTTTTCCTGATCGGCTTTAGTTTTTGGCTCTATTTTAAGCCCTACCACCGGCTCAGGAAACACAATCTTTTCCAGAATTATCGGTTTATCCGGATCGCAAAGTGTATCACCTGTATGCGTATTTTTAAGCCCTACGATGGCGCCTATGTTTCCGGTATTAATCTCTTTTAATTCCTCACGCGAATTGGCGTGCATCCGCAAAATCCGCCCTACCCGCTCCTGCTCACCGGTGGCCGAATTTAATACATAAGAGCCGGCATTAAGGGTGCCGGAGTACACTCGAAAATAAGTCAACTGCCCGACATAAGGATCGGATTGAAGTTTAAAGGCAAGGGCCGCAAAAGGCGCATCGTCTTTTGGCTCGCGGGCTTCGTCCGCGCCCGTCTTCAGATCAGTGCCTTTGACCGGCGGCAAATCGGATGGCGAAGGCAAATAATCAATCACGCCATCAAGCACCAGCTGCACGCCTTTATTTTTCAAGGCCGATCCGCAAAATACAGGAACCAATTTATATTCAAGCGTAACCTTGCGAAGCGTTGATTTTAATTCTTCCATAGAAATCTCTTTGCCCTCAAGATATTTTTCCGTAAGCGTATCATCGGACTCGGCTATTTTTTCCACCATTTTATGGCGCCATTCTTCCGCGGATTTTCTAAGCGGCGCGGGAATTTCAGCAAGCTCAATTTTCTCGCCATGCTCTCCCAAAAATCGCACCGCCCTCATCCTCATAAGATCAATCACGCCCTCATGTTCCTGCTCATGTCCTATGGGAATGGTGACCGGAACGGCGTTGGGCGTAAGACGCTCGTAAATAGAATTCAAAGACCGCTCAAAAGATGCTCCCATGCGATCAAGTTTATTGATGAAGCATATCCGCGGGACTTTGAACTTGTCTGCTTGGCGCCAGACGGTTTCGGACTGCGGCTCAACTCCTGCCACCCCATCAAAAACGACTACCGCCCCATCAAGCACCCGCAGGGATCTTTGCACTTCAACGGTAAAATCAATGTGTCCCGGGGTATCAATTATATTTATTCTGTACTCATGCCCTTTGCTATTTGCTATTTGCTCTTGACCCAGATATGTCGGTTTCCAAAAAGCCGTGGTGGCGGCCGCAGTTATAGTAATCCCCCGTTCCCGCTCTTGTTCCATCCAATCCATCACCGTAGTTCCCTCGTGCACCTCGCCGATTTTATGCGAAACTCCGGTGTAAAATAAAACGCGCTCGGTAACCGTAGTTTTTCCGGCGTCGATGTGGGCGATAATGCCTATGTCCCTAGTTCTTTCTATTGGATATTCGCGCGCCATTTTCTTTCTATTTGATTTAACAACGGATCATTAAAAATCTCTTTTACCACCCACCTTCCCTCTTCTGTAGAAAACATTGCTACGGCTATGGGTGATATAGAAATTTTTCCCTTATCAATACCGAACGTGGAGAAAAATTTCTCCAATACTTCTCCTCTCCGTAGAGGATCTTCCAGCAGCATGTCTTCAAGGCCCGTATGGGCCGCTCCCACCGTAATGGCTATCTCCGGCTTTTCTCCTTTGACAAGGTTAAAGTGATTTGCCAGCGCGTATAGTTTCCGGGCGAATATGGCATTACGTAACGTCAATATAATCGCTTTAAGTTCCGGGTGAACAGTTTCTTGCAACTTTATCAATTTTCGCTCCGGCGGAGACATTTTTCCGTGTCCACTCTTCGTAGCCCAGTATAGGTCTAATAACGTATTCAACAGCTCGAGTCCCGTGTATGCGCCGAGCATTCCGGCGGCGGACAACTTCAAGAACTCTCTGCGTGAGAATCCTTCTTCGCGCAATCCGCTAAGTTTTTCTTTGACGTACTGCGCCGAGGTAACTGCCGTAGCAACTTCGACAAAAGAAATAAACTTTTCATTGCTTAAAGCAGCCTCTACATCCTCATACGGCACGTCAACAAAGGCAATTGGTATGTGGCGCTCTTCGAGGTATTTCCGTTCAGTTCCAACTCTCTCCTGCATACTTTTGCCCGCGCCTTCGGCTTTGTGCTCCCAGAATCTTTCTAAAATATCCTCCGCGCCTGCTGGAGTATCGTAACGGAAGCTGACAAACTCAACTGCGAGGACCGCCGGATGACCGATTTCTTCTGGCGTATGAGGAATCTTGTGTATTTCATAAACTATCCTATACCTGGCTTCGGGCCGTTCAACCACAACAACGTTATCGGGCAGTTTTTCCTTTTGTCTCGTTGGCGTCTCAAATTGTTTCTCTCCCTCCATTTTTACCACGCAAAATGCGCAAACGCCTTATTGGCTTCCGCCATTCTGTGCGTATCCAACTTTTTCTTTATCGCCGAGCCCTCATTTTTGGTGGCGGCGATCAACTCCTCGGCCAATCTTTCATGCATGGGCTTTCCTTTTTTGGAACGCGCGGCATCCAAAATCCAACGACAGGCCAAAGCAAATTTGCGATCCCCCCTGACTTCGCGCGGCACCTGATAGGTCGCCCCTCCGATCCTTCGCGATTTTATTTCCAAGGCCGGGCCCACGTTTCTTATCGCGGTTTCAAACGCGGCCAAGGGCTCCTGCTTGTATTTTTTCTCAATCAGATCAAAAGTTTTATAAACGACTTTCTGCGCCGTAGATTTTTTTCCGCCCCGCATCACGTAGTTGATAAATTTGGCAACCGTAGCGTTGCTGTATTTGGGATCCGGAAGTATTTCGCGTTTTACCTTGCGTTTTCTGCGCATAAACACTAATCCACGAATTTATACACTAATCCACGAATCACGAATATGTATTGGTGGATTGGTGTGAGTCATTAGTAGATCTGTGTACATTATTTAGGCGTCTTCGCCCCATATTTACTCCTCTGCTGTTTCCTTCCTTCCACTCCCGTCGTATCCAAAATCCCCCTCACAATGTGATACCGCACTCCCGGCAAATCTTTTACCCTTCCTCCGCGGATCAAAACCACCGAGTGCTCCTGCAAACTATGCCCCTCTCCCGGAATATAAGCTGTAACCTCCATGCCGTTGGTCAGCCGAACTCTTGCGACTTTTCGCAGGGCCGAGTTAGGTTTTTTGGGCGTAATCGTAGTTACTTTGATGCACACTCCCCGCTTAAAAGGCGAAGGGAAAAACCCGGGCCGGTTTTTGAGCACGTTAAAACCGCGCTCAAGAGCCGGGGCCTTGGACTTATAGCGTTTGAGGCTTCTACCTCTTTTTACCAACTGGCTAATCGTGGGCATGTTTTTATACAAAAATAAGATTAGCAGAAAAGATCTCGGAGGTCAACATAAAAATATGGTTTATAAAATAGGGTGTCCGTAGCACGAAGCTACGGACGTTCCCCTCCTTATATAAAATGCGCCACCCAAAAGTGGCGCGCCCTCTACCTATACATTCTCGTTACCGCGAAGATGACGTCCAATCACGCACCCCGTGGGAACACTAATAAGAAAAAACCACGCTCCAGAAATTGCGATGCTGGTCCATGGAGAAAAACCTAGTAGTCTAAAAGGAAGGGCTACTACTGCTATCGTGAAAACAATGGCGGTGATAAGATTTACCCACATGGATTTCTCCTCCGCAAAAAGATCCTATGGATATAAGTACCACCACTGTAATATTTTGTCGAGAAAGCGGGGGACGGAAAACATGATCTACAAAAACAGTAGGGTGCCTGTAATAAACCGGAACAAAAATAGTACAATCGGAAAAATCCATCGCGCGAAAAAGAAAATAAAGATAAGTAGCAAAAAGAGGCCGTACTGCTCCAAGAAAAACTGCACTCCGCGCCATTGATGCGGGAGAATCGCAAAAAGAACTTTGGAGCCGTCAAGCGGCGGGATGGGCACGAGGTTAAAAATAGCGAGCACGAGATTTAAAAGCGCTATCGTGCTCGCAATAGTCATGAAGTTAAAAATGAAAAGGCCTGACGCGCCATCGGCCAAATTGGGCAAAAATCGGACTACAAGCCCAAAAACTACGGCAAGAGAAATATTGGCCGCAGGCCCTGCGGCGCCTACCAAGGCCGGCCCCCATTTTTGATTGCTTAAATTATAAGGGTTGTAAGGCACCGGACGCGCCCATCCGAAAATAACTCCGCCGAGCATATAGGAGATTATGGGCAAAAGAATTGAGCCAAAAGGATCCAAATGTTTAATAGGATTTAGGGTAAGGCGGCCGGCATATTGCGCGGTTTTATCGCCCAAAGCCAAAGCTGCGTAGCCGTGCGAGACCTCGTGAATCACCACGGAGAAAATCAGGATTATAATCTGAAATATAAATTGAGTTGCAGAATCCATAAAAATATGATATTATACACAAATCCGCTAATGACTCACACCAATCCACCAATACATATTCGTGATTCGTGGATTAGTGTATAAATTCGTGGATTAGTGTTTATGCGCGTATGTGTTATCTGCAAAAAAGGCTCAAAGACGGGAGGCAAACGCTCTTTCCTCCGCAGTCATTATAACCCGACCAAAACTTTAAGGCGATACCCCAATCTGCAATGGGCAACCTTGCCCGCCGAAGCTTTAGCGAAGGCGGGAATTGCCCATGGAAAAAGGGTGAAAATCTGTGCCAAGTGTCTTAAAAAACTTCATAAATAGATGAAAATCATACCGCTCTCGCCGAAAGATGCGGCGCGACAAAAAAATATTTTCCTGCCGCTGTTCTCCGCCGAAGGCGGATCCGCCTCTGGCGGACAAAAAGAATCGCCCGGAAAGGAGGAGCTTTTTTCATATTTGCCGCCCTCGCACCAGATGGCGGTAAAAGAGCTTTGCAAAAAAGAATTCCATGGGGACGAGGGGGAAACGAAATCCGTATGGTTCCCGAAGGGACGGATAAACCGCATCCGCCTCTTTGGCTGGGGAGACAAACAAAAATGGAACTATCGCAAAAACCAGCTAGTCGCGCGCCGCTATGTACAATACGCCAAGGGAGAACGAATATCCGAATTAACGACTCCTTTCGGAGCTTCCCTCGGGACCAATAAGAAAGCCGCCGCCTCAATTTTTGCCTCCAGCGCCGTCATGGCTGGATTTGATTTCAATAAATATAAAGAGGCGCCCAAAAACGGCTGGCCGGAAGTAAAAACCATTTATCTTGCCGCCGATAAAAAAGATTTTCTAGAAATACAAAGGGGTATACGCGAGGGAATGATTGTCGGCGAAGAAGTAAATGCCTGTCGGGAGCTTTCCAACACCCCGGGCGGAGATATGACGCCAAGACACCTTGCCCAAGCCGCGACTACATCTGCCAAAAAATTCGGGGTACGCGCAAAAATTCTTGATGAGAAACAAATGAAACGCCTTAACATGGGCGGCGTGCTTGGCGTAGCGCGAGGATCGGATGAAAAACCGCGCTTTATTATCCTTGAGTATATGCGGGGACCCAAAGGCCAAAAACCGCTTGTACTTGTGGGCAAGGGCGTCACCTTTGACACCGGAGGACTTAACCTCAAGCCCGATCAGTATATATATGAGATGCACATGGATATGTCCGGAGGCGCGGCAGTGATCCATGGGATCACTGCCATAGCACGGCTTAAACTTCCTATAAATGTAGTGGGCCTTATCCCGGCCGTAGAAAATATGCCTTCCGGCTCAAGCTATCGCCCGGGAGATTTGCTAAAAACCATGTCCGGGAAAACCATCGAGGTTTTGAATACTGATGCCGAAGGAAGAGTTATTTTGTCAGACGCTCTTTACTACGGCGCGACAAAATATAAACCCGGACTCATGGTGGATTTGGCAACTCTGACCGGAGCGGCGCATGTGGCACTCGGAAGTTACTGCTCGGCGGTCTTTACTAAAGACGAAAAACTGCAGGAAAAACTCGTTGAGGTCGGAAAGAATTCCGGGGACTATATGTGGCCGCTTCCTTTGTGGGATGAGTACTTGCCCGAAATCAAAGGCACCTTTGGGGATCTTGCCAACGCCGGTAAAGGAGATCGCTACGGGGGCGCGATACAAGGCGCCAAGTTCTTGGAGCAATTTGTCGGAAAAACTCCTTGGGCGCATTTTGATATAGCCCCGCGCATGACCACGGTTGATTCCGAGTACCTTTCCAAGGGCGCGTCCGGAGTGGGGGTGAGATACATTGTGGAGCTTGCCAAAGAATATAAAAGCTTCACCACACCAATCCACTAATCTCGCATACTAATCCACGAATGTCATATTCGTGATTTGTGGATTAGTATAAACATTGGTGGATTTGTGTGTAACACATGATTCCAGTACTTCTCACCAAAATCAAAACTAGCGACGGCATTACGCTTGACGGAATTTATGTAAAGCCCAAGCACAAAGGCAAGGTAGCGCTCATCTGGCTCCATGGACTTACTTCACGATTTTACTCCGGACAGACATTGATCAAAGAAGCTTCTTCACTCTGCTCAAGGTACGGGATTGGCTATTTCAAATTTAATACTCGGGGACACGATATTGTGGCGCGAGGCCCAAAAGAACTTTTGGGCACGGCTTTTGAGAAATTTGAAGACTGCGTTTTTGATATCCGCGCCATGATAAATTTCGCCAAGAAACTGGGATATCGGAAAGTTGTCCTTGCTGGACACTCAACAGGAACAAACAAAGCGCTCTACTATATGTATAAAATGCGCGACCCCCGGGTAGCGGGGCTCGCTCTTTTGGGCCCAACGAGCGATATTGCGTATGATTATCTGAAGTTCGGAAAAGAGACCATACGGCGTCGGGTGGCATTGGCCAAAAAGATGAAAAGGACAGCTCCCTTGTCTCTGGTGCCGCAAAAATTCGGTATCTGGACTGCGCAAAGATACGTAAGCATTCTTGAGGAAGGAAAGCCGGAAGATGTGTTCCCATATTATAATTCCAAAGCGGGATGGAAGGAATTGAAAAGCGTCAAAATCCCATTGGCAGTTATCGTAGGCTCCCGCGAAGAATACCTTGATCGACCCTTGAAAAAAATTGTGGAGGCCTTCCGAAAAAATGCCCTGAGGACTAAAAATTTCTCCGGCATAATAATCAAAGGCGCCGACCACAGTTTTCTCAAAAAAGAAAAAGAGCTTGCGAAAGTTATAGTTGACTGGATAAAGAAAATTTGATATCCGCCTTCGCGGACTAACGGGTTTTACCCGCCGAAGTCCGCTACAGCGGACGAAGGCGGGCTGTGGTGTAGAGGTAGCACGAGTCGATGGGGTCGATTTAGCCCGGGTTCGATTCCCGGCAGCCCGAGTTCATATGACCCAAAAACCACCTTAGTCAGGCGGTTTTTGGGTCGAGGAAATGCTAAAATTAGAGTATGGGGATACTCGCTTTAAAATGCTATTTCTGTAAAAAGAGGGTGCATAGAAATCAAGGGAGAATTAACGAGGTGAAGAAGTTTGGATGGAAAACTTATTGTTCTTTGGAATGTCAAAAAACAGCTCGAAATAAACAGCAGAAGTTCACGTGCTTTAGGCCGAGTTGCGACAAGGTTTTTACGAGATCTCCCCATGAAATACTTGGTGCGGCTTTGTATTGTTCTCAAGCTTGTGCGGCTATAGTAAATAACTCTAAATATCCTAAAAGGGGAGCGGTCATAAGAAAGTGTTTATATTGTGCGCGGGAGTTTAAAGAAAATGGTTCTTACTGCTCACGCAAATGCAAAGACATATCCCAAATCATGCCAGCCGAAGAAGTTATGAGGAAAATTAAAGAATTTTACCTAAAACATGGGCGTATCCCCTTAAAAAGAGAATTTTTAAGCGCCAAAGCCGCTAGACTTAGATTTGGTAGCTGGAATAAAGCGATAGAAGCAGCGGGGTATAAATCAAATCCGGTAATGTTCGCCCTACAATATTTATCCAAAGACGGACACAAATGCAACTCTTTTTCTGAAAAAATTATAGACGACTGGCTTTACGAGAAAAATATAAAACATAAAAGAAGCGTGCCGTATCCCGGTCGACAAAGGCTAACGACAGATTTTGTAACTGATGGCAATTGGATTGAATTCTTTGGTCTTAGTGGCGAAGTAAAGAAATATGATGCGCTTCTCAAAAAGAAGTTAAGATTAGTTAAAAAATACAAGTTGCCATTAACGGCAATCTATCCTAAACATCTATTTCCTCAAAATCAACTGGCAACAATTTTAAAAGTTAAGTGATTCTCCGCGGCCCGAGTTCTAAACAAAATATCCCGCAAAATGCGGGGTATTTTGTTGCCCCGTTCTCAAAAACAAGGCATTTAGCGTAAGTCCAGGTGGGTTGCCGCAGTAACTTGCCCAAGAGCAAGAACAATATGAGCATCCCGAAAAGAAATAAATTGTCCTAAAGCCTAATTTCTTGAGAAACGGGCTGATTTAACTTTAACTTGTCCACCTACACGCGTCAACAACTTGTAAATTCCTTTAAATAAAATTGGCCGCCGATAGGCGACCTGTTTTAACAAATCAGTCTACTTGCTGAACCTCTCCGGCCAAAAATTTATTAAAAGCGCCGAGATTGACGCCATAAAGTCTCGCGGCAACTCGGAAATTCGTCAGAAAACTTCCGCCGATCATGTCGTGATGCGTCTTCCACTTATGGCGTACCCACTCGGCGGTACGCTTAAGAAAATGGGCGACCTCTTCTCTATGCTCCGTTCGCAATCTCTTCATCTCCTCACTCTCCTCCCAAAGTATTCTTCCCAACAAGTTGATGATACGGCATTTGACGCATAGTCCGCACTGGGATTTGTATGGCGGAAAGTGCGGGTAGCGCCCGTTAAACAATACTTCCCGCAGATGCAACTTGCGATTAGGCGTAGTAAAACAATTATGTACCAAAGGCATCCAATCCGGACGCCACGTAAACATTTCGCGCACAACGTCCATCTCTCGGTCATTTCTCCAAAACGCCTGCACGGGTATCCTCAACTCTCGGAGGACTTTGTTGAACGAGAGCATATTCTTTTCTTGTCCGGTAAAAGGCTCTGTCCGCGAAACTTCGGCAAATCCTTCAATGATGATTTTTGATGCGCCAAATTCAAGCGCCAGTGGAACCAAAAGTGCCACTATAAACATATCCCGCGAGCGCATCACCGCGTATCCAATATTGGGAGAGCCGTTTAAAAGGTCTATTGTGCGGAAATGCCGAAAACCAAAAGCTTTGGCTTGTCTTGCCGAGAACTCTCTTTCGCCCGAAGTATTGCCGGGGTTTAGGCCCGAGATGTGCACGGCCATCACATTTTCCGGCCCGAATGCGTTCATCGCCCAGTACATATGATACATTCCGTCTTTCCCGCCCGAATACGGCACTAATACTTTCTCCTGATCCGTTGGGCCTAACGCAAAATATGTCCTTCCGTCAGGCCCGCGAAATTCCGGCGGCCTTTTCCCTTCAAATCTATACATGGCGGCAATCAACTGCCGAATTTGCCTCACAATGCCAAAATCGGTGGTGATAACCTTGGGCAAATATGGCGCAATTAAGTGCATGAGACCCAACTGCGAAAACATGAATTGAGAGAAATAGGTGTCCGGCATACCGCTGCGAATCATAAGCCGCTCGCGTCTCCACAACCTCTTCCTCTGTTTTTCCTTACCCCGCATGATCTTACGCCTGAGCGATATTTCCATCCCGTTCAATCTCACGCGCATCTGTAAACTCCTTATTTATGACGGAAGAAGCTGATGTTGTCTTACCAGAAATTTAAAAAACGCGCAAGGCGCGTTTTTTAAGCTCACCGGAAATATTTTTTGTTTAAGTTTTTTGTGACATCTCCTCCACCTGCCTGATTTCGTCCCAAATACCTTCAATGAAATCATAATTTCTCGCCTCCTCCAAAGTAACCCAGGCAAAATCGCTAAGCTCGTGATTCAAAACGACCTCGCCGCTTTTGTATGGCGCCCAGTAAGATAACGTGACCACCGGATACCCATCGGGTCTTATAAAAACCAAGTCGCAGACATATTTTGAACGTTCAATTTCTAAGCCCACCTCCTCGCGTACTTCCTTTCTCAACACAAAATCTACTACGTTATACCATTGAGGGTGAGTAGGAGTGGTCTTGGGGAGATGCGAATATTCATGAAGCACCAATTTTCCGCCGGGGACTGACCATTTGTTAGGAAACGCTTTTTCATTCGGCGCCCTCTTCACAATCAAATACTTGCCGTCCCTTACAATAATGGCAGTTGCAACGACAAAATGCAGACGCGGGTCAAGTTTTTGCTCCTCACTCATACTTGTGTTTCGCGACCACTGGTATCTACTCGTCCCCCTTGCCACTGGCCGCGATAAGGATTGCTTTTCCCTTTAACTTCAAAAAACATGACATGGACATAGCGCGCCCCCAGCTCAATTTCTACCGGTACCGGACCAGCATTAAAAAGAGCTGGGTGGATCGTGCCGGAGTATCCCGAATGAGCTACAGAAACGCGAGTTATTATACCGGAGCGCTGCAGAGTGGTGCGCGGCTTTACTATGGCAAGAAGATTCAACGGCATATTGAGTTTCTCAACGGTTTCCGTAAGAAAATAGTCGCCAGGATTTAATGTTACTGAAGATTTTTTGTCCGGGTCGTACTCACCAACCAAAATTCCTTTGGGGGTCTCACGCTCATCAATTCCCAAAAATCCCTTTCCTTCCAATCGAAATAATTTATCCAAACGTAAATCGATTCCCGCTCCTTCGGGAGTGGTTAATTCTCTCTCCGAAAGATTTTCGAGAAGTTTAATCTCGTCTATCAATCTATGAATTTCATCTATGCCTAAAATCATAGTATTTCTAAAACAATTTTGCCCAAATGCTTACCTTCAACCATTCGCTTCTGCGCTTCGACCGCGTCTTTGAGCGAGAATGTTTTGTCAATGATTGGCTTTAGTTTTTCTGCCGCGACAAGCTCTAAAACTTTCTCAAATTCTTCTTTCGTTCCCATCCTCGCTCCAAAGATCGAAAGTTGGCGGACGTAAATATCGCTCAAATCTTGCGTGCCCATATCGCCGCTTGTTGTTCCGGCGATGACGACACGACCGAAAGGGCGAAGCATAGCAAGCGTCGTACTCCAGGTCTTTTCACCAACACTTTCAAAAACTACATCAACGCCGAGATCACTTGTGAGATTTTTTATCGCACTCTCAACATTTCCTTCGGTGTAAATTACAATTTCATCTGCGCCAATCTCGCGGATTTGTTTTGCATCTTCTTTAGACTTAGCGGCGGCGATAACTTTTGCGCCAAGATATTTTGCTACTTGAATAGCTGACGAACCTAAGCCGCCGGACGCGCCCCAAACAAAAACTGTTTCGCCTTTTTGCAGATTTGCTCTCCCAACGAGCATGTGCCAAGCAGTGAGAAATGTTAGCGGAAATGCCGCCGCTTCAGCAAAAGAAATGTTTTGGGGCTTTGGATAGAATTGCGAGATTGGAGCAGTAATATATTCGGCGTAGCTTCCCTGATTTTTGACGCCGAAAATTTTAACAAGTTCGCACAACTCTCCTTTTTTGCAACGCAAACAAATACCACAGGGAATAGCTGGATTCAAAACCACTTCTTGCCCGACTTTCAACGAGCTTTCACCATTTATTTCCTCAATAACTCCGGCGGCATCCGAGCCGGAGATATGAGGCATGAGGATATTACGGGTGTTTTCTTTATCTTCTCGTAGCCAAACATCAAGGCGATTCAGACCAGCCGCTCGCACTCGCACAAGAGCTTCACCCATTTGCGGTTTTGGGGTAGGAAGTTCGCCGTATTGGAAAACGTCCAGACCGCCTGACTTTTTAAAAAATACTGCTTTCATAAACATTAACCGAGCCGTTATGCCTTTGAGGGGCCTTTTGCGACCGAGCGGGCATGGTGCGAACGAAGTGAGCGAGCAAGGGAGCAAACCGGAGGTGAGCCCCGGCGCTGGTCGGGGCGATAGCCGTACCCGAAAAGGCATAGCGGCGAGAAAGTCTACAACCCCAAAACTTGAGCGGTCTGCTTTATCAATGATAAAGCTACGGCCGCCGGCAATAAACTATACGAAACTTTCCCTTCCTCATCTTTAACTGTCCACGGCTCCTCAACTATTTTAACTTTGTCATCCTCCAACTCATAGCGATATGCCGGAGTAATTTCGTAGTCATCAATGTACTCTTTAGCCATGTCTACTGGCACGGAATTTCGTAAATATATTTTGGGCGCGCCCTGCAATTCAAGAAGAGTAGCCATCACCTTTTGATCAACCTCAATCCGCTCGCGTATGGCCCCAATTCCCAAATCGTCTCCCTCCTTGGCAGACATCCTGCTTTTCCCGAATCCGCTGCAGGCCGGATTGTCACACAAAAGATAAAATCTTTTTGTTTTTACATCGTACTCCACGTCCTTGGTTCGGAGCAGTTTCGTATTGCGGGGAGTTTGACACTGCGGACAAACAACTCTATATTTCATTCTCTCGTCAATCACGGCCTCCGGCACATCAATAAATACGAAAAAGTCCGGGTCATCACGATATCCCATCAACGCCCGAAAATAAAGCGAATAAGAAACTTGGTCAAGATTCCTGGGGAAACCGTCAATGAAAATCGCCTTGCGGCCAAGCTTGCCAATCTCGCGCTCCACCAACGCCAAGATTATTTCCGTGGGAAGGAGGGTTTTAGTATCACGACCCTCAAGTACATCCAGACTTTTTTCTATGGAAATAAACCCGCGATAACGCCGCCTTAGAAATTCCGTCATATTTTTCCGACTCTTGGCGTCACCGAGGTCTTTATGAGCGCTTCTCACGATATCCCCTACCGAAATATGCGCGATATGTTCTCCTCCAACCGCCTCCATAAAAAGTTTAGTATAAGTTCCTTTGCCCGAGTTTTTGGGTCCCAAGAGAAAGCCGACAAATGTATTTCCTTTTTGCAAATACTCGCGCAGTTTCTCAATATCCACCCCGGCTTTTAAATCAAAATACTTCCGGCGCTCTACCGGATCCTCCAACATAAATTTTTGCGGCACTCCGTCAACTTTGGTTTTAAAAACGGGGAAGGAAAAACTTTTCATATGATATTGCTACTGTACCAAATTAAGGTGGCAAAAACAAACTAGCGCTCTACTGCGTTGCAGAAATAGAACAAAAACTAATAAATTTCGGGGGGAAGGTTCCGATGAATACAAAATGGGTTCTAGTTCTTGATCTGCATAACCAAGGGATAAAACTGCCCCCACGCGGAAACCGATGGAATTGGTTTGCGGAAAGAGGAATTAAGACAGTAAAGATGTATGGGGCGCAATTACCAGAGGGCATAGACACCATCAGAGTATTCCCAACGCTATCAGCGTTGGCCATACATACTGACGGTTTGCACATTGCGCGGCGAAACGTGGTGTTCGTCTCCGATGATGAGAGAGCGCTGAAGCGGGCCCGAGACGAATGGCAATTCTCAAGAATAGCTGTCTCGCCCGCACCCGCGGAACTTGGCGACTGCGCCAGCACTTCCTGCGCTACCACCGCTGACCTAGCCGGACTCATGAATCTTCTTCTAGAGAACCTAAAGTCGCGGACGTCTCCGGTTTTACCAGAGGTTTCCCCAGGCCCACCCAGCAGCGAAAAGTAAAGATCAAAATAACGAGCCCCCCACGGAGCTCGTTTTATTTACTTTTTACTGAATAACTTGTGCCGTCACTCGCAAGGAATATATCCCCTTCCAAGTCATTTCGCAAAATTTTCGCGCCAACCGCGGCCAGACGGTCAAGAACTTCCTGCGTAGGATGACCGTAGCGATTTTTGCGGCCTGCCTGTATTATCGCGACCTTCGGCGATACAACGCGCAAGAAGTCTTCCGAAGACGAAGTTTTTGATCCGTGATGGCCAACTTTTAAAATGTCAGAATCAAGAATTATGAATTTAGAATTAAGGGACTCAAATAATAATCTTTGTTCAATCGGCCTCTCGGCATCGCCCATAAGCAGGATCGAATTCTGCCCATAAGTAAGCCGGCCGACGATATTGGCATCATGCGGGTTTTTCAAAGAAACACTCACGTAATTGTCCCACGGCGAGAGAACATCAAGTATGGTGCCTTTCCCGAGAATCAGCTTCTCGCCCGCATGCGCAATCGCCACCGGAACTTTTTTCTTTTGCAGAAGTTCGTGCCACTCTTTATATTCGGGCGTGCTGTATTCCGCGCCCGACTCAAGTACCATTCCTATATCGTATCGTTTAAGTACCTCAAATAGCCCCGTCACGTGATCGGCATGCGGATGCGTCAGAATCAAAAGGTCAATGGAGCGGTCCCAAAAGGGCATAGCGCGCCCGAGTTTTGCCAAAATCCGATCGCTTGGTCCTCCATCAACCAAAATCTGGTTCCCGCTGGGCACCTCGATAAAAACAGAGTCCCCCTGCCCGATATCAAAAAATGATACCAGAAGATTTTGGCGGCCCTCCAAATAGAAAACCGCGTACCAAATAACGACAGCTAGTGCGCCTAAAATAATAAGGGAGATTAATTTTGCGTTCTTCTTGATCTTCTCCATAGCCGCCAAAAAATTGTCAGATAAACCGTGAAAACAAGCACCGCCATCCATTTTTCAAATTTTATGGAAGCGGCGGGAACTTTCGCAAAAAATTCTATAATTCTTATCTGATACTCAAGCAAAACCCATGTTATCCAGCCCAGCAATCTACTCAACGGCTCCCACCAAAACCCGGCAATTCCGGTAGCAAAACCGGTAGCCATCGCGTAAGGCACGGCTATAAGCACTAAGATATTGGTGATCGGACTTATTATAGATACGCGCCCGAAAAGATAAATAAGAAGCGGGAGTACCATGAGTTGGGCGGAAAGCGTCTCAATTAAAATCCTCCTGAAAGGAAAAAGTTTGCTGCGCTCGGCAAGGGGATCCTTTTTCAAAAGAATCTTCCCCCGAGCCAATGCCATCCGCGAGCTAACTTTATCCAACCATAGCTCAACGCGCGGGGAAAGATAAACCAGACCCAGGGTGGCCAGGAACGATAGTTGGAACGCCGCGTCAAAACGAAGAATTCTGGGATTTTGAAAAATCATGGCCGCTCCGGCCAAAGCCAGGGCGTTGGTCATATGATATATTCTTCCCTCGCGCCGGGCCACCAGCACCAAAATACCCATAATTCCCGCGCGCACCACCGAGGCCGAAGCTCCGGTCATCAAAACAAAAAGTCCGATGCCAAAAATTGCCAGCCAAAAAGAAAACTGAAAAGGCACCGTGAGCAGGAGGAGCCCGGCGGTAAAAAATCTGCCGACCATGGTGATGTTGTAGCCGGACAAAGCAACAATATGCGAAGTTCCGGTCAGCTTAAAATTTTCCACAAGATCCGGCGGAAGCGAACTGCGCTCTCCCAACAAAAGCCCCTTAAGAAACGCCGCGTGCGGCTCATTTAGAACCCGGTCAATTTTTGCTTCAAAGGAATGCTTTATACCTGAGAGCCAAAGCTTCAATTTGCTCCCCTTGCCCTCGCCGACCCTCTCGATAATCGGAAACGACACGGTGCTATAAATATCCTGCCGCGAAAGATAAGAAATATAATCAAAGTCGGAAAAGTTTTCCGGCCGCTCAAGTATACCCCGGACTCGCAGCTCATCTCCCAGATGGTACTCCGGATATTTTCTCAAAGTCACCAACGCCAGAAATGGCATAACATCTCTCGAGTCAACCGCAGAAACCTTCAGAGTGAGGCGCTCTACTTTTTCCGTACGTTCCGGATCTTCCACGACAATTCCGGCCATCTCCTGCGCCTTACCGTAAAATAGTGAAAGATCAGGCCGCGACTGCTCAACTTGATCAAACCGGAAAATGCCCGCTAAAAATGCCACGACGAGAAATCCATATACTACTATGACTTTTTGCCTACGAAAAATTCCCGTCGAGGAAACCGCCAAAGAGCCAACCAGTCCCAGCCACATCAAAAAATAAGGTACGGGGAGAAACGAGCGCACAGCGATGCCCGCGATAAAAGACAGGAGCAAAAATAAAAAAATCCGCGATTTGGTCATAGCGGAAGTGTAACAAACATAAATACTTTTTCAATTAGTACTCAAGCCCCCTCTTTCCTTTTACTCCCTTGTTATACGGATGTTTGCTATCCCGCATCTCGGTGACCAAATCAGCACGGTCAATAAATTCCTGCGGAGCATCGCGGCCGGTAAAAATCAGGTGTAAGTTATCAGGTTTAAGTTTTAATAGTTCTAAAACTTTATCTTTGGCGACGAGACCGAGAGAAATGGCGTTATTGATTTCGTCAAGAATTACTATATCCCAATTGCCTGCTTCAATTTCTTTTCGCGCGTACTCAAGCGCTTCCTCCGCGGCCTTTTCATGTTCCTCGCGCGGTAGCTTGTCACCCATAATTCCCACGAAACCCTTGCCCATTTTTACCAACTTAAATATGCCGCGCTTGTCATCCTGAGGGAGTGAAGCGACCGAAGGATCTCTGGGATTCTTCGCTTCGCTCAGAATGACGCCTTTCTGTGTAACTTCAACATCGTCCTCACCCGACTTCCACGGCCCTTTGATAAATTGGACCATCAAGACCTTTTTCCCTTCGCCAACAGCCCGCACGGCCTGCCCCAGAGCCGCAGTTGTCTTGCCTTTGCCGTTACCTGTGAAAATATATAACATAGTGCCGGATTGCCCGCCTAAGTTTTGCTAGGCAAAATTTTGGTGGGTGAAGATGTAGAGCATTTGACCCCACACATAACTTACACAAGTAGATTCGCGCCTTGCGCAGTGTAAGTTATGTGTGGGGTTGACTTTTAGCTATAAATGGTGGTATAATATAGTTACAGTTCCAATTGACGAAAGGAGGCGCGGAGATGAATGCATGGCTGAATTGGCTGGCCGGGACGCCACAGAATCTTCTGCGGACTCTCGGCATCATTGCCGTTCTCGTTG
>JACPMG010000021.1 GCA_016186095.1 Candidatus Sungiibacteriota bacterium | reverse complement strand
CCAAAATGGTCGCGACTCCACTGCCCACCGTAAGCGTCTCCGACGAGCCGATCTGCTTTCCCGCGGCTATCCGGTATACCGCGTCCTCAATTCCGCCTTCGGAAATATAATGCGATTCTATAGATTTGGTGAATGCCCGATTGGTATTAACTTCCTGAAAAGCAAAAAAAGTAAATCCGCCGATTATGGTGAGGGACGCCATCACGGTAATAATAGTAAGGGTCAGGGCAGCATAGCCTTCTTGGCTACGAAATACTAAAAAGTACGAAAATACGAAAATATTTTTTATCTTTTTTCGTAATTTCATAATAAATTCGTATTTCGTAGACATACTAGTAATTTCCCTTTACCACCGTCGTCGAATTCAAAGTCGTGGACGAAGAAAATTTACCTCTGGAGGAAGAGACAACCAGCGTAATTTTCACCGCGTCACGGCCCACTCCCATAGATACGCGCTCCAGCAAAAATTGGTCCACTTTTACTGAAGACGCCGAAATGGGTGCTTCTCCTTGTCCTTCCTGGCGCGTGAAAAACCTGCCGTTATCAACATAAAAATCCGCATAAGCCGATGCGTGATTCGCGTCAGCTCCTATAGCGGTGGCTAGCGAGAGCTGGCCCAGATTTGTATTAAATCTGCTGGTTGGCGTGTAAATTTCCTGCGCCTGCGCCACGGATTTATTTACCGCCTCCAGCACGAGCCGAGCGTTGGAAATAACTTCCCGATCGGCTCGCGCTCTTTGGTAAACATCAGAGAGCTGTATCAGAGAGTTGGAAACAAAAACCGCGATCATGCCCAAAAGGGCCACATAGACGAGGATTTCGATTAAAGTCATCCCTTTATTCCATTTCATAAAAATCAATTCCTACTACGAATTACGAAATGTACGAATTTACGAATTGTTCGTACATTCGTAAAGATTCGTTATTCGTAGTCATTGCAAGGCAAATATGCGAAACCCAAAATCATACTGATCAAGCTCCTGCCCCGTATCATTGGGATTGGAAAGACGTCCGATGTAACGGCGCGCTTCATTCCCATGCCCTCCGTAAGGACTGCCGGATGACTGCGCATACCCCCAATTCAGAATTCCTTGCGACCCGCTTCCGGCATCGGTGGATGATGGAGCGCTTCGCAGACGAATATAGTACTTGGTAGAAGCTGAAAGCAAAACCTGGTCCGGGAATCTGAACTCAACCCAGGCCTGACTGCTGGTGGATACGGTAGATGAGGTGATCGCATTGGAAGTGCCCAAAATTGTGCCCGTAGGAGATGCCCTAAGCTCCGCGTAAATATTGGAGGGAGCAGAAGTCGTACGCCGTAAATAAAGTTCAACTTTAGTTACTTTTATGCTGCCCGCGGTGGTAAACCCCTGCGCGGGATCACCATTGCCGGAGTTATTGGAAGGGAAATTAGCAAGGTCTGCGTCCGTAGTGGCATCTTCAAAAAAAATGGTCTTTGTCTCCTGCGGCCAGGAAAGCGATGCCGGGAAATTAGCAATATAAGTCACCAGTTCAGTTTGTTTTGTACTCCAGCTAACGCGCGCGGTAACTTTTCTGGTGTTGGTATCAACACTTCCCGAAGAACTTATTTTATCCTGCGCGTCACGGCGCACTTCGTCCAAAATCACCAGCCGCGTATACTTTCCGTTTACAAGGCCCGGAGAAATTGAGGAAAGCTTCCACTTGCCGTTTTCAAATACCGGATAATAATTCGCGGCGTTGGCCAAAGACGCGATATTGGCGCTCCACGATTCATCGCGAAGCAGACGTGCCGCCTCCACGGATTCTTGAGCAAGAAGGATGGCTTCCAAATTTTCTTTCTCGGCACGCAAGAGCCTGACGGCCAAAGTACCCGCTTGCAGAAACGCAAAAAGCGCCGTGGTAACTATCGCGGTTACAACAACAATTTCAATGAGTCCAAAGCCGTTCTCTTTCATCCCTACTTTAAGTATATCCCGTTGTAAAATTTTTGTAGAGTCCCCTGTTGCAATCAACTGACAAATGTAGTAATTCTTAAATAAAGAGCACAGAAACGGAGGAATAAAATGGAGCTAGGGCTTGGCGATTGCGTTAGGTACCTCCTCCTCCTGCTACATAGAAACGGCGTGCCATTTTCTTTCCGAAAACATTATCAGTGGCATCTCGCGTTTTATGACCTAAAGGAGACACCAGAAATAGCAGATAAGCCGAGATTCCTTCATGACCTTTTCTTTGACTGGGACAGGCTATACCCTAAATGCCAAGCACTCGAAGAGTTCTTAAACGCCCTTTGTACTACGGGTTGCGTGGAAACGACAAGCCCGCGCTATGAAGAATGGAATTTGCCGAAAAATATAGCGGAATTATGGTCACAACACTTTGAAGCACTTGATGAGCCGACAAAACGCTTTCTGAATGCCGCTCTCGCGATAGCGCAAGCAAGATTCCAAAAAACAGGGCAAGGAAGATAAGACATCAAGCAACGCTTGATGTCTTTATTATTTTCTCTTAATTGTATCTGGAACTATGATGACAAACGCGACCTCGTGTGATTTCCAACTCTCAAAAAAAGAAAAATCGCAAATGCCGCCAGGCCCAAAATCGCGCCATAGCGAAAAGAAAATGCCGGTCCCCAGCGATCCCATAAAAATCCAAAGACCAGACTGGCGGGCAGAAGAGCAAAGCCCGTGAAGGCGTTATACATCCCGTAGGCCGTCGCGCGCCAACGCTCCTCAATCAAATCCGCTACAATCGCGCGACCCACGCCTTCGGTAAACGCACTATAAAATCCGTACATAGCGAAAAGCGCCCAGATCACCCAAAGCGATGTTGCTTGAGCGAATAAGAAGTAGGTGCCCGAGAAAATAAGCATGCCGATCATATACGTATTGCGGTGTCCGATTTTGTCCGAAAGTATTCCCGCGGGCGTGGCAAAAACAGCCAAAGTGATATTGTACACAAAATAAATAATGGGCAGAAGCGCCAAGGCCACGCCCAAATCCCTTGCCCGAAGAAGCAAAAACGCCTCCGAGGCCCTGCCAAGAGCAAAGATGGTGGCGGCAATAAGAAAAATAATGAAGGGCAGGCCGAGATAACGAAATTCAAATTTAGGTCTTGCTTCCGCAACGTCGTGATTTTTTATTTCACGCACTGAAAATTGAAGTATAAGCACGGCAAATAGGCTCGCCACAAAAGACAGGAGGAAAAGCGAGCGGAGCCCTGATGCGGTCGCTCCGCCGAGGAACGGCAGAATCGCAAAAGCGACCAAAGGCCCGAGTGCCGCGCCCAAAGTATCCGCTCCACGATGAAAGCCAAACGCTCGCCCCACGTTTTTTTTCTCGGTTGAGAAACTAATCAGGGCATCGCGGGGTGCATCGCGCGTGCCTTTGCCCACCCGGTCAATAAATCGTACTGCCAAAACGTGCCAGGGAAGGGTTGCTAAAGCGAGCACTGGCTTGGCGATGGCCGAGAGGCTATAACCAAAAACCGCAAAGGGCTTTCGCACTTTCCAACGATCAGATAACCTGCCGGAAACAATTTTCAGAACACTCGCAGTGGCATCCGCGATTCCCTCCACCAGTCCCACGAAAGTAGCCGTCGCTCCCAGAACCGAGGTGAGAAAAATCGGTATGAAGGGAAAAATCATATCCGAGGAGAGATCGTTCAAGAAACTCACCGCGCCCATGGAAATCACGTTTCGCGATAGCCCGAAAAATTTCGTAGGTTTTTTTGCGTCGTTATCACTCATAACTATTTTTACTCCGCGCGCGCAAGACGCCTATCAACGGAGGAAGCACGGAAAGAATAATAATGCCAGAAACAATGGGTAGAAGATAGCGATCAATGCTCGGTATAAAAGTGCCTAAATAATAACCTAGTAATATTAACCCCGCCACCCAAAGCGCTCCGCCAACAATGTTGTAAAAGAGAAAAGAGGAGTAACGCATCCTGCCCACTCCGGCAAGAATCGGTACAAAGGTTCTCACGACCGGAATAAAACGGGCCAGCACAATGGTGATGCCGCCGTATTTTTCGTAAAAATTCTTTGCCCGCTCAAGATGACTCTTATGAAATAGTAGCGAGTCCTCTTTGGCAAAAATCCTCGGCCCTATCTTTTGTCCAAAAAAGTAGCCGAAACTCACGCCCAAAACCGCGCCGACAAAACACCATGCGATAAGAAGCGCGATATTGAAATATCCTTGTGAGGCCAGAAGCCCGGCTGTGAAAAGCAGCGAGTCGCCCGGAAGAAAGAGCCCAAGGAAGAGACCGGATTCGGCGAAAATGATTCCGAAAAGCCCCAGATATCCGGCGGCGCGGATAAGAGATATGAGGTCAAAACCCAAAAATTCCATTAACTATTTATACCATAATGTTCCACGATTAAAAACGGCCAGCAAAATTGCTGGCCGTTTTTTAGAACGAGTGCTGCAGAAAACATTACTGAGCGCGATTCGGTACTGGTCTTAATTGAACCGTCTGCGCCGTAACGCTTCCGTCCGAATTCACGGTGCCGTCTACCGAAATATTTTTGCCGATCTCAAGATCGCTCAACGTACCTTCCACAAATCTTGAAACTTCTGTGGAACCAGACAAGAAAACTATCTTCGAGCCGCCATCACGAAGTTTAATGGTAACTGACTTGTCGTCTTTGGAGATAACTTCTCCGGAAGTAAAGCCGCTACCTCCTTGTCCTCCACCTCTTCCTCCGCGGAAGCCGCCGACACCAGCGCCTAACTCTTGGAGCCGCTGTTGCCGTTCTTCAGAAGATAAATTGGCAACCCCTCCTCGCCCAGCCGCGGATTTTGCGCTTTGCCCGTATTTGATCCCACCCCAAAACGATCCGCCTCCAACTACTACTGCAGTCAACAAAATAGCCATTAATGTTTTTTGCATATGCCCTTTGTGTTTTAACTAATAATTATTCGTAACGTAATGCTTCAATAGGATTTAGCGAGGCAGCGCGGCGGGCGGGATAATATCCAAAAATTATTCCGATCCCCGCCGACACTCCGAAAGCCAGAACGATGGATTGCAGCGACACCTTAGTGGTACTGCCGGCGAACTGCGAAACCGCAAGCGAAATCGCCCAACCCAAAACTATCCCCGCTACTCCGCCAAGAAACGTAAGCATGACCGCTTCGGCAAGAAACTGAATGGAGATATGGCGGCTTTTGGCGCCTATGGCTTTGCGAAGTCCGATCTCGCGAGTGCGCTCGGTAACGGTGGTAAGCATCATATTCATAATTCCGATGCCGCCCACCAGCAGCGAAATTCCCGCAATGGATGCCAAAAAAATGGTAAAGGTGGTGGTGACTGCCGTGAGCGTTCCCAAAATATCGGCTTGCGATACCACAGAAAAATCAGGGCTTTGCGGATCAACGCGATGTTTGGCAACTAGCGCGGCCGTAACCTCATCCTGCACTTCGGTCATCCGATCCTTATCCTCAACACTTATGGAGATCGTAGAAAGATAATCCACACCGGCAAGAATTTTTTGCATGGTGGTAAGCGGAACAAAAAGGGTATCATCCGGGTTAAAAAAGCCCGCGCTACCCTTGGTCTGCAAGATGCCAATAACCTTAAAATTCACTTTGTTGATGCGGATGGTCTTTCCCAAAGGCTCCGTATCTCCGAAAAGATCTTCTGCCACCGTCGGCCCCAGCACAGCCACGCGGCTCAAACTTCTTAACTGCCCGTCGGTGATAAAAGACCCTTGGGCCGTGGAGACATTACGCGCCGATTGATACTCCGGCACCACGCCAATGACCGTGGAGTTGGTGTTATTGCCTGCCGTAGAAGTGATTTGAAAACGGCGGCTGAATTCCGGCGATACGGAAACCGTACCGGGTACTTGCTTAAGCACTTCAATATCTTCATTTTTTAAGGTTTGCGCGGCTCCACGGCCGGAAGACACGATGCCTCGTCCGGGCTGTATAAATCCGGGGATTATCGTAAGGAGATTGGACCCCAGTCCCTCAATGCTTGATTGAATCGCGCCCTGCGCGCCTTGACCAATGGAGACCATAGCGATTACCGAAGCAATACCGATAACAATTCCAAGAATAGTAAGGCCTGACCGCACTTTATTGGCCAAAAGCGCCATATATGTCTCCTGAAGTATGTCTTGTACGTTCATAGCACGCGATGCTCTTATTCTATTCCAATATTCTCAAGAATATTGGAATAGAATATCCTCTGTGGTATTTCTTATACTTCTTGACTATCATAATTTACCACGCGGCGATGATGATTTTTGCCATCTTCCACAATCTCCCCGTCGCGGATATGGATAATACGCTGGGCATGCTCGGCAACATACGGCTCATGGGTGATTAGAACAATAGTGCGGCCTTGCTCCTGATGAAGTCTTTGAAAAGTATCCAGCACGATCTCGCCGGTTTTAGTATCCAAATTTCCAGTAGGCTCGTCGGCTAAAATTAACGAGGGATTATTGACCAGCGCCCGCGCGATCGCCACCCGCTGCATCATGCCTCCTGACAGCTGATTAGGAAAATGCTGCCAGAATTTTTCGGGGAAAGCAGAGGCCTTGAGAGCCGCAACCGCATATTCCTCGCGCCTGTCTTTTTTCTCTCCCGCATAAACAAGCGGAAGCGCCACATTGCGGAGGACGGATGAGCGCGGCAGAAGATTAAAGGCCTGAAATACAAATCCTATTTTGCGGTTGCGGATCTCGGCCAATTCATCATCAGAAAGCTTGGACACATCATTGTCGTCTAAAAAATACGTACCGCTAGTCGGCGTATCAAGACACCCCAAAATATGCATGAGCGTGGACTTGCCGGAACCAGACGGCCCCATAATCGCGATAAATTCTCCATCGTTGATTTTGAACGAAATATTTTTGAGCGCTTGAGTTTCTATTTCTCCGTTCTGGTAAATTTTAACTATGTTTTCACATTCAATCATGGTTTGTTTCGGATTTCGTGCTTCGTGCTTCGAATTTACCGTCTAAATCCTCCACCGCCACCTCCGCCTCCGGGAAGTCCGGGGATCCTGAACGAAGAATTTTGCTGCTGGGCGCTGGCTGCGGTTTTTTGAACGGCGATGGTGTTGGATACCACGATATCTCCCTCTTCAAGTCCGGAGAGAATCTCCGTAAATTCATCATTGGAAACCCCGACCTCGACCATCTGGCGACGCAGAGATTTTGCAAACGTAACCCCAAAAGAACTCCTGACATTTTGCAGCCCGTTTAAATCCGAATCATCAGGCATTTCAACATACTGATTTTCTCCCTGTTGCTTCACAGCCGAATTAGGGACCATAAGCACATCCGGTTTAGCGTCAGTGATGATGGCGGCTGCGACACTCATGCCGGGGCGAACCCGCTCGTCTTGCGTGTCAAAAAATATTTTGACGGTATAGGAAACAACGCCTTGCGAGACGGTGCCGATGGTATCTACTTCCGCGGTTTCCCCCGCGATACCAAGACCCGGCACCGCGTCAAAAGTAAGAGTGCTTTTTTGGCCGATTTTCACTTGCGCTATATCCACTTCGTTAAGAGAAATTTCGGCAGTACGTTTGGCGGTGATTATGGTCGCGGCTATCGCGCTGCCGGAAATAGATTCGCCTTTCTTCACATTTACTTTCGCCACCGTTCCGGTAAAAGGCGCGCGTACGAAATAATCGGCTAATCTTTCTTGAGCATCCAGAAGCGCGTTCTCTTTCTGTTTCACCGTAAGCTCCTGGGAGGCCAAATCCAAATCCGAGCCGGCTACGGCCTCCTTATCGGTCTGGATGGTATTTTTGGCGGAAAGAAGATTTAAAAGATGTTTATTGGTCTTATCGGTGTAGCCGGAAAGGGAGTTCAGATGCGTGTCAGCCAGAGCGGTTGGCTTAAGATTTTTTTGCGCAAAAATATCTTTATAAAACTGTATCAGGTTATCGGCGCTCTTTACCGCCTCGGCCATGGATTTGGTGGTCTCGTAAGAACCATTGATCAAAGCCTCCAAATCCTCCGGCGGGGAAAAGCGGGACGTTGCTTTATACTCGGCAAAAGTGTCGTCGTACTTTTGGCGCGCGTCCTGATAAGCGCTGTAGGCGCTTGTTTTGAACGAAACTACTTTGGGATCATACTCTTTGGCGGCATTGGAATAGTAATCCATATTCCACTGGCTCCCGCCAAAATCTTCTCCCAAGAGCAGATTTTTAAGGCCGGATATGATCCCGGGCAAATCGAGAAAAGCGTTGGCTACCGTGTTAAAACCGTCATCGTATGCTTTTTTAAGATCATCCTCGGCTTTTTCCTTGGAACTCCGCAGAACATACTCACCACTTTGGCGGCCTTTTGTCTTTTCAAGATTAATTTTGGCGCTCTCCAAATTTATCTGGGCGTCGCGCACCGATTTTTGAGCATCGCGCGCGTCAAGCTCCACCAGCAACTTTCCTTCCTCAACCCACTGGCCGGCTTGCACGCCAACATAAACTACATCGCCGGATGCTTTGGCCTTAACGTCAACCTGGCTGGTGGCCGACACCTGCCCGCTCCCGGATACGGAAGAAATAATGGTGCCTCTGACCACTTCGGCCAGAATATACCTTGACTCCTCGCCCTCTCCGGCATACGTCCTATAAATCCCATAGCTGCCTCCGACTATAATCAAAGCGATGAATCCCGCCAAAAATACATGTCTGCTAAAAAACTTGGTGATCATCCGGATCATATTTTCTTATATTTAAACGGCCGCGATCCTCCCAAAGGAGCGGGCATAACTCTTATGAGCTTGGCTTCAATCTGTCCGGCATCGTTCGGGGATCCTATAACCACGATATAATCTCCCTCTTTTAGATCGGACAATTTAATCTCATCGCGGAATCTCCTCACTACGGTATTGTCGTTGGCCAAAATTGTTTTCTCCGTGCCGTCTTTACCGCTTATTACAATCGTCAATCCGTCTATTTTTAGAATACTGCCGAATGTGCCATGAGCCTCCATAAAATCCTGATCGCGCAAATCTTTCAAGAAACCGCCGCGCGGACCGGCAAAATTGCGGTGATAATTTTCTCCCCATCGGTAGGAAAAACCGGCTTTCTTAAAACCCACGGCCACGCCCGCCTTAAAAATAACCAATAATATTATAAACGCTCCCAGACCCAAAAGGACTACGGTAAAAACTTTTGATCGGAACAGTTTGCTAAAATCCATATTATTATCTTTAGTTATCGCGTCCGATACTACTCACCGGGTTCACTGCTTGAGCAAAGTTTTTGAGCGACCACAAGAAAACCAGCAGAGGCGCCAAAAACGCGGTTATGATCGTGGCCGGCATTGACTCGGCAAGGGCGAACCCAAAATCCTGCCAGTTCGCAAACGCCAATCCAAAGTCGGAAAAAAATAAAGACAGGAACTGGGCGAACCCGGATTGTACAAATTCGGCCCAAAAGGAATTGAGCGCCCAAGCGCTCGCGCCGGCGGAGGACAGGACGGCCGCCGAAAAAAGGATCAGCCGTCTACGCATGAGCAAAGATTCCTCCCGACGGATGCGATCCATAACTTTTACTAAAAGCCCTGCCGGCGGCTCCGGCGGTTCAAGATGAGAAAAAGGCTTCTCAAAATCTCGTCCCATACTATCTAATACGACAAAAGGGTGCACTTTGGTGCAATAAAAACACCCCTACAAACTCCAGTTTATAAGGATGTTTTTGGAACGATTCTTCAATACGCCACCCGGGTGGCGTATTGAATCAGCTAAACAACATTCTCATATTCTTAAGAATATGAGAATGTTGTTTGACCGAGCTTGGAACGTTTTAGGACTCTGAAAGCAAATTTTTAAGCAGGGCGAGAGCTCGTCGGTACCGCGACTTTACAGTATGAAGCGGTTCCTGCAACGATTCCGCTATTTCCCGGAAGGTAAGCCCGTTGTCATAATGCATATTGAAAACAACGCTATATCTCGGAGACAAGAGGTTTAACGCGTCCTCAAGCATTTTACCTATATTCTTGCGCGCCGCCAGCTCATCCGGCAACGGGGCTTTATCATGCAGAATACTTAAAAATACGTTTTCTCCCTCTTCGTTTTCTCCGCCAAAGGCGGATCCGCCTCGGGCGGAAAATTCAGAAAACAGAATAGTTTTCTTCCCGCCAGAGGCGGATCGGGACTTTTTGAGAAAATCGATGGCCGTGTTTTTGGCAATTGAAAAAATCCAAGTTTTAAATCCTTTGTCCTGATCAAATCTTTTTAGATTTCTCCATATTTTTACGAAAACTTCCTGAGTAAGATCCTCTGCATCGTGTACGTTACCCGCGTATCTATATAAAAATCTATAAATTGAACGTAGATATCGGCTAATTAAAATTTCCAGCGCTTCTTTGTCGCCCGCGAGATAGTCCGCGACCAATTTTTGATCTTCTCTATAATCCATCCTATTTAACTTTACCCGTTTAATCATGCTTTTCAAGCTCCAGACATACCGAATTTATACAGTATCTTTTGCCCTGCCTGCCGGCAGGCAGGCGCCTATCTTCCGGCCCATCATCAAAAACATGTCCCAAATGCGCTCCGCATTTTTTGCACAAAACTTCGGTTCTTCTCACGCCTTGGCTTAAATCTTCTCGCAGCTCAATATTTTCCAAGTTAACCGGTTCGGAAAAACTAGGCCAGCCGGTTCCGGAATCAAACTTAGTGTCCGATGAGAAAAGTTCTGCCCCGCAAATGGCGCACTTATACATCCCTTTGTCATGCGTATTTACGTACTTTCCGCTAAACGGCGCTTCAGTTCCTTTCTCCCGCGCTACCCGGTGAAGTTCAGGGTCTAATTCTCCTGCCTGCGCCCCGCCTGCGCGGGCAGGAGGCAGGTCGTCTTTTTTAATGTTATCCTCTGGCATGTGATTTTAATAAATCGGCAAACTCTTTTTGCAATTTCTCAAGTTTAGGGTTGATTACTATCTGGCAATAAGGTTGTGCGGAATTTTTCTTATAATACTCACGATGGTATTCTTCGGCCTCATAGAATTTTTCCAGAGGTTTAATTTCGGTAACTATCGGCTTGCCTTCCGGACTTGATTCGTTCAATTTCTTTATAAATTCTTCCGCCTGTTTTTTCTGCTCCGTATTTGTATACAAAATTATCGAACGGTACTGCGTCCCAACGTCATTACCCTGCCGATTCGGAGTTGAAGGATCGTGGGTCGCGAAAAACACCGTGAGCAGATCGGTAAATTTGATTCTCCCGGGGTCGTATTCAATTTTTATGACTTCCGCATGTCCGGTTTTACCAGAGCATACTTCCTCATAGGTCGGATTTGTTTTTGTCCCGCCCGCGTATCCGGGCATAACCGAAATTACTCCGCGAAGTTCTCCAAACACCGCCTCGGTGCACCAAAAACAACCACCTCCGAAAACAGCAATTTCTTTCATAAAATTATTTAACTCCCATAAGCTCTACTTCAAAAATCAAAGTGGAGTTGGGCGGAATTGATCCGATGGCGCGCGCGCCATACGCGAGTTCCGGCGGTATGATAAGCTTTCTTTTTCCTCCAACTTTCATTCCTACAATCCCTTCATCCCAACCTTTAATCACCTGCCCCACACCCAAAGTAAATGACAGCGGCTCGCCGCGATCTACGGAGCTGTCAAATTTGGTCCCGTCTACTAATGTACCCGTGTAGTGCGCCGAGATGATGTTTCCGGGCTTCGCTTCCGCTCCGCTTCCCACTTTTATATCTTCTATTAACAAACCGCTGGACGTTTTTATGGACATTTCAACCTCTTTCTTTGGCTCTTCGTGGCCAAGGACCTGATCCTTCTCCGGCCCTTTTTCGACCGATGTTTCTGATCGACTCCAAAATACTATTACGCCGACAACTATTGTTAATATGGTAACGATAACAAGATATTTCATAATGTTTATTTATAGATATCTTAATTTATATCTTATAAATCTTACCTGGTTCAATCCCTAAACTCAATAAAAACGCTCTGAACGGACTAGCTGCCCACTCGCGGCATTGAAGAAACAACAATATTGTAGAGGACATGGGCTGCCATCGGATAGACAAGCGCGCCGCCACCTTTTTCATGACGCGCAAAGCTGAAATAAAATCCTACGACGAAGATCACCAACGACGGGAGCAAACTATAACCTTTCACAATGTGAACCAAAGTAAAAAGTACGTTCGTAAGGATAAAGCTCACCGCTCTATTGGAATCCTTTTCAAAATCTTTCTGCAGATATCCCCGGAAGAAAAATTCCTCCGCCAAAGAGCCGATGACGAGTGAGGAGGCGTATGGCGCCAACTCAAACGGTATTCCCATAAGCCGTAGGCGCAGATATAAAATGCCCGGGAGAAGCAACACGAAAAATAGTCCGTACGCCGGGCTCCCTAAACTGATAATCCCCATATCCGCCAAAGAGATTTTCCGGAGCGTAAGCAAAACAACCGGAATCGCGATGAGCGCGGCGACATAAGGATCAAAAGGAACGCCTACTTCCTGCAGCGGACGGCGTACAATATAGAGCGCGGTCACCACAAGTCCCAGCGCTAACCCCAGCCATAATCTACGTTTCATAAGAAGATGAATTTATTATATCCTAATGCATAATTTACTATTCCGTAGCCTTGTCGAAGGACTCCGGGACTTGGATGGATTCGGCAAGCTCACCATTTTCACCCATCCCGGACTATCATCGCCAATCTCAGGACCCCCTACTTAACCTACGTAACAAATTTATATTACCGGATATCAAAGCCTTCTTCTTTGCGATACTCCATTTCTTCAGCTGCAGTTCCCTATTTTCGGCACTAACAAAATTAGTAAAATTCTCTTTGTATACAACTACAGCTTCAGAAAACTTTTTGGTATATGGGGACTCTTTTCTTTGATGCTGCAATAATCTTCTTTCCAGATTATCCGTCATTCCCACATAAAAAGTTTTCTGGTCGCAAAGAAGAATATAGACATAATACATAATATTTTTCACTAGGGGGTCCTGAGCTTGTCGAAGGACTCCGGGGCTTGGATTCGAACCAAGATTGCGTGATTCAGAGTCACGATGCCTACCATTAGCAGACCCCGGAATAACTTAAAAACGCCCTATCAGGCGTTTTTATCATAGCGCAAAATTGAGAAAAATCAAGCTTATATTTTCAAATACCTCCGGATGGCTATTAAGCTGGAAACAACGCCCAGGGCCACGCCGGAAAAAAGCATTATAAGGAAAAACTCAAAAAAGTTTGAGAGAAAGTACTGAAAGAGATCAAAGTTTGGCACAAGCAAAGTTAGTCTGGGTGAAGCAAACCAAGCGAGCGGGAAAAAAAATAAGGTAACCGCCGCGGCGGCAATACTTCCATATATTACTCCGCTCACCAAAAACGGCCCGCGTATAAACCATTGCGCAGCACCCACCAGACGCATGATCCCAATCTCCTCCCGCATGGTGTAGATTGCCAGACGCACCGTGTTGAAGGCCACCAGTATAGCTACGAAGGCCAGAAAAACTGCGAGTAGGACTCCGGATCCGCGCACCGTCCCCAACACCGCGCCGAGGCGATCAATCACTTTTTGATTCTCAAAATAATTTATCTTGTCCACGACCGGATAATTTTTATCCAAAAGAAAATTACTGATAGACGCGTAATTGGACGGGTCGCGCGCCTTGATATTTAAGCTTGCCTCCAAAGGATTTCCATCAAGCTCCTCAAGGGCACTGACGATGACGGCATTGGCGCTATGTCGCGCTCGAAAATCCGTCAAGGCCTCGTTCTTGGAAACATAAGAGACCTCCGCGACATCGGCGAGCGATTCGATTTCTTTTTTGACCGCGAAAATATTCTGCTCTTCGGCATCCGGCATGAAATAGACGCTCATGTCTATCTTCGACTCCAACGCGACAAGAACGGTATTAGCCAACGCCCCCAAAAATATTAAATTTCCCAGAACAAAAAGCGCCAAAGACATCACCAAAATCGTGGCGGTGGAAAGCCAACCATTTCTCTGAAAACTTAGATAGCCGTATTTTACAATGCGCTTCAGTGTAATTTTTAACATGTAAGTAGCCGCCTAGACCAAATATTTCCCCTTTTCTTTATCGCTAATAATCGCCCCATTGTCCAGCACTATCACCCTCTTATCAATGGCGTTAATTATTTCTTTGTCATGCGTGGCCAAAACCACAATCGTCCCCAGCTCATTTATTTTTTGCAGAAGTTTTATGATCTCCCACGTATTGATGGGGTCAAGATTGCCCGTAGGCTCATCGGCCAGAATGACATCGGGCCGATTGACTAGGGCGCGTGCAATAGCCACTCTCTGTTTTTCCCCACCGGAGAGCTGATGCGGAAAATTATTGATCTTATCCCCAAGTCCAACCAGGCTTAGCACCTGCGGAACGTCTTCTTGTATCTCATCATCGCGTCTGCCGGATGCTTCCATGGCAAACGCCACATTCTCAAAAGCCGTTTTCAGGGGAAGCAGTTTATAATCTTGGAACACGGTGCCGATCCTGCGCCGCAGATGGTGGAGATTTTCTTTGGGTACTGCGGTCACCTCCAGCCCGTCAAGAAAAATACGGCCGTCGCTCGGCTCCTCCTCACGGATGAGAAGTTTCAGAAGCGTTGTTTTGCCCGCGCCGGATGAACCCACTAGTGAGATAAATTCTTTAGGCTTTATGCGAAGGGTGACGTTTTTCAACGCCACGGAACTATGATTATAGATTTTGGAGATGTTATCGAAAAAAATCATATCAGATATAAGTTATAAGATTTAAGGTATAAGTTCTAACCGAAAACTTTACTTCCTAAGCGAGCCAATTAGTCCTGAGAGCATTCGGCCCACCTCCTCCGCGTCTTTAATTAAAGTTTCGTACTCGCTCATAGAATAGTAGGAAAGATCACGGCTCAAAATCAAGTAATACTTAACCTCTTCTAAAGAAGTGTCTGAAATGTTGTAAAAATGGATCTTATCCTTCAGAGAGCGCCGTTTGCTACCCTCAGCGATATTCGCAGCCACTGATACAGCGGCACGTCGCAGTTGCTGAACCAAGGCATACTTTTCATCGATTGGAAACTTTCTGGTTATTTGATAAACGGCCAGAATAAATCTATGTGCTGCTTGCCATACTTTAAGATCCGTAAAGTTAGCCACAAACTGATAACTTATACCCTATAACTTATACCTTTATTTCTGCTTCAATAAATTCATCCAACTCCCCGTCCAGTACCGCATCTATATTAGAAGTTTCAATTTCGGTGCGGTGGTCTTTTACCATCTGGTAGGGATGCATGACGTAGGAACGGATTTGCGATCCCCATTCAATCGCGACTTTTTCTTTCCGCACGCCTTGTCGCTCTTTTTCCTGTTGCTCAAGTTTAAATCTATATATCCTTGAGCGCAAAAGCTCCAGGGCCAGTTCGCGATTGCGCTCCTGCGTACGCTCAACCTGCGAGGCAACCTGAATTCCGGTGGGAAGATGGGTAATGCGTACCGCAGTCTCACGTTTGTTTACATTTTGCCCTCCCGGACCAGAGGAGCGGAAAAAATCAATTTTTAAATCTTCCGGTTTTATTTCTACTTCCTCGGGAGCCACAAACTCCGGCATCACATCAACCAAAACAAAAGAGGTATGACGGAGCGATTGCGAAGAAAATGGTGAAATTCGTACTAATCTATGCACTCCTGACTCTTTTTTTAAATACCCATAGGCGTGAGGCGCTTCTATTAAGATAGTGGCGTTCTTAATTCCCCACCCCGCAGGCCCGTTATATTCGCCCCAGTGCTCATGAATAATTTTGGTCTTCCATCCCTTATTTTCGCCAAACCGGCTGTACATTCTCAATAAAAGCGCGGCCCAGTCTTCAGCGTCTTTACCCCCGGCTCCGGCGTAAACCGACAAAACCGCGTTGCCCTTATCGTACTTGCCGGAGAAAAAAAGCTCAAATTCAACCGTCTTTATTTCTCTTTCTAAAAAATCCGCCCGCTCGTTGATCTCTTGGCTCAAATCTTCATCTTCGGCGGCGGCCAGCATGAGTTCGGTCAGCATCTTGGCCTCCTCGGCCAATTTGCTCCAGCGCTCTACTTCCTTTTTCATCTGCGCGAGCTCCTGACTAAGACCGGCGGCTCTTGCTTTATCCTCCCAGAAGCCGGAGGAAGCCATCTCGCTCTCAATTCTTAAAATTTCCGCGCGCTTTTTTGCAATATCAAAGACGGTCCGCGAGCTCGCGGATTTTATTCTCCAACGCCTGCAATTTCTCGCGCAATTCGTCCATATAATGAGTATAACACATTGACGGAAAAAATGAATCCCTCACATAACCTTGTGCACATCTCTGTTGTTTATATCGCCCAAAAAATCTACGAACAGGAGAATCCTCTGGGAATTATGCACATAGTTATGTGAGGGATGAAATAGCCGGAGAGTGGATTTGAACCACCGACCTACTGTTTACATGTTTACGAAAGAGTTGCCCCGCCTGCCATCGCCTTAGCCCCCTGTCAGAATCGAACTGACGTATGCGGTTTACGATACCGCTGTTCTGCCACTGAACTAAAGGGGCTCGGGCTATGGCGGGCAGGTTCTACCGCTCCGACGTTTAGTCGGAGCCCCGACTTCACCTTTTTAAATTATACAGCAGTGCGTCGGGGCTGAGCTACTCCGGCGAAAAATGAGTACCTACTGATATTTTAAAAAAAAATAAAAGAGCCCATAGACGAACTCCTCCTATATTAACCCACGGTTAGCTATATTACAATATGATTTAAATTGACCTTTTCCCGAAATAAAATCTTTATTTAAATAACGCAACCGCGGCCCCTAACGGAATCCATGAATTTATAACTTTAAAACCGCCTTTCGCGAAATTTCGTTAATTTGACTCGGCGACTCTTTGGTGAAATAAAGTGGCGGGCCAAAAGTCACCGATACTCTCCCGCGCTTTGGCCAAGCCGCTCCCCGCGGAAGCACTTTCTCGAGACCTTTTAGTTTTATCGGCACCACGGGCACTTTTAATTCTTTTACCACGATGCCGAGCCCGGCCTCAAACGGCAGCATCTTATCATCCCACGTCCGCGATCCTTCGGGAAAATAAAGGATGTTTATTTTCCGGTCGATCAATTTACCCATAAACTCCAGCGTTTTTTTGAAACCTCTTACTTGCGAAATCATAAATGCGTTAAAAAAAATGGTGTGATGTTCAAATAGAAGCCGCTTAAGAGTTTTTTGGAATATTGTCTTCGCATTGGCAAAATAAAATTCTTCCCACGCTGCGGTGGCGAACCGACTCCTTATCTTAAACGGTAACGCATACATAATTACTCCCGCGTCAAAAAAGCTTACATGGTTGGAAATAAAAAGTGCCGGACCCTTGAGTTCTTCTAGGCCCTTGGCCCCCTCAATGGTCGTATCCATAAGAAACTTCCTTACCGGAATATGGAGACAGTAGTCCACGATCGTCCTAATAATTCTGATCGGGAGTGAGTTAGTCCACATTCTCAAGTGATCTTTTTCTTCGTAGCGTTCGCGCTTCTGAATTATTTTGCGAAGATCGCCTACGCTAGTATTTTGTTTGATAGCGGTATCCTCCAAATCAAGCCGGAACTCCTGCTCAATATAACCCGCAAGCTCGAGTCTACCGATTGAGGTGAGGCCTAGATCAGTAACGAGAAGTGAATCCTCTTTTATTTCTTCCGCATTTTTTGCGGTTACTTTACCTATCAAGGCAATCAGATGATCAACGTCTCCGAGAAAGCGCGCCGCTCTCTTGGTCTGGAGAAACTCTTTTACTCTAAATTTCTGAATTTTCATGGTCGCGGTCTTGGGAAATTCAAATTTGGGCCAAACGCTAAATCCGGTGATGCGCTGGGTAGGGTCCAGCCTCTCATTGGCCTGCAAAATTATATCTTCGGGCTTCGGCGCTCCGGGTTTTAACAACAGCGCCGCATGCACCTCCTCGCCCTCGCCGGTATCCATGCCAAGGACGCAGGACTCCTGTACTCCCTCAATTTTATTCAAAATATTTTCCACGTCGTCAGGATACACATTTACCCCGGCTCCGGTCACAATTAAATCTTTGCTTCTTCCTTTGATATAGAGGTTGCCCTCTTTATCCATAGTCCCCAGATCTCCGGTTTTAAACCAACGATCCTTGGTAAAAATCTCGCGTGTGGCATTTGCGTTTCGCCAATATCCTTGAAATATATTATCTCCTCGCGCAAAAATTTCCCCGTCAAGAATTTTAAGCTCAATACCTTCAAGCGGTTTTCCCACCGATCCGGCAACTTGTGTCTCAAGCGGGTTGGCGGCCAGCACCGGGGAGCACTCAGTAAGCCCGTATCCTTCCAGCGCCAAAAAACCCATATTTTGCCAAAAGCTGAAAAGCTCCGGATCAAGCGCCGCGCCCCCCGATACAAAAAATTTAAAGTTTTTCCCGAAACTTCTTCGCACCGGATAAAAAATTATTTTTTGCAAAAATTCGGGCTTACCACGTGCAAACTTTTGCAACCATCTGAAAATGGATCCCAAATGCGCGCTCTCAAATTTGCGCTCTATAGAATTTTTCAGAGCAAGAAGCAAACGCGGCACAAGAATAAGAGTATAAATGTCCTCCTCTGCCAGGGCCGCCATGAGCGCGGATGGTTTCAGCACTCGCAAATAGACAATTTTTGCCCCTTGACTAAGCGACACAAGAAATCCTGCCATCTGCTCAAACATGTGGGATAACGGAAGGACGGAAAGAAAATTATATTGCTCATCAAAATAAATATGTTTTTCAAGCTGCGCTATGTTGGCAAGAATATTTTTGTGAGTCAAAACGACTCCTTTGGGATCTCCGGTCGTGCCGGAGGTAAAAACAATCTCGGCAATATCTTCCGGAGTTTTTTTAACTTCTTCCCCTGTTTCCGGAAAATCTTTTATCAAATACTCCAAGTCCTCTATAAAGACCGCGTTTTCCGCATCAACTTTTTCCAACTTTTGCTGACTCTGAATGATAAATTTACTCTCCGAAGCATCGGCAATACTCAAAGCCCGATCCTTGCCTGAAACAAAATCAACCGGCACTACAATCGCACCCCGCGCCAAAATCCCCCAGTAAGCCACAGCCCACCAAGGACTATTGGGCGCCCACAAAACCACGCGATCTCCTTCTTGAATTCCTTGGGAATGGAGCCAGTGCGACATCTTAAGAGACAGTTGGTAAAGATCTCCGTAGGAATAAGTAAATCGCCGCACGCCGGTGCGATACACAAAAGCGGTCTTGCCGCCGCGATCTTGAAAAGATTTCAACAGATCAAGAAGTGTTGTCATAAGAAATTTAATATCACCACGGCTACGGCGTAATCTCCGGAATGAGCAATAGAGACTTCCGCGTGTGAGCCGGCAGGTAAGAGTAAAGATTGAAGGCGCGGTTTGCCTTCTTTATCTTTCTCAATCCACACCTCATGCCAATCAGCTTTCCTGCCTAAGGCCTTGAAAAACGCTTCTTTGGCGGCAAAGAGCCCGGCCAAGCTTTCTATCAAACGATTTTCGCGAAGTTCAGAATCAAGGAGAATAGTATGGAGATCAACTGTCTCAAGTCTTTTTTTAAATTCCGGCATGAATACTAAATCAATACCGACCATGGTAATCAAGGTGAATCGGGTTATTATCTCCAAATACTTTCTTCACTAACGTTCCCGTCTGGATAGCAGCTTGTTTCAATACATCGGTCCGTGTCTCAAATCGGCTCAAATTCCAGGCAGAGTCCGGAGCAATAATACATACTCTACCATTTTCCCGTATCTCTTCTCTAAGTTGGTTCCGACGATTGTAAATAATTAAAATATCGGTTGCGTCTGATTCAACTGCGCTCCTATCGTGTTCAAGACCATCTCTTAAGGTAAACTCTCCGTCCATATAAGATCTCCCGTTTATTTTTACAGAACCAGGCACGGCATATTGAATATAAATTGCTGCCCTAAGAAGCGTATAATACATTTTCGATGGGAAAGAATGGATTTCGAGATACTCCGCTCTATGAGCTTTTGGATTTAACAGTCGAACAAATAGCTTTGTCTTTGACTCCCAAATTTTTTCCACGTCAAGCGATTTTATATCTTTCACCGCATGGATAACTTGATCAACATCAGCAATTTTCCAGGGTCTCCAAAAGTTTATAAACTTATTTCCCGATAAATCGTCATAATATACCGAGGTTCCAAGGACTGCTTGTTCAGTAATAAAATAAGATGCATTCCCAAGTCCAGCAGAGACGGAGTAAATAACATCAAATACACGCGAGAGTCCCAATTCTTCAAGCGCAATCATAGCCCCCGCCCCCCGAATGCCGGTCATCAATCCTCCGTGCAGTACCAACGCTATTTTTCTTCCGTCGTTTGTTGGCACCCGTTTTTGTTTACGTTCTAAAATATGTTCAATTACCGGATGCATGATTTTTCGTATATTACCACGCTTCCTCATTTTTAGTCCAACAGAAAAAGAGTCCTTGGCGGGACTCATTTTACTTCTTATCTAGTGCGGCTTCCGTATAGATATTGGCGGCGTTCCATAATAGCCAGCCATAAGGAGTCGCGCGCTCGGCGGCGTCAATTTGCATGCGCACCTTTGTTTCTCCATACGGACGGCCGGAGGCTTTATCTTGATCATGAAAGAAATCTTCCAACCAAGGCCGGAGACGAGCGCGCGAGCGGGGCATTGGATTGGTCGTAGTCGCGATTATGGTGGAGGTGGCTTTGGGCAAACCAATGAGCCCGTCAAAAAAATCTCTGGCAAAAATCAACGATCGCTCCACCACCACGTCCGGATTGGCCCGCGCCTGCGAGGCCGTAAAATTTATGGCCGGAAGATTTCTGGCCGGATACACTTTTTGGGCGAAACCGTTGTAATAGTGCGATCCGTAAAGCATGAAAGAAATATAGTCGAAGTTATCGCCCAAATCCTCAAGACATTGTCCTATCCCGGTATCGAGTCCTACGGCCGCGTATCCGAAAAGGTCAGCTGACAGAATAATATCTGGTTTATACTCTCTTAATCCTTTGCTTAAAAATTCAAAGAGACCTTTCATCGCGGCGCACTTAGATATTTTCCCGTCCCAAGCCGGATAAATCGCATTAAAAACATCGTTTTTGGTGATGCCATCGGATGGAAACCGGATGTAGTCAAACTGAAGCTCTGAAAATCCGAGGTCAATCATTTTTTTGCCAAAATCCAGAAGGTATTGCCGCACTTCCGGATGAGCCGGATCAAGCCAGTACCCTCCTTTTTTATCCCTCCAGAAATTAACTTGCGGCTCGGGCCCCCTAACCACCAGATTTTCCTTCTTGGCGCATTCGTATTCCGCAGGAGCCTTGGGAGTTTTACGCGTAAGATACCACTCCGGATGCGCTTTTCTCTGCGACGCATCTTTGATCGTAACGATCCTGGCAATCGGCCAGATGTTCTTTGATTTCAAATCGGCCAAAAACTCTTTCAATCTTTTCTCGTCATACTCCGGCCCGCAGACTTCTTTTACGTCAATCACAAAGGCATTGATCTTGGTATTTTCAGCAAGACGCACGAGTTCCGACCGGCGTTTAAGCGCGTAATTGGCAATACTATCCGTCATATAAAGTCCCTTGATTTTGCTCGATTTCTCCAGCGCCTCGGCAATTAACTCTTCTTTGGTTTTCTGATGCTCTACTCTCGCGGGCGTTCCCGCCTCTGATTGTGAAAGGTCGGCTATAAACGCGGGAAGATAGGAAAGCGAGCCCACGATGGCGGCTCCGGCGACAGACGCGATTACAAATCCGAAAAGAAATTTTGGCATTAGAAACCCTCCTAACTGCTAGGACATACCTAATTAATATATCAAAAAACCATCGGACGCAAATCTTAATTTTTGACTTATCGTGCTATTCGGAGTTATTTTTCAAGATAGAGAATAGGGACTTTGAAAACGCAATATGGGAAGGGTGGTGAGCTAAGATGCGGGAAGATACTTTCCATATGGTTGCCATCAGTCTTTGTTCACTGATAACCGCTTCCGCCATCGGGATCGGACTTTGGATCGGATGGCTCATCAAAGATCTGCCCGCCCTTAGCGCTTACGAGGACTACCGCCCGCAGCAAACTTCATATTTCTACGATAGATACGGCGCGGTAATCAATTGTGTGCCCACCTCCAATGGGGAATGGAAAGTGGTCGTCCGTCCCGAGGATGTAAAAAATCTGCTCATTTCCGGATTAGTCATCGCCGCGGAAGATAAAAGATACTGGGAAAGGGATCTGTTGCCCGAAATAGATTTTCGGGCCTTTGTACGGGCGCTGTTTACCAATGTCAGACATCTGAAAATAGTTGAGGGCGGCTCCACCATACCCATGCAGGTTGTAAAACAACTCCTGCCGCCGCAAGAACAGGCACAACGCAATGTGGCCAGAAAAATAAGGGAGTTCGTACTGGCGGAAAATCTGATCCGGAGGCGCACTAAAGAAGAAATCCTCGCACTCTATCTCAATGAGGTATATCTCGGCCATCAAACTCGCGGGGTCGAGGCCGCGGCGCGCTATTACTTCAATAAACGCGCCTCCGAACTCTCGCTTGGAGAAGCGGCAACTCTGGCCGGCATCCTAAAATCTCCAGAAACCCTTTCACCCAAAAAGCATCCGGAACGCGCCCTGTCCAAACGCAACGAGATTCTTGAAATGGCATACCAAGAATACCGAACGAAACCGTCGGCACAAAAGATCACTCGGGACGAACTTAAGAGAGCGCGCGGGGAGCTGCTAAACACGCGCAATGATTTTGAAGAATCGTGCCGGAGAGTGAAACACGCCGTTGATGATATACGCGAGGACATGAAAAAAACATATAAACTTGTTTTCGACCTAGCGGGCACTAATCCTGCCTGGCTCGGCTTAAGAGTCGTCACCACGATTGATTGGTCGCTGCAGCAGCTGGCACAGGAGGGTATCAAAATCATGCTCAAAGAATATCACGCCCGACAGGGACCTCTGGCGGTAGATGCCGAAGGAGCCATGGTTATTATTGAAAATGGGACAGGGGCGATCCTTGCCTCGGTCGGCGGAGCCGACTACTCCAGACGCCAGTTCAACCATGCCACCAAGGGCAACAGGCAAGTGGGATCCGCTTTCAAGCCGTTTGTCTATGCGGCGAAGTTTGAACAAGAACTTCTGGAACGCCAGGCTGATCCGGACAAAATTCTGGAAGAACGCGTATCCAATGCAAGAATCCGCTGCCCGAGAAAGTTTGGAGCAAATCCCAATAACCCCGATGATTGGTGGGTGCCGAAGAATTACGATCCGGAAAAATATTCTAAACCCTACTATACCCGGCGTTTGGCCATAGCAAAATCTGTCAACTTGCCGGCGGTGCACACCGGCAGAGTCGGCAATTGCGGACTTAACCCCAGAGTGATTGCCCTTGCTAAAAAGTTTGGACTCACCAATATCCCACCTTATCTTCCTTCGGCCCTGGGCGCTTCATCACACTCGCTTCTGGAGATGACGCGCGCTTACTCCGTTTTTCCGTCCGGAGGGTTTTGGCGGCAAAACTATATAATCTCGGAGATCACCGCTGCCGACGGACGCGAATATTTCAAAAAATCTTTTTGGGAACCGGCCCGAAGAGTCGTCCCAGAGATGATTTCTGCTTCTTGGACTAAAACAATGCTTGCCGCCCTGCGCGAAGCGGTAAAATCAGGAACCGCCTCCGCGCTTTCCGGACTAAACCAGCCGCTAGCCTGCAAAACTGGAACTACCGATAATTTCACCGATGCCCTTCTTTTCTGTTTTACTCCCGATATAACCATGGGCGTCTGGATGGGCTATCCCGAAAATGCCAAGAAGTCCCTGGGAGACAAAGAATTTGGCGCGCGAGGAGCCGTCGCCATAAAACATGTAATCGAGAACTGGTACCGCGGACAAGACCCGCATCCATTTCAGGAAGAATCCAAAGACTGGAAAGAATTCCAGCAAATCCCCGATCTTTTTCAGAAAGAACTGGAAGAACTTAAGAGATTGGAAGCCGCGGAAGATGTCAAAAATTGAAAAGTCCTTCACGAGTGAAGGGCTTTTATCATCGCAAAGCGGGCGACCGGATTCGAACCGGCGATCTTCTGCTTGGGAAGCAGACATTCTACCGCTGAACTACGCCCGCAAGTATTGTCAAAGTTGTCTTACTGGGCTTGGGAAGCTCGCTAGTCGCGCTCCCGTCAGCGCTCCCCCGGGAAATTTTTGACGCTCGCGCGGGTTCCCCGGCTCGCTAAATTTCCCGCGAAAGCCTTCAGTTTTCGCCCACTATACGAATCCCGCAAAATTTATTTAGTTTCGCGCGCCGGATATTTGCGGATGAAGCGCACCGCCAAAACGGCTACCACCGCTAAAACAATGCCGAACATAATATGTTTAATCTCGCGGGCCTCGGTGATGAGATCAAGGCCGGAGCCAAGATAAAAACTTAAAAAAACCAATAAAAAAGTCCAAGGAATCGCGGCTATTGTATCCAAAAGGAGGAATTTTACAAAATTCATCCGGAAGTGCCCGGCCATTATGGGTACGGCAACCCTCACTCCAAGAAGCGGACGAGAAAAAAGTACAACCTTCTCTCCGTGCCTCACAAAATATTTTTTACCCCACTCAAGTACTAAAACTGCCCGGTCCCAGCGTGAAATTCTATCTGTTAACCACTGACCAGCGTACCTTCCCAAAAAATATCCCAAAATATCAGCGGCCACAATGCCCGCGATGAGAACATAGGTCGTAATCCAAAAATCTATGAATTCAAGATAGGCGAGATATCCTCCCAGAAGCAAAGTGACTTCTTCGGGGACGGGTAGCCCTACTCCGGAAAAAAACAAGATTCCAAAAAGCACCAGATAAAGCGCTGCTTCCGAGTCAAGAGGTAAAAGTATAACGGCCAGCATACAAATTTATATTATTTTTTTTAAAATACCGCCCACTTTTTTGGGATTGGCCTTACCGCGCGATTCTTTCATCACCTGTCCGACTAAAAATTGAAGTGCGGCCTCCTTGCCATTTTTATAATCCTCAACGGCGGAAGGATTTTCCTCAACAACATGGCGTACGATATTTTCAAGATCGCCCATATCCGAGAGCTGCCAGAGGCCCTTTCTTTCTATAATATCGGACGGGTCATCGCCAGTTTGGAACATTTCTTCCAGAATCTCTTTGGCGACTAAATTGGAGATCTTTTCCTCCGCGACATAAAGCACCAATTCGGCGAAATTCTCCGGATTTACGCGCGTGTCTCCGGCCCCTGCCGACGAGGCGGCCAGTATCCGCAAAAATTCTCCGGTAAGATGCGCGGCCGCGAGAGCCGGAAGCGGTTTTCGGGGCTTCTCTTTGGTCTCACGGTCGTGCTGTTTCAATTCACTGACAACCGCCTCAAAATAATCGGCCAGAGATTTATCGCGTACCAAGATTTCCGCCATCCCAGGTTCTAGATTATATTCTTTTATAAATCTGCCGCGCTTGACTGCGGGAAGTTCGGGGAGCTCGGCTCGAAGCTTTTCCACAAAATCTGCGGAAAACTTCAAAGGCGTTCCAGCCCCGCGTTTCCTGCACTATTTTTTCTCCGCGATCCAGAGCTTCCGCCTGTCGTTTGATCTCATAATCAACGGCGTCTGCGGCAAACTTGAACGAATTTATATTTTTTACTTCCACTTTTGTTCCTAATTTATCCGCCATTGGCGATTTGCCATTTGCGATTTGCCGCAAACTGATATTCACCTCCACTCTCATCTGTCCTTTCTCCATATCCGCGTCCGATGCTCCGATATAACGAAGAATCTTTTGCAATTCCTCACCGAATTTCTTTACCTCTTCGCCCGAACGCAAATCCGGCTCGGTAACCAATTCCATCAAGGGAATCCCCGCCCGGTTAAAATCGACAAGCGTAGCTTGTCGTCCTGAGCCCGTCGAAGGACCTCTTTCATGGATCAGCCGCCCGGTGTCTTCCTCAAGATGCACTCTCGTAATTCTGATTTTCTTTCCAAGAATTTCAAGATGCCCGCCCTGCACAAGAGGATATTTATACTGGGAGATCTGATATCCCTTGGGAAGATCGGGGTAAAAATAATTTTTGCGGTCAAACTGGGAAAACTCCGGTATCTCCCCGCCCAGGGCAAGCCCTACCTTAACCACTTTTTTTACCGCCTCCTCGTTGATTACCGGCAACGTTCCCGGATGCCCCATACACACCGGGCAAACATTAATATTAGGATGTCTCTCGTCAGGATCGTTCGGGGAATAACAAAACATCTTCGTTTTAGTTCTGAGTTCCGCATGAATCTCAAGCCCAATTACTGGTTCGTATCGCATAAGAAAAAACTAACATATTTTGGGTAATTGAAAAAGGCCGCCCTGAACGGCTGCGGCCGGTTTACCCTCCAAGATCAGTATAAATGCCCCTTTGGTATTTATCGCTACACAACGTACACTCCGAAAGATGACCCCTCACTCTTTCCCTCAACTCCTCATCCATGCGCTCCGGATCAAAATCTGATATTTGTAGAGCAACAATTACGGCCTGGCACAAAAGGGTTTTATCCATCTGTAAAGCTCCCCCAGAAAAACAAGAAATAACTACTTCTAGAACCTTTGCGGCCAGACGTAAGTTTCGCAAAAAATTAAAAATCCCCATCAGGATGATAATGGGGATAGGTCCTCATTCTATAGTCAGAACCGGCCTCTCCATCGGAGTGATTTGTAAAACTATTTCCGTACTGCCGCGAAGGACTCTTATCGGAACCTCCTTTCCAATCTCACTTTCGGCCACTAATTTCTCCAAATAGCGCGGGTGCAGGATTTCCCGGCCGTTAAATTCGAGTATGATATCGCCTACGGCAACTCCTGCCCTTTCCGCGCTCGTACCTTTGGTAACGCCCATAACTACGACCGCGGATTCTTTGGGTAACGGGTACGGAACGCCCCATTCTTTCGCCATATCCTCCGACAGCCCATCTCTTTCCATCTCTTCCACCCTTGCCCCCAGATAGCCGTTGAGTACTCGACCGCCTTTCTCGAGAGCCGGCAATATTTTCCTAATCACATTTACCGATGTGGCAAACCCGATTGTGCCGTTAACAGCTGCAGTAGTTATAACCCCGATGAGTTCCCGCTTAGTGTTAAAAAGTCCTCCCCCCGAATTGCCGGAATTGGTAGCACCGTTGAACTGAATAGTTTCAAGTAAAACATCCCTGCCCAAATTACCTACAAATCCGACGGAAAGAGACCACGCCGATTTAGCTGGATTTCCTACCATGTAAACTACTTCGCCGATCTTTAACCTATCCGTGTCGCCGAAGGCTGCCGGAGAAAGTTTGCGGGGCGTTATAATACGAAGCAGCGCCAAATCACGGAGATCATCAAAACCGATGAGCTCGGCTTTAAACGCTTTCCACTGAGAAAAATATAGAAAGACGTTGATTTTCTCCGCGCCGTCTATAACATGCTGATTAGTAATGATTTTGGACTCAAATCTTTCATCCGCCAGTTTTTCCGAAGAAATAATCACTCCGCTTCCGAGTCCCCCTGTAATCTTCGGAACGATATAATCACCGTCTTCGGAATCAATTCTCTCGCGTCTATAAGTCTTGATCCAAACAATTTTATCCACTACCCCCTCAAAAGGACCGGTAAAATCAGGAAGATTTTGTATGTCAAGGGGCTTATATTCCGCGCCCGCCCCCACCGCATCGTAGCCTACGAAACCGATAGCAAGGATTGCGATCAGGACAAAATGTGCGCAGCTGCTCTTCCACATTTCATACACCTCTGGAAAGTGGATCGCTATCCCAAAACGTACTACCACAAGCCTCCTCTGTCAAAATTGAAATTTTCCGTGTTTCTGATAAACTTATAAAAGCAAATCAGCTATTTTGGCCCCATCGTCTAGCGGGCACGAGCAAATTGCTTTGCTCGTGCGGGAAATCTAGTGAGCCGTGCGGAGCAGATGCGAACGTTAAGGATTTCCCCGGGTTTCGCCGAGGAGGCGAAACGGACGCCACGCTTTTTCACCCCTCACTTAACTTCGAAAAAATGAGATAAAATACTGCCCCTATCGTCTAGAGGCCCAGGACACGGGCTTTTCAAGCCCGGTACATGGGTTCGAATCCCATTGGGGGCGAAGCATGATCGAAGTTAAGTGAGGGGCAAGATGTGGCAAGTCGGGCCTTCGTCCGCCGAAGCGGGTGTCGGCCTGCGAAGGCGGGTTCGATTCCCGGTGGGGCCGTCTTCGCTCGCCGTAGCGAGCTACGACGGCCGAAGGCCGAGTAGATCGCGAAGGAGAGACACATTATGCATTATGTTTACTTGTTGAATTGTATTGATGGTCTGCCGTATACCGGCTGTACCGAGGATATCCAAGAGCGACTAGTAAGACATAGTAGTGGGAGGGTCCCCGCGGCAAAAGACCGACTGCCAGTCGAACTAATTTGCTACTTTGCATTCAAAAATAAATATACAGCTTTTAATTTCGAAAAATATCTGAAATCAGGATCCGGTAGAGCATTTTTGAAAAAGCATTTATTTTAAGAGCGCGGTTAGCTCAGCTTGCCCCGCCACTTGGGCAATTAGCTCAGTGGTAGAGCGTCACATTGACATTGTGAAGGCCACAGGTTCGATCCCTGTATTGCCCACATGCCCAAGTGGCGGGGTGAAGTAGAGCGTTCGCTTGACATGCGAAAGGTCTGAAGTTCGATCCTTCATGGGCGCATGAATAAGGGCGTTTAGCTCAGCCCCGACGCACGTTATAAAATTTATAATTGAGCAGTCGGGGAGCCGACCGGGACTCCGACGGCACCGTCGGAGAATACGTCGGCTTGGGCGAGAGCAAATTTCTTTGCTCTCGCGAGAAATTTAGCGAGCCGTGCGAAGCACGTGTGAGCGTAAAAAATTTCTCTGGGTTTCGCCGAGGGGGCGAAACAGCAACTCGTTTATTCACCCCGTTAGATATACAAGGGCACTTAGCTCAGTGGTAGAGCGACTGTTTTACACACAGTAGGTCGAGGGTTCGATCCCCCCAGTGCCCATTTTTCTCTCCTACCAGCCGGTTGAACCATTTGAACAGGTACAGCAAACCTGCTACCTTGAAAATAGCACTTCTATAAATCAAGGAGGGCGCGGTGCGGCGATTCACTACCCTGCTTATAACCTGCGCCGCCCTCTCCGGCTGTGCGGGCGTAATCATTACCCCAGAGGCGGTGTCGCCCCCGGCAAGCTTCAAACGGCAGTATGCGGAATTTTCTTATCAGAAAAAGGCTATCCTGCCGGCCAGCAGTGAAGAAAAATCGCTGGAAACGAATTTATACAGCAGTTTTTATATGAGCATGCCCTCGGTCGGAGAGAACGGGCAGGAAGGAAATCTCGTCACCTGGAGATATATTACCAGCAAAACTTCGGGCAAAAAGAAGCTCGTGATCATACTCCCGATCTACGGCAGTTCTACTTTTCCGCCAGAAATGGTCGCCAAAGATCTGACCGAGTGGAACCCTGAGCACGATACGAATGTACTCTTAGTCTTTGGCGAACGCGATCTGGTCGACTGGGATTTTCTTGGCAGAACCTCGACGCCGGAAAGTTTTTTGATCTCTCTGCGAGAGTCAGTCGTAAAAATCAAGAACACCGTAATCGATATCCGACGGCTGCTCGATTGGGCCGAAACCAAACCGGAGATTGATCAGAAGCGCATCGGCATTGTCGGCTTCAGCATCGGAGCGATGATCGCGGCTGCGGTGGCCGGCGTGGACGAACGGATCGCAGCAGAAGTTTTGGCTATGGGCGGTGGAGATCCTCATAAAATTTTTGCCCGAGGCAAGGCCGGCTTCCTAAACAAAGTAAGAAGCCACGGTTTGGAACTTTTTGGGAAAAATCGGGATGAATTTGAAAAAATACTGGAACCGCTTTTCTCGGACATAAATCCCGTCAAATTCCTAGGCCGTATTGCTGCTTCGCGGACGCTGATATTTGAGGCCAAATATGACCGTTTTATTCCGGAAGAAGCAAGAAGCTCTTTTTGGAACGCGCTGGGAAAACCTCGGAGAATAATCCTACCTTACAGCCATAAAATTGCGTTTCTGGTTTCTATGACCATCTTGAGTTTCAATTATCTTGACCGAGAAGTCGCAGAATTTTTTAGAGAGAAGCTGTAGCTTCGTATATATCGGACTGCCCAAGGGCAGTTCTTTTACGTCCTGCCGGGAAGACGCCGATTGACAAAACCCGCCAAAGCGCTACGTATTAAGTACTAAGTACCTTTATTTACAGGGAGATAGCTTCACATGCGCATAAGCGTAAAGAATGTTGCGCTGTTTACATCCATGCTAATCGCGTTCGCCAGTTGCTCGACAGCGACCGGCAAACCCGCCGCGCGCTCAAAAGAACTATCAATTATCACCAAGTACTCCTACGACTACACCACTACCAATCTTTTCCAGAAACCGTGCCGGGAAAAGGAGGACGCTGAAAAAGCTGCCCTGAAAGACGCGCAGAAACCCACAAAGGGGTTTTTCTCAAAGGCAACCTCGTGGCTAAGATCAAAGCCCGAAGAACAGAAGGCAAAATTTAACAGGACCGTAAACCAGTGCAGCGCTACCAATATGGAAGAAATGGCAGAGGCCTTCATGAGCATTCAGGAGACCGATGAAACCAAAGGGATTCTCGGCGACACCAAAGAACAAGTACGGAAAAAAGGATTTACGATTTTTATGGATCAGGCGGGCAAAGTACGGCGGCAGAACACGAGAGCGCTTTACGGCAACGATGCGCTGACTGCGATTGGGATGGCGGTCAGTCCCCCTCCGGCCAAAAATCCAGAAGAGATCAGGACGTATATAGAATATATGGCCCAGTTCTACGCAGAGGAGTATTCAGAAAAAGACATACAGCGCGTCACCGATCGCTTCTGTATAAATACGCGGGACACGTCGGAGATAGGCGATGATCGCACATTTGTCATTCTCTGGCGCGGCGAACGAGTTTTCAAACGCAACATCAAGGGTGGCCCGATAAATTTGCCCAAACAGGAAAAAGCATTTCTCTTGTGTCCGGGCGGTTTCATAACGGACGCGGTCACCGGAGGGCTCAACCGGGGCATCGACAAAATCAGGTAAGGATGGAGCAATCCATCCATTTTAATTTGAAAAGGCGGAGAAAAAATGATACTATATTGAGATGTACGGCGGGATGCCGGAGTGGGCTGAATGCGAGTGACGCAACATTCAGCGGGCGGCAAAAGCCGCCCCGGCGACCACGGAGGCTCAAATTTTTGATCGAGGCTCCGCCGAGACATTTAAAATTTGGCGGGATGCCAGAGTGGTTGAATGGGGCGGTCTCGAAAACCGTTATACGGGAAACCGTATCGGAGGTTCGAATCCTCCTCCCGCCGTTATGTCCAGAGAGCAAATAAAATTTAGGCCGAATATCCCCGAAGAAATGCGTGAAGTTGATCGCGGTATTTTGGAGCGTGCGGAGGAACGTATCAAAGAAGAAGGCATCAAAGGATCAATTGACCATGACCTTGAATTTTTCCGCATTCGCGTTCCTCTGAAAACTGGAGAAGAAGTTACCCAATATATTCCAAGAAATTCTGGCGACATCCCGATAGATAAAACGGGTAAAGAGAAAAATGCCGCAGTTGAAGAAGCGGTGGAAGCAGTACAAAGGTTTTTTCCGGAGCTTGAAAAGCCGAGTCTGAAAGAAGCCGTAATGAGGCTTCGGGCGTCTAAGTCTAAAAAATGACCACACTTTTTCCAATTATTTTATCTATAATTTCCATCCTGGCCACCGCTGTTTTTATTTGGCTCGGATTTGATTTAAGAAAAAAGGTGGGCATGCTTTTTGGAGGCCTCAAACCGGCCAAAGAAGGAGATATTATCCGCGACGTTCTGAAAAGACTTATGAAAGTTGAGGCCAAGCTGGAGGAACTCGAGCCGCGCATATCTCTGCTTGAGACCATTTCTAAAATAAGCGTCCAGAAAGTAGGATTTCTCCGTTTCAATCCTTTCCAGGATACCGGCGGCGACCAAAGTTTTATTTTGACCATGCTTGACCGAGAAGATAATGGCGTCCTCATCTCATCGCTTTACGCCCGTGAAGGAGCGCGGGTTTATGCCAAAAATATTGAAAGAGGCAAATCGAAACATCCCTTGTCGGAAGAGGAAAAAGGGGTGCTTGAAGAAACCATAGCTAGAAATTCCTAATGTCTAATTTCTAATATCTAATGACCGGATTCTGGACATCGGACATTTGAGCATTGGATATTTCCTTAGAAATTAGACCTTAGAAATTGTAAATTTAGAATTTTTTTATGGTACGTACAAAGATAGAAACGAAAAATACAAAGCTAGAAACACGTCCGCCCATCGTAGTAGTGATGGGCCATATTGATCACGGCAAAACCAAAATTCTTGACTGGTATCGGAAGACCAAAGTCGTGGAGGAGGAATCAGGCGGCATCACCCAGCATATCGGCGCGTATGAGATAACACACAAAGGCAAACAGATAACCTTCATCGACACGCCGGGGCATGAGGCTTTTTCCAAAATGCGCTCGCGCGGCGCGCGCGTTGCGGATATAGCGGTCCTGGTCATTGCGGCAGACGAGGGCATGAAACCGCAGACCAAAGAAACTATTGAAATTATCCGCGAAAACAATCTCCCCTTTGTAGTGGCCATAAATAAAATCGACAAGCCGGAGGCGAATACAGAGCGCGTCAAACAACAGCTCGCCGAGGAAAACGTGTTGGTGGAATCTTATGGGGGAAAAGTGCCGGCCGTTGAAATAAGCGCCAAAGCTGGGGTAAATATGGACGCGCTCCTGGAAATGCTCCTTCTGGTTGCGGAGTTGGAAAATCTTCAGGCAAATCCTCAAAAGCCGGCGGAAGGAGTCGTGGTTGAGGCGCACCGCGATCCTCAACGCGGCACCACCGCAACCCTCCTTATCCGTGACGGAACTCTCGTGCGCGGAAACGCGGTAGTAATTGGAAGATCGGTTGATACGATAAAGATCCTCGAAGATTTCCGCGGCCAGGCCATAAAAGAAGCGGAACCATCCTCGCCAGTGCTGATTGCCGGGCTCGGCCATATGCCCGCCGTGGGAGACGCCTTCCGCGCATTCGAAAGTAAAAAAGAGGCGGACGAATTTATGGCGTCTTTACCGGAAATGGCAGCCGAGAAAAAAATCGTCTCGGCCGCGACGGACGGAGAACAGCTGGTTTTCAATGTCATACTAAAAGCCGATGTCGGCGGATCCCAAGAGGCGCTGGAAGAATCTCTCCAGAATTTAAAAAACGAGGCTGTGGACATCAATATTATCAAAAGCGGACTGGGCGCCATCAACGAATCCGACGTCAAAATGGCGCAGGCAACGAAACTCGTTACTATTGTCGGATTTAAGGTGGCCACCGATCCTGCCGCGCAAGAACTTGCCGAGAATTCAAACATTCGCATAGTCGTCGGGGAGATAATCTACGATGTTCTTGATCGGGTACGAGAAAAAATGATGGAGATGATCCCGCCGGAGATCAGGAGAACGGAACTCGGCAGGATAAAGATTTTGAAGATATTTTCCGCCAAAGGCGGGTCCGCCTCGGGCGGAAAAAAGGATGGGAATAGGCAGATTATTGGCGGACGGGTTGAAGAGGGCGTTATAAAGACGGGGGCAAAAGGAGATATAAAACGCGCCAAAGAGACTATAGGCAGCGGCGATATTGTCGAACTACAAAGGGAAAAGGTGAAAACAGCGGAGGTGAGCAAAGGAATGGAGTGCGGGATCATGTTTGATTCTGGTACGGCGGTTCAGGTAGGGGACATATTGGAAGTATACGAAGAAGAATTGACCAAGAGAATCCCCCAATAAATTTGTGGCTGCAGAAAAAAGGATTGAAAGATTAAAAGAATTTCTCAAAGAAGAGCTGTCCGGGATTTTGGACCGCGAATTGGAATTTCCGGATGAGAGCTTGGTGACCATCACTAAGGTCGAAGTATCTCCGGATAAATACTACGCGACTGCGTTTATTTCCGTCCTCGGCGCGGATACCGAAAAAATAATGGAAATTTTGAGAAAAAACGTGTATAATATGCAGCAACTTCTCAACCGGAGGGTTCGCATGCGTCCGGTGCCGAGAATCAGTTTTGCCATTGACGAGGGGGAGATGGAGCGTGAAAAAATCGAGAAATCGCTTGCCAAACTCAAGCGAGATGGGGGCCTGTAATAAGATATGGTGCTGTGGTGAAGCAGCTAACACAGCGGTCTGTCCCGACGCACCATTATTAAATAAGATAAGGAAGTCGGGATCCCGATCCAAAATTTTGGAGTATGGCCACGTAGCCAAGTGGTTAAGGCAGGAGTCTGCAAAACTCCTATTCGGCGGTTCGATTCCGCCCGTGGCCTCCAAAATTTTGGCATCGGGACAAAACCGCTATTCGTGGGTGCAAATCCCACTATGGCCTCTCTTAGTGCCGGGGTGGTGTAACAGGCAGCCACGAGGGACTTAAAATCCCTTGCTCGAAAGAGCGTGCGAGTTCGATTCTCGCCCCCGGCATTTTCAATTCTCATCTCGCCTATTTTAAAAGCCACGGATTGCCCGTGGTTTTTCGTTAGTTAGTAAAGCCCCAGTCCGGCCAAAACGTCTCGCATCTGGACCCGGCACGGCTCCCTAAGCCGGAGTAAGTCTCCTCTTTCGGAGTGATGAGTCCTAAGCTTGAGAGGCTGGTATTCAAGATAAACAGGGATTATACGGGGAGCTCTATTACCCCGGAAAGTAAACCCTGCCGCCCGAAACCTTTCCTCAACGGCTCTTTTACCAGAGGATCTCCAGTAGCGTGTCTGTTCTTCCCGGCATAACGCTTCCAGCGTTTTTACATCATTGGCTCTTTCCACCGCCCGCTCGATCTCTTTTTGCTCGGCCTCCTGTATCTGCATGATTATCGTGATGAATGCCTCTACGCTTATTTTAAAATGTTTTGAGAACCAATCGTCTCCCGGCGTCTCCACATGATTCTTTTTATAAGGAAGCAGTATAAAAATAAAGTCGCAATCGGCCTGAAATATTTTACTAAGCGAAATGGCCTCTCCATCGCCATAAGGAACTCCGTTGATCGTTACCTGCGGGAAAAACGGATGTCTGCTGGCTGACGCGACTACCGCCTTCAGAAGCAACGAAGGATCTTGTTGCGCGGCTTGGTCGCGATTGGAAATGATCTCCTGTTTGCGTGTAATCTTATTTCGTACGAAGATATCAAGCTCACGTACTGATCTCGCAATTTTAGCTGCGTCCAGCGGCCGGTGGCGGAAAAGGCTTCCATCCACCAACCCCCAGAGGGTTGTCCCGTCCAAAAAGGCGGAGCTAAACGCGTGCGTAACAGGAGTAAGAACATTTATTGGGAAGATGACCTCCGACCCTATTTTATCAATGGCGAGCCAGATCGAAGCCAGATCCTCAAGCGCTTGCAGAAGTTCGTCGTCGGTTTCGCCCTCGGCAAGTTTGGCGGCGTTTATGCCGCCGCCGGATGAACCGGCAAGCACTTTAACATCGATGTGCTTACGTATTAATGCGGGGATCAACTCTTCACACCACCAAACCTGGGCGGCGCATTTCAGTCCGCCCCCGGCCAGAACCAGAGCCGCCGTGGCCATATTCGTCTCCCGATGATTTATTTCAAGGCAACTACTTTCTTCTTACTGCAAATTCTTCACAAATGCAAAGTCCGCTCCGATTCAAATCAGGACGGATTTTGCATTTAATGCCTCCCACTAAACGAAACTAGAATTGCCCGCTTCATAAGCAGGTATCTTCGCGCGATACCACGCCGCCTTTTGACTGGAACCAAAGCTAAGCCGCATAATGTTCACTTATAAAAAATCCCCGCACAAAGACATGCGGGGCGCAATTTTAGCCAATCAAAAGGTTTGAGGTGACCTTGTCAAAAAATTTGCTGAATACGTCAATCATAGCAATATGGTCAGCAACACCAGCTTGTTCGCGCACGGAATGCATTGAGAGCATCGGATTACCCACATCCACCGTACAGACACCTAGCTCTGCGGCGGTAATCGGGCCAATAGTCGTCCCGCATGCAAGATCTGAACGACTCACGAATTGTTGGTACGAAATTCCAGCTTGCCTGCACAGCTCCATAAAGTAGGCACTCGAACGGGCATCGCTCGCGTATCTTTGGTTGACGTTGGTTTTGATGACGGGGCCTCGGCCAATCAAGGGCATGTGGTGTGGGTCATGCTTGTCTGCGTAGTTAGGATGCACCGCATGTGCCATATCAGCAGATATACACAATGAGCAAGCTATGGCACGTCTCAAATTCTCAGAAGTCCTTTCGGCAGACGTGGCGAAAGCAATCCGCTCAAGAACATCTCTTAGAAATGAAGATTGCGCGCCCTGAGCCGTCAGACTTCCAACCTCCTCGTTGTCGTAACAGACCACAACACAACTACATATTGGGTCAACAGTTGCAGCCAGTGCGGTTATACCTGCATGACAAGAAGCTAGGTTGTCCAAACGTGGTGCGTATACGAACTCCTGATCGATCCCCCCCAAAGAACTTGGTAGGGTATCGTAGAGTGAGAGATCCGTCCCGATGATAGATTCTTTTGACGAAAGTCCCAGATTTTCTTGAAGGAGCTTATGAAGACGATCGGCTGAGCTGATTTCAGTATCTGTCAACGCCACAAGTGGTGGGAGGTGCGTTTGTTTGTTTACGATAAGCCCCTCATCATTTACTTTAGGGTTGAGATGAATCGCCAATTGCGGAATTGACACCACGGGTTCACGGAGCATCACATACTTGGGTAACAAAGTGCCGTTCTTTGACCGTACAATTACGCGTCCGGCAATTGAAAGATCTCGATTTAACCAACTCGCAAGAAGCACTCCACCATATGGCTCAATACCAAACTGCATGAAGCCATTTTTGTCATACACGGGATTGGGCTTCAAACGAAGATTTGGACTATCGCTGTGCGCTCCGATAATTCGAAATCCTGATTGAGGGAGTGGCTCACTGCCGACCATAAACGCCGCGAGAGTGGAATCATTACGGGTAACAATGTAACAGCCGCCCTTTTCCAATTTCCACGAATCGTTTTCTGCAAGAACCCGGAAACCAACGTGGACCAACAACTTTTTCATCTCCGCTACCGCATGGAAGGGCGTCGGACTTTTGTCAATAAACCGCAGAAGATTCTCAGCTGAAGCAAGAGAGTTCTTAGTCGGTCGCATCTCTGCTACCTCCCGGATTGGAAAAATTCTGAAGAAAGATTAACACTACTACATAAAAAAGTCAAATTTGTTAGAACCTCCACCAAACTGACCAAAACCCGTAAAGAAGATTTCGTTTTCCTGCACAAAAAAATTCCAATTCCCTATACCCGCCTTCGCTCCACCTTCGCTGAAGCTACGGTGGACACAGTAAAGCTGCGGCAGGGCAAGCGGGCAACAGAACGATGTTACTGCGTCCGCCGAAGCTCGTAGAGCGAAGGAGGAGGACCTTCGGGATTTCTGAAATCTAAATATTTCCAGCACGGCTAGAATATAAAAAGTCTCATAAAGTGCACTTTTATAGACGACGTTAGAACCTCTCTGACTAATATGGCAGGTTGTTCGTTTCAAGTTTCAATAAAAATTCCACATGATTAATATTCATGCGGAATGATTTCCATATTTCCGTTTTCTTCCGAAAACAAAGCAAGGGCAACATACTCCTCATTAAAAAAGAAGGCGCATACTGTGGTGGGGCGGCCGCGATTATCAATAAAATCCGCGCTTCCCACATTTGACCCAACGTAACGCGGAGTTATTTTAATCCGGTGTTTTGGTTCTGATTTTGTTTCAAACACCGCTTCTTCTTTTGTTCGTGACACAAGCTCACATTTATAATCGTAACTATGACCGTATGCTTCTCCCTTTACTGTTATCATTTAAACCTCTCCTGTAAAAGGATTTTGGAACTACAATCAAAGTAGCATGCCGATGAAATATTTGCAAATTATACGATTTTTGTTAGAACCTCTATTTTACTTCTCCGTGTTTAAATTCATCATTTGCCTCTTTTCTAAGTTCTTCTAACCTATACAAAAAAGATGACGCATTTTCTCTCTTTTCGCGGTCAAGGGTTTCTATTTTTGCTTTCAGTTTGTCCATATTAAATGAGTTTTCTATATGATCTCCGTACTCTGAAATAATCCACGGATCAAAATCGTCTAAATAAACAAGGTTCCCTTGCTCATCGGAGCTAAAGTTGATGGCATTCAGGTCACTTTCAATATCAAGTGCTTCCATAGCGTCTCTAAAATCCTTCCATCCTGGATCAGTGATTATATCACGACTCGCCCGTTTTTCTTTTGCAACCACATCCTCCGGAGGTTTTTGATTATTGAAATAATATTCAGATGCGCGCTGGATAGCAACATGCCGCTCATCTAAATTTATTCTTTGCATTTTCAACATATTTGGCTCTGAGGAAGAAAAGTATATGTCGGGAACCATTTTGGGGAAAATTAAGTGAAGAATCTTGTGAAAGTAGAAACGGGCTTTAACATGGCTTCTGAATTTTTCTTTTGCCGGTTCATTTGTAAAAAATTTGAACACCCGCTCCAGATTTTCTGGATCAATATAAACTTCTTTATCCATTCCACGACCAAGTTTTTCACCTTGTTTAATGTTGTATGGACCTTCTTTCATAAACTTGGGTTTAACTTTACTCACTTTAGCCGTCAGATCCAATAAGAATTAGGGTAATATTTTACATAAGATAATGAAATACATATAGCTGATGATGATATCGTCGTATGGTTTCATCTTTGTGCACTTTTATAGACGACGTTAGAACCTCTCTTAGAGCGCTATTGACACCAAACCTATTAGATAATAACATGTTATTTAGAATCGAATCCTGTCAGGAGGGGTAAAATGGCACAGAGAAAAGGCGGCAATATGTGGGCATGGGCCGTGATGAACTTAGGCGTAGTTGCATTGGTCGGATTTGCTCTTTGGTTTACTCATAGTTTGTGGGCATTTTTGGGTCTTCTGTTCTTGTTTTCTACAAGACCTACGTCTGTTAAAACACATTGTCCAAAGTGTGATCACGAGTTCGTTGCAACCGAAAAGGAAAACGACGAAGACGAGGACAACTAAAGTCCACACACATTACACATTTCGAGCGGTAAGATAACATCAAGCCGCTTTTTTGTTAGAACCTCCTCATAACTCCCCAAAAACCGTTTCTTTTTCAGAAAATTTTATTATTCAACAATAAAAACTTCCATTTCCCCATACGGGCAATTAGACAATGTTAGAACCTCTGAGATTTGTGAAATAGAAAGGGCGACTGATTATTTAAAAAACTCTTTCAACTTTTTTCTGCCAGAACTACTTTTCCACCACAACTCCCGTTTTTTGGCCTCTTGTGAGTTTGTAAATTTTTCGGATAGTAGGACTTTTAGCGGCCGTCTATATTTTGTCGCTTTTACTTCGCCATTATTATGTTTCTGTAATCGATTATTTAAATCTTTTGTATAACCAGTATATGTACGCCCATCCTTTGAGCTCAAAAGAATGTAAACAAAATACATTAAAATAGAGTGCGGGCCGCTCGCCCTGCGGGCGAAGCGAGCCT
>JACPMG010000020.1 GCA_016186095.1 Candidatus Sungiibacteriota bacterium | reverse complement strand
TGCACCAGTCCCTGCACTTGCGATTCGAGCTCCACAAACGCGCCAAAAGGGTTAAATTTAGTCACTTTCCCCCTTATCACATCGCCCTTTTTGTACTTCTCGGCAACTTTGACCCAAGGATCTTCTTTAAGGGCTTTGAGGGATAGAGAAATCTTGTCTCCCTGAATATCAATGATCTTTGCCTTTACCTTGTCTCCGGGTTTTAAAACTCCGCGGGGGTCTTCGATAAGCGTCCAGTCAATTTCGGAAATATGAATAAGCCCTTCTATGTTAGGCTCGCTGCCCAGACGCATAAAAGCTCCGAAATCAACCACGCCGGTAATTTCTCCCTCCACTTCGTCTCCGACTTTAAATTGCGCGAGGGCGGCGCGGATGTTTTCGCGATCCGTTTCTTTCTCGGTGAAAATCACTTTATTCTCTCTGGGGTCAAGATCAAGAATTTTTACCTTGAGCGGCGTGCCGACGAGTTTCTGAAGCTCCAGATAAACTTTTTCTTTATCCCCTCCCTCGACCCGCGGATAATTCTTGGAAGACAGCTGTGAGGCCGGAAGAAATCCCTTGACCCCCTTGACCTCGAGAATCAACCCTCCGCGGTTGGCTTCAAGCACCGGAAGCTCGATCGCCTCGCCTTCCTGCATCATTTTCTTCAAATCCACCCAGCGTTTTTCCTCGCCGGCTTCTTTGAGCGAAAGCTCTACATACCCCTCTTCATTATCAAGTTCGACGATTTTTGCGCTCACGCTATCCCCGGAGTTCAAACCTTTGATCAGATCCTGCGCTATGGAAAATTCCCGTCCGTATACCACACCGACCCCCATACCTCCCAGGTCCACAAAAAGTCGTGCGCCTTTTTTATCGATCACCGCGCCCTCCACCAAATCCCCGGCCCTTGGGAATGACAAAACTACGCCGCTTTTAAGAAGGACCTCCATCGGGTGACGGCCGGCTTTTGAGGCAGACGTTTCCCGCTCAAGAACCTCTGCCTCATTGTTAAATTCAGTATTGTTGTTTTCTTCTGAAGTCATCCAAAAGTGAGTATATGCGAGAAAACAGAATTTGGCAAGACATGAAAATTTTGCTACAATTAATGCAATAAGCATTCTACGAATAACGAATCCTTACGAATGTACGAATATTCGTAAATTCGTACGATTCGTAATTCGTAGTGGTCGCCATGGTAATCTCGTGGCTCGGACAAGCCTGTTTCAAGATTCAATCCGGAGATCTGGTCATCGTTATTGACCCCTTTTCCAAAGATATCGGACTTACCCCGCCCCGTTTCCGGGCGGATTTGGTGTTGGTCACGCATGGACACTACGATCATTCCAATTCCGAATCGCTAACCGGTGAGCCGCTGGTGATCACGGGTCCGGGCGAGTATGAGGCCAAGGGGGTGTATGTCCACGGGATCCAGACTTTCCACGACACAACCCAAGGCAAAGAGCGCGGCCTGAATACTATATATAGTATAGAGCTGGAGGACATGAAGCTTTTGCACTTGGGCGATTTTGGCGAAAATGCCCTGCGGGAGGAGACGTTAGAAAGCGTGGGAGATGCGGATATTGTGATGATTCCGGTGGGCGGGAAATACACAGTAGATGGAGAAGGGGCCGCGAAAATAGTGAAACAACTTGAGCCGCGTTTAGTCATACCCATGCACTATAAAATTCCGGGACTGAAAATTGGACTTGCCGGAGCGGAAGAGTTTTTGAAAGAGATGGGGGCCGCGAAAATCGAGGCGCAGGAAAAATTGGTTATAAAGAAACGGGATGTCGGGGAAGAAGAAAAGACGGAAGTGGCGCTGCTGAAACCCGTATAGAATAATCGTGTAACGCGCATCGTGTAACATGTATTGTTCTTGCGTTACACGCTACACACTATACGATACACGATTCATGATGAAACGGGTCAAAAAACTTTTACAAGCGATCCATGCTCTGCCGGAAGAGGCAAGACGACTGCTGGCCGGTCTATCATTTATTATAATTGCCGCATTAATGGTATTCTCTAGCTGGAACATGCTGATATCTTCCAGACTAACGTCCCTTTCTGGTGAAACCGTAGGTCCGGCCGCCTCGGGACGAGCCTCGCCCAATAAAATTGGGCGGGCCTTAACGCCAAGTTTCCCAAGTACAGAATATGCGCCGGCAAAATCAGAGGCCCTGTCGCCGCTTGAAGGCGTTACCGAGTCCTTTAGATCCTTGCAATCCGTCATCGGACCAAAAGGTAAAGATTATGGCGGTTTGGCAACAGTTCCGACTTTTTTTGGAAAAGTATGGAGATATGTTTATGAGCCACTCAAATGACTACGAATAGCGAATCATACGAATATACGAATTCGTACATTCGTAAACTTTCGTAATTCGTAGTGCCCAATGGCAGACATAGGTAAAATACAAAGCAAAGAAATTGTTGATGAGATGCGCGAGTCCTATTTGGACTACGCGATGTCTGTCATTGTGGCGCGGGCGCTTCCGGATGTCAGGGACGGCCTGAAACCGGTGCACCGCAGGATTTTATATTCCCTGCATGAGATGGGCCTTACTCATGCGGCCAAATACAGAAAATCCGCGGCCATTGTCGGAGACGTCTTGGGAAAATATCATCCGCATGGAGATATCGCGGTTTATGACTCTTTGGTACGCATGGCACAGGATTTTTCCTTGCGCTACCCGCTGGTGGACGGCCAAGGCAACTGGGGCTCCATAGACGGGGACTCGGCAGCAGCCATGCGCTACACCGAGGCGCGCATGACTAAAGTTGCCGAAGAACTTTTGCGCGACATTGAAAAAGACACGGTCAATTTTCGTGAAAATTACGATGGCACTAGGAAAGAGCCGATCGTACTTCCTTCCGCGGTCCCTAATCTCCTCCTAAACGGGACTCTGGGAATCGCCGTAGGGATGGCCACCAATATCCCGCCGCATAACCTGGGTGAGGTGGTGGACGCCCTCATCTTTCTTGCCGATCATCCTAAGGCCTCGTCCGAAGATCTTCTGGAATTTATCAAAGGCCCGGATTTCCCCACCGGCGGGATTATTTTTGACGAAAAAGAAATCCGCCAAACCTATGCCACGGGCAAAGGAGCAATTTTAAACCGCGGAAAAGCGGAGATCGTTGAAGAAGGAAAGAAAGGGATGCAGATCATAATCACGGAAATCCCCTACCAGGTAAATAAATCTGAGCTCATAGAAACCATGGCCAATTTGGTGCATGAGAAACGCTTGGAAGGAATCCGCGACATTCGGGACGAGTCGGACAAAGACGGCCTACGCATTGCCATTGAATTGAAACAGGACGCGCATCCGCAAAAGGTTCTGAACAATCTCTACAATCACACCGATCTTGAAAAAAGTTTTCACGCCAATATGTTAGCGCTGGTAGACGGACTGCAGCCGCAAGTTCTCTCTCTCAAAGAAATACTGGAAGAATTCCTTAAGCACCGCGTAGAGGTAGTTACACGGCGCACCAAATTTGATCTGACCAGAACCCGCGAGCGGATTCATATTCTGGAAGGCCTAAAAAAAGCGCTTGATCATATTGACCGTGTTATTGAAACCATTAAAAAATCGCGGGACAAGGAAGAAGCGCACGCCAATTTAGTCAAAAAATTTGACCTATCGGGATTGCAGGCGACGGCGATTTTAGAGATGCGCCTGCAGACGCTGGCCGGACTGGAGCGCCAAAAAATTGAGAATGAGCTCAAGGAAAAACAGGCGCTGGCGCGGTCTTTGGAGGCGCTTCTCAAAGATCCTAAAAAGATATTGGAGACCATAAAACAGGAGCTTAAAGAGGTGAAAGAAAAATATGGAGACGAGCGAAAAACCAAAGTAGTGAAAACTTCACCCAGAGAGTTTTCCGAAGAGGACTTGATCGCGGAGGAAGAAGCGGTGGTGGTAATTACGCGCGGGGGATATATAAAAAGGCTGAAACCGGAAAGCTACCGGATGCAGAAACGAGGCGGCAAGGGGCTAATCGGGATGGAAACCAAAGAAGAAGACATGGTGGAACATCTTTTAACATGCAGTACCCATGCCAGCCTTCTTTTCTTCACTAGCGCCGGCAAAGTGTATCAGGTACGGGCGTATGAAATTCCGGAGGGGACCAGAATCGCCAAAGGCAAAGCGATTTTTAATTTCTTGTCTCTTTCTCAACAAGAACAGGTCAATTCGGTACTGGCAGTCCAAAAAGCGCAAAGCGCAAAGCGCCGAGCGCAGGGCGCAACCGAATATGCGGTAATGGTGACCAAAAATGGCGTTATTAAAAAAGTCGATGCCAACTCCTTTGAAAATGTGAGGCGATCCGGACTTATCGCGCTGACGCTAAAAGGGGGGGATACGCTGCGCTGGGCGAAACTAACGAGCGGTCAGGACGAACTTATTCTGGTCACCAAAAGGGGCCAATCCATTCGCTTCTCGGAAAAGGACGTACGACCGATGGGCAGGACTGCTGCCGGAGTGCGGGCGATGCGGCTGAAGAAAACGGATGAGGTGGTGGGGATGGATGTCGTTAGTAACCAGTTACCAGTTACTAGTAACCGAAAACTTCTGGTAGTTATGGAAAATGGGTACGGAAAACATACTCTTATCAAACAATTCAAAAAACAGCGCAGGGGCGGCTCGGGAATTAAATGCGCCAAAATTACTCCCAAAACCGGGCAGGCGGTGGGCGCGCGAATCATAGGCGAGGAGGAAACAGAACTTATAGCCATCTCCCGCAAAGGGCAAGTAATCCACACCACGCTCTCAACCATCCCGACCCTCGGTCGCGCCACCCAAGGAGTTCGCATTATGAAAATGGATCCCGGAGACGCGGTAGCTTCAATCACCACTCTATGATTTAGTCAACACTCGGTGTTGACTAAAATAATCTTCGTTCCCGCCTTGAGAAAATTGTGTTACATTAATAAGGTATGGCCGGAACATCGATAAGCGCATTTCTCGAACCCGAACGGATTGTCCGGTATTTTGACTTAAAGCCGGGAGATCACGTGGCTGATTTTGGCGCCGGACACGGGTTTTTTACCATCCCTATGGCTAGGGCCGTGGGAGGCGACGGCAAAGTATACGCCGTTGATGTCCAGAAGTCGGTGCTGGATATCATTCGCGCCAGGGCAAAACTTGAAAATCTATTAAATATAGAGCCCATCTGGGCCGACCTTGACGAACCACGAGGATCAAAACTCAAAGATAAATTTCTGGACTTGGTGGTTATCGCCAATATTCTTTTTCAGGCGGAGAAAAAAGACGCCATCTTCCGGGAAGCGCACCGAATTCTTCGCGAAGGAGGTCGCTTGGCCGTGGTTGAATGGGACGAAACCCCGACTCCCATGGGGCCTCCACTCACTTTGCGCGTGAAAAAGGACGCCGCCAAAAGCTGGGCCGTGGGCGTTGGCTTTGAACTGGAAAAAGAATTTGAAGCAGGATCGCACCACTACGGATTACTCTTCCATAAACCATAACTACGAATAACGAATCCTTACGAATGTACGAATATTCGTAAATTCGTACGATTCGTAATAAGTAGTGAAATGTCTATGCCTCGCTCTCAACCCCTTATACTTATCGGCATCGGCGCCGCCATACTTATAGTTATTCTTATAGTCGGTGGCCTGCTTTTTGGCCGAAAGTCATCCGCACCGCAGCCGGCAGTTATGGAATTCTGGGGAATCGAAGACGAAGAGGTATGGCGCGAAACAATTGCAAAGTTCCAGGCAGAAAATCCGCACCTAACCGTAAACTATAAACGCCTTGATGAGCCTACCTACGAAGAAACGCTTATAAATCGCCTTGCCGAAGGAAAGGGTCCGGACGTGTTCTTGTCAAAAAACTCCTGGATAACGAAACACCGGGATAAAATCTTTCCCCTTCCGCAGGAAACTTTTGGCTTATCCGCCGGAGCCATACGAACATCCCTAGTCGACGGCGCCGCAGATGAACTTATACAAAATGATGGGACCATCGTGGGCCTACCCGTATTTGTAGATACCTTAGCTCTTTTCTATAATAAAGACGTCTTCAATGCCGCGGGAATCGCTGAGCCGCCAAAAACTTGGGACGATATAATTCAGATTTCCAGCCGTCTTACGAAACGATCGGAAACCGGCGACATCGTTCGTTCCGGCTTTGCTTTCGGCAGTGCCGGAAATGTGGAACACGCGTTTGAAATCGTAAGTTCGCTCATACTGCAGCGGGGCGAGCGCATAATTGATCGCAAGACCAAAACTATGGATCTTGGCCAAGGAACAGCTACAGCACTCGGATTTTACGCCTCGTTTTCTGACCCGAAAGGAAAAAATATGTCCTGGACCGCCCGTATGAAAAATTCGCTGGATGCTTTTGCCGAAGGAGAAGCCGCAATGGTTATCGGACTACCGGCAGATGCAAAACGCATACGCGCCAAAAATCCGCACTTGGATTTTACCATAGCGCCTTTTCCGCAGCTGAAAGACGCCCGGAACAGTGCGGTATATATGAGTTTTCTCTTCCCGGCAGTGTCAACCCGCTCCTCAAATCCGGTCTATGCTTGGCAATTCGTGCTTTTCCTGGCTTCGCCGGACGGTGCCAAAAAATATCTTGATGAAACGGCCAAAGCTCCCGCGCGAAGGGATCTCATCGCGGGTGGAACTGCTTCGGCCGAACAAGACGTATTCTACAAGCAGGCCTTAATCGCCCGCGGATGGCCGGTGCCGGATGATCGGCGAACACAGCGTATATTCGAAGAAACGATCTCGGCAGTTGCTTCGAAAGGAGCACGACCCGAAGAAGCCGTATCAAGATTACGAGAACAATTACAATTGCTAATGCCGTAGAATTAAGAAGTATGAATCAAGAGTCAAGGACATTAATATTTATAGCCCTGGCCGCTCTTCTGCTAATAACGGCGGCATTTCCTTATGACGCCTCGGCCAAAGGGCTGGTGCCATGCGGCGGCGCAGGAGAACCCGCTTGTCAGCCCTGTCATATTTTTTCACTCATCCAAAATATCTTCGACTTCATATGGAAATTCCTGGCCACTCCTCTGGCTATCCTGATGTTCGCTTACGGCGGCTTCCTGATGCTTATACCAGGGATCGGAGGCGAGAAATCAGTGCCTATGTATCAGAAAGGCAAAAAGGTTCTGACCAATGCCGTTGTCGGACTCTTAATTATCTTCTTGGCATGGCTTACGATTGATACTATAATAAAAGCGCTGGCCGGACAGACCATCGGTAGCACCGAAACTCCGGCGCTTATCCCTAAAAACGTGGGGCTCGCTCCGGGAAACCTCGGTCCATGGAATAAAATCGAGTGCGTAACTAAAAATTAGGTAGCGTCCTATGGACTACTTTTCAGCGACATTTTTTATCTCCCTAATCAGCTATTATCTCCTTACTGATGAATTACATAATCTCTAAGGACATGTGGAAATCTGGCTTGCGCCGGGCGCCAATTTTGGCTATGCTTATAATAGCTTCTCCGGCGCTCGCCCAAATTCCCAATCCCATAGGCGCTAAAAGCTTTTTGGACCTCATCAATGCCTTGGCTAAGGCCATAATCCAGATAGGCGCGGTATTCGCGGTGGTGGCTATAATAATTGTTGGATTTAAATTTCTTACCGCATCCATTTCGGGGGACACCAAGGGCCTTACTGACGCCAAAAAGATGCTCTGGTGGGTGCTTATCGGGACCGCTATAGTCGTCGGCTCCTCGGTACTTGCCCAGGTTATAGTAAATACCGTAAAAACGTTAGGTTCACCATAAAGGTCGAGATTGTTAGTCCCGACGTAAAGTCGGGATCCCGACTTCCTTATTAGAAAATACGGATGAGGCGTCGGGATAACTAGTAACCGGTAACTAAATCTATGTCAAAACTTCTAAAACTTTATCCAGCATTTATTCTTGGATCCGCGCTCCTTCCTCTTGTGGCGGGCGCACAACAGCTAAACACTATTCTAAACAATGTTGGCCAGACACTCCGCAACGTAATCGGCGTGCTTTTTGTCCTAGCAACGGTCATTTTTCTCTGGGGAGTAATTCAATTCATTGCCAAGTCAGGGGTTTTGTCCTAGCAACGGTCATTTTTCTCTGGGGAGTAATTCAATTCATTGCCAAGTCAGGGGATGAGCAGGCGCGCAACAAAGCCAAGGCCATCATGACCTGGGGAATTGTGGGACTCGCGGTCATGGCTGCGGCGTGGGGAGTTGTAGCGATATTGGTTCAATACTTCGGGGCGGGTGGCGGCACAATACCACAGGGGTTGCCATAAAGGAAGATAACTCTAGATAGGACACTCTAACCTATTAATGTTAAAAAGATGGCATTATTGCGAACACGTTTAAAATTTACGCCCCAATTTGTGTTCTTATTAATACCGATGCTGTTTTGTCCTAGCAACGGTCATTTTTCTCTGGGGAGTAATTCAATTCATTGCCAAGTCAGGGGATGAGCAGGCGCGCAACAAAGCCAAGGCCATCATGACCTGGGGAATTGTGGGACTCGCGGTCATGGCTGCGGCGTGGGGGATAGCTGAAATACTTATAAGATACTTCTTGGGGCCGGGAGCCGGAGCAACACGAGGAGGAATTCCTTCCCTGCCAGGAGACATCCGTTAATTATCCGCTGATGACAATCGGTCAGTTGCTATCTAAAATCCAGACCGGGATTCTTACCCCTTTTATTTCCCTTCTTTTCGTGCTGGCCACGGCGGTATTTTTGTGGGGCATAATTCAATATGTAATCGGCAGTCGGGGAGATCAAAAAAAACTTGATCAGGGAAAACAAATCATGGTCTGGGGGATCGTCGGAATGTTTATCATGGTATCGGCCTGGGGAATCGTAAGATTACTCTGTGATTTCTTCAAGACCTGCCAGTATATAAAATTTCCCTAGAAAGGGTATTTCAGATCGATGAGACCGAGCGCTCAATTTTTAAAAATTGAGCGCTCGGTTGATTTTTAAGATAATTTTTGATAAAATAGCGTGGCTGGGCAGGTGGTGAAATGGCAGACACGCAGGGTTTAGGACCCTGTGCCGCGAGGCGTGCGGGTTCAACTCCCGCCCTGCCCATTGTCCAGTCGCGCCGATGTAGCTCAGTGGTAGAGCAACTCCATGGTAAGGAGTAGGCCGTCGGTTCAATCCCGACCATCGGCTCGGTAACAAATAAAAAGACAAAAGATAACAATATGCCCCAACCAAATTTATTAAAAATGCAGTGCTCCGCGTGCAAACGGATAAATTACTGGACGAGCAAAAATAAAAAGAAGGTGGAGCGGAAGTTGGAATTCAAGAAATACTGTAAGTGGTGCAGAAAGCATACGGCGCATAAAGAAACAAAGAAATAAGGGGCTAAGTCAACTCCGCTTCCAGCGGAATTGACCGCCCGAACATTTTGCAAGGCAAAATGTTTTAGGGGGATTGGTGAAGTGGTATCACAAGGGCCTCCAAATCCCTTGTCGGGGGTTCGATTCCCTCATCCCCCGTCATGGAGCTTCTCGTCTTTTTGATATCCATACTGCTTGTACTGGGCGCGGTTTTATTTCTGATTTTTGAAATTTATGCCATTATTATCGGCCATCTTAAGGGGGCGCCTTTTGTCCGCTCCAAAAAAGAGAAAATACAAATTATGCTTGAGCTAGCCGATATTCGTAGCGGTGAGTGGGTATATGATCTTGGCTCCGGCGATGGGACGCTTATGATGGAGGCGGCGTGTCGCGGGGCGAACGCGGTTGGTATCGAAATCAACCCCTTTCTTTGCCTATACTCTCGCTGGAGGATCAGGCGTCTCGGCATCAAAAACGCATCCATAGTCCGCTCCGACTTTCGAAAAATCAGTCTCGCCCGCGCGGATGTCATACTGTTATATCTTTGGCCAAGCACCATTGAAAAATTGAAAGAAAAATTATCCCAAGAATTAAAACCCGGGTCAAGAATAATCTCTAACGGCTTCCCTATCAAAGGATGGAATCATATAATGGAAAAGGATAATGTTTATTTGTATGGAAGACGAAGTATTGGAACTCAATGACAACGCGTTCAAAGCAACCGCGATGCCCAAACCGGATATTCACTCGCTCGTAAATTCCTACCTCATCCAAAAAGGCCTGCCCCAAGACATTGCCGTGACATTTGATGATGTCACAATTTTAGATTTCAAGTCCGATATACCCTCCCGAAGTTCTATCATAGACACTCGCTCGCATCTGGCTCGCGATATTTTTCTTAGCACTCCGCTGGTCTCGGCCAACATGGACACCATCACCGAGTCGCGGATGGCTATTGCCTTGGCACGTTTAGGCGGCCTTGGATTTATCCATCAATTCTTGCCGATAGAAAAGCGCGTGGAGGAGGTAAAAAAAGTGAAACGCGCCGACAGCGGAATAATTGAAAATCCCCTTAATATAAACCCGGAAGCTACGCTGCGTGAAGCCAAGGAAATTATGGACTCCATGCAGGTATCCGGCCTTCTAGTGATTGACCCTTCGTCCGAAAAACTTATCGGCATCATAACTTCGCGCGACATCCGTTTTGAATCGCTTCTGGAAAAAAGGGTGGCGGAAGTAATGACGCACGCGCCCCTGATCACCGCGCCTCGCGGGACGACTCTAGAACAGGCGCGCTTGATTCTTAAAAAAAATAAAATTGAAAAGCTGCCCCTGGTGGACGAGAACGCCCGCGTAGCCGGACTCATAGCCGCCAAGGATCTTTTAAAAATTGAACAGTTCCCCCAGGCGTCGCGAGATGCCAAAGGACATCTGATGGTCGGAGCAACCGTAGGAATAGGAAAAAGTTTTTCCAAAGAAGCGGAGGAGCTTGTACGCGCCGGAGCAGATGTAATTTTAATTGATACGGCGCGGGGATTTTCCACCCGGCTTGAGGACGCAATTAAAAATTTGCGCGCTACTTTGGGGGACATCCCGATTGTGGCCGGCAATATTGATACTCCGGAGGGCGCTCTAATGCTCATTGAATCCGGAGCGGACGGAATAAAAGTAGGTATTGGCCCGGGCGCTGTATGCAAAACCCGGGAAGGCCCGGGGGTGGGTACGCCGCAAATCACAGCGGTTGCGGAGTGCGTCGCCGTTGCCCAAAAATATGGAATTCCGGTGATTGCCGATGGCGGCATACGGGGAGGAGCGCATTTTTGCAAAGCGCTAGCCGCAGGCGCATCTTCGGTGATGATTGGCTGGATGCTTGCGGGCACGGATGAAACTCCCGGACAGCCATTTTATGAGGATGGAGAAAAATGGAAAATTTATCGCGGCTCGGCCTCGCTGGAATTCCAACTATCGCGCCTGGATCGGGAAGAGAGCGAACGAATACGCGCGTCCGAGGGCGTGCCCAGCCGCGTCCGCTACAAAGGAGAAGTTTCTGCGGTGGTACACGAGCTTATGAGCTATCTTCGCTCCTCCATGAGCTACGTCGGCGCCTGGACGCTGGAGGAATATCGTCAAAAAGCAAAATTCCGAAGGCAGACCACGTCGGGATACGAGGAAGGAAAGCCGTATGGATAAAAAATGGGCCTATTTCTAGTCAACACCGAGTGTTGACTAGAAATAAAATCTCAAAACAAAAATAAATAGCGTCCGGGCGGGACGCTACAGATCTCTTTATGTTACTCCTCCAACATGGACGAAAACCATCAATTCAGGACCCAGAGTTTCTCTCAAATCCTCTATGGCTTTTTCCTCTCCCCTCTTAGAATCACCCTCCTGAGCATCTCTATACTTTAGAACAACATCCCACAGAGAGTCAGGAACCTCCACTTCTTCAAAGCGAGGACTCTCCCTAATTGCTTGGTCATGTTCTCCAGAAAACTCCTCCACCGTATATCCGCCCGACTTGGGAGTAATCATTAGATACTGCCCATCACGTTTCAGCACAACCGCTCCTTCGGGGAAAGGCGGATCTCCAGCGTCGACAACAATCTTGAAGGCCTTCATCACATTCTCCTATTTTGGCAGAACCGAGATAAAAATAGCATATAGCCATTATTTTGTCAAGAAAGACGTCGATAGATTCAATAGCTCTGCATCGCCCGGAGGCCTTATCGCCAAACTTAAAATCCGGCCATAGGTGACCGGAAAATTATTTCTTTTCCTTAAAACGCCTCAGCCACTCATCATAGGGAACTTTATTTCTCTCGCGCGTCTGTTGCACGCTCAAGATTCCTCCGCCCCAGAGACGCATTTTTTCCGTGGTCGTCTGTTTAATGGCTCCATCTGACGTAACTTCCCATATGGGGTTGCCTCGGCCCTCAATGTTGAGTGCCTCGTTATAAGCCCCGGCGCTCCAGGCGCCGTCAGGAAATGGCAGAAAAATACCGCCATTCATCGTGGGAAAGACCTCGTTGTAGTAATAATCCATCCCCGTGCCGGTCTTAACTTTCCAGCGCTGGTATCCCTGATCGTGCTTGGACTGATTAGGATTTTCAATGTGCCATCCCGGAAACTGCTTCTGGATAACCGGCATAAGACGTTCAACGGTTTGTGAGTTATATGCGGCTACCGGCTGACCGAAATAAAGTTTCGGCTGCGCTGGCTTAGCGCCGCTAGTCGCACATGCTGTTAAAAGAAGTAAAAGAGCTACTAGACCGAGATCCTTTCTGAACATTCTCGACCTCCATCTGAATCCCACGCCATTATACATAATACCGGCCGCTATGCAAACATGGCATCAGGTAGAAAAATCCGGCCGAGGGGCCGGAAAGTTTATGCTTTTTGGGGCTTAAGCGCATGCGCGTCGGCAACTGCTCCGATTCGCTTCTCTACGTGCATAGCGACCTCCACAGCAAGCAATCCACCAATAATGGAAGCCGAAACAAATGGTATGGAAAGAACTGGATCAAGATTCTTCAGAACAAACCAGTAAAGCGTCACAAAGTACAGGCCGTTGGATAGGAGCGAAGAGACATAGTGGTATCCCATATGATTTCTGTTGCGTGATCTGGAAACCATGGCATAAGCCACACTCCGCATGAAACTGCCCGCGATGACAAGAAGGACAAAATATATGCCGTAAGGGTTGAAGAACAAGAGCTGTACGGCCATGACAAGACCAAGAATGTAATAGGGTATCCTGCTGAACTTCGGCATCTCGCCCTTCTTCACGTGCGCGTCGGCAGATGCCCCAAGTTTCTTGCCCGCCCAAGAGGCAACGAAAGTGCCAAAAAGACTCCCGCCAGTACTCACCGCGGTGTATGGCAGGAAAAGAGCCCATGGCATTTCCATATTAAAGAGCCCTCCCCATGCAAAAAACTCCGCTCCGGCAGAAAAAATATTCACTACAAGTAATAGCGACTGATTGTTTCTATTTTGTACCCAGGTACGCATTCCGTAAGACATGTCCCTCACGAAACCCGCCGCAAGAAGCAACATAAGTGTCCATCCGAGAGGTAACGAAGCGAAAATCATCTGAACTGCCGACAGCGTACCAAAAATACAGAAAAAGGGAGACGTTTTCACCTTACCTTCGCCGGAATACCAGACACGGGTATACCAATGTCTTTTTCTTTCCTCAATACGTCTCTGCTCAAGAAGCGCTCTCTCGTCCTTAGACATTGTGTCCTCGTCCGCAAAAGCGCCGATGTGCCTCTCGATCCACATGGAGAGCTGCGCACCAGTCAAACTGCCGAGAACCGTGAAGCAAGTATACGGAATCGCAAGTTCGATGGACATCTTCGCAAGCACGAGAGTGCGGAAAGTCAAAAACCATACAAGGCTGGCACTAACAGACGCGATGAAATGATACGGCGCATGATTCCTCGTACGTGCACGACTAGTAAGAGAGAAGGTAATATTCTGCAAATAGGCGAGAGCGGCCATTGTGAAAATCGCCACTGCTGTCTGCGGAGTCCACATAATCTGGACCGCAACCACAACTAGCAGAAAGATAATAAGCCACAGATTCTTGGAGCTACTTTTGGCCTCTGCCATTATCTTTTGCTCCCTTTTCAGAGACCCACGCTATTCGTAGCAATACTTTGCAAACAAATCAATAAAAGTTATCCACAAACGGGTAGAAAAGCTGTCTTACTGGTTTGTACTTACGCCCGGGAAAATATTCCTTGTAATTTTGTCGGATTTTGCTACGCTTGTACCGGTACAAATCCAATGGAGGCAAAAGATGCTATCCAAAACGCTTCTGGCAGTTGGGCTTATCGGAACAGCGTGGCTACTCGGGGGACTGGTAACCATTATGTTCACAGAACTATCCGTGAATCTCCCAAAACTTGTTCTCTGGGCATCCATACCGGCACTATGTTTTGTAGGAAGCATTGCCGCACGTCGTCTCCGTCGGTAGAAAAACGCTTGACCGGAGATTGACGGCAGAGTACATTTCGTTTCAGATCCACACGGAGGATAGGCGATGGCCAAGCAGGCATGGCGGCTGATTTTCGTAGAGGGGCTTATTCAAAATTTTCTTACCGGAGAAGAATGTCTGGATTTTCGTATATATCGCGAAGGTTCAAACGATTTCAAAAAAGGACAATTAATTGAGGGGCACTTCATGGATGGCATATCGCTTCTCTTAGAAGTCACGGAGGACACAGTCGTGAAAAGATTCAAGGATATTACAGATGAGGAACGCGCCAAGTGGGCCCACTTCAATGATCCCGAGATGTCTCACACCGACATGATGGAAATTATGCGCGGATATTACCCGGGGCTGACCGACGAAAGCGAAGCGGCCATAAACGCCTTAAGAATTCCTCGTATTAACGGACGGCCAATCGCCGGATTCCTGCCGGAGGATCTGCAGGAACAAATCCGACAAAAAACAGAACCGCAGAGTACATAATACTCGCGGCTTTTTTAATTACATATATTAATATGCGCAACATCTGATGTTGCGCATAATCCGCCGTAGTACATCGGCGAGCAAAAAAATTATTTCACCACATCTTCACCTCTTTGTGAAGTTTACATACCCTTATCCGCATACATACTGAAAGCAAGATCATTGACACTCTAGGGAGCGCAAACAAATGAGTAGCGGAGTGAGCCCAGACAACACTTACTGGTTGGAGAATGGCCGCGCGAGATTGAAGAAACTTGAGGAACATAGAAACGACCCGTGGAGCAGGTTGAGCAGGATGTTCGGCCATCGTACGGTTAAAACCCTGAGAGAAGTGATGGGCCGCTACGACATCAGGCGCGACAGGGACTCGGCGCCCAATGAGACCAAACTCCCCAAAAAGTGGACTCCAGAAAGAATTGCGGACCTTCGGGAACATAAAGACGATTCGTGGCCTGATCTTGAGGCTCGCTGTTCTTGTTCTAAGGCGAGGATTGAGAAAATGATGAGTGCAAACAGAATCCGTCGCACTAGGCCTGAAAGTCTTGTCTGGACTGACGAGCACGACCGGATTCTTGCCGAAGCCGCAAGACAGTCTACACAGTTCACCCGCAATACTCTTGGGGGTAGGAGAGAACTACGTCGCCTCTGGCAAGAAACCGCCGAAAAGCTGAAAGATGCCGGGTTTGAAGGAAGCGTAACGATGAATTCATTGCATAAGCACCTCGAGCATCTCGACGACGCCCGCCTTGCCGCTCTGGAAATACAGGGGGTGACCGCCCCGCTTGGCTGGGGGATGTCTGAAGAGACATATGCTGCCGCCAAAGCGGCTGCGCTCGAACTCAGTACGCCGCAAGGAGCGAATGTCAATTGGTGGCCTCGGCTCACGACCGAACAAAGACAAGAATTTCTTGTTGACTTTCGCTCCGATTTTCGCCTGCCGGGACATACCAATGCCGACTACTGCGATAAGTGGTCGCGAATCATTGGCGAGCCCATAAGCGAACAGGGTCTAAGCAAGGCCGCCAGATATTTTGGGGAGATGCGAAACCGGGTGCAGATTGCGCATGGGTATAAAACCTCTGGTCAGATCGAAAAAGCAATTGAGGCGCGGATGGTTGAGCTAATACAGCGTGGCGTCCTGACCGAAGAGGGCGGACCTGACGCGGTCTATGCCAAACTAAAAGAGGAGTTCCGGGAAGGCATGGAGCGATCGCAATACGAATTGACCAAAGAGAAGTTTTTCTTTGTTCTCAACAGAGTCGTCTGGACGGAAGGACCCAAAGGTACGATCACGACGCTCACTGAAATCATCAGACGCGAAATGCCGCTGGAAAGGTTCACGCGCTATCATCCGTACATCCCGCCTGCTATGGTCGAGAAAAAGGCCGAGTGGTTGCGCGGCGTTACCAACAAAATCACAAGGCCAGATCTATTTCCTACGCCAACTCTACCCGGCATTAACCGTTTCATGGGCGAAGACGCCTTGTTGCGTTGGCAAAACTTTGAGCTTCCTGACACGTCTTTCGCCAACCCATGCGTCATACCGACTACTGGAAAAAACTGGTGCATCCTTGTCATTAACGGTGCCAACCTCGGCCTCGTCCACGACCCCATCATGAAAGCGAACGCAGTCCGGCGGGCTCTTGCCGAAGCGGAGTACCGCAAGGTTGATGCTGTCCTCATGATGAACATGACCTTTATCAACACCCTGAAAGCCGCGGGGCCGTCGCGCGTTACGCGGGCGCTCCTGTCCGGCATTGACGTAGATCTTGATCTTCTTGCGCCTGCGTATCAAGAACGTGTCAGACAGATGATCAGCAGGAACGGTGGAGAAAATGAACGCATCATATACGTTACGCGAGAAGAGCTCCTAAAAACAGTGATGAAAGGATATCACAAGGTTACTTGGCGTCCCGATAAAGACGAGGAAGAAAACCCGACTCGTACTGTGCCGGAGTACTTGGGTCCGATCTTCATTTCTTTCGGTCCGTACGATTCTAAGATCGTTGACGCCGCTACCTACTGGACTGACCATCATTCTATGTTGATGGACCAGGCCGAGGCAAGAGCAGAAGCGGCTGCGGCAGAAAGCGCATATACGGAAGCCGTAAAACAGCTCCGTAAATTGGACGAGCGGCGTGAAATACTTGACGCGCGTCTCCAGGCCGCTGGCGGCAGCGACGAGGAAGCCAGCTCGGAACTTGCCGAAATCGCCACCGATACAGCAGCTCTTTCGCGCCGAGCCGAAGTTCTCAAACAGGAGCTCGCTGCGCTGAAAGAACTCGTCCAGCGCACCAAAATCACCAACATTAACGATCCTCGTTGGCAACGTTCCAGGAAAAGGGCCATCGGGCACATGGCTATGCTCTTTGAAAGCATTCTCCCGAAATGCAAGGTAACCAGTCTTGGCAATATCATCTACAAAGTAGGCGACAAAATGGTCAAGCTGCATATTCCGGGGCGCCTAGGTGTTACGGACACTCTTCTTGCCGACTTCACCAATAGCTGCGGACCGGCTGTAATTCGAGAAGAGATGGCAGACCTTACTATAATTGGTTCTCCGCATGCGCTTCGCTACGCCGAAACCGCGCGCGAAGTTGATGCTGAAGGACAGCGCGGCTCCGCCCTTGTATGCGTGGCGCCGGATTGCATAAACGATGCCTTCGTACGAGAAAAACTGAAAACCGTGGTGGATAGCCAAGAACAGTTCGCCCGCCTCGTCCGCAACGAACAGGTCAAACCCGGAGTACTGCTCGTCAGTTGTATCAACGGGGTTATCAGCGTAAGTCCAATCCGCATTGAAGCATTGGCCGCACATGAGCGCCGGAAGAAAAAGCAGCTTGAGAGTAAACCAAGGTATTTGTACTGGCTAATTGAGACAGACAAACATGTCGGTGGTAAAGCCCGAGAAGCATTGTGGAAAGATCGAGGTGTCCGTTTGGGTCCCGGAGAAGCATTTTTCCATATGCTCCGTGCGGCAGGTTACGGACCGAGTAATCCACCTCCGATTCACGGCTACGCAATCTGCGATGATCCTAATCAGGCCGACCACTTTAACGCTTATCGTCAACCGCACCCGAATCAGATGCCCTATTGGCTCATAGAGAAGCACCTTGGCGAAATACGCGAAAAGTCTAAGCGGGCCCGCGACAGCAAAAAGAAAGACGAACTGCATACCCAAGGCGTACTCTTCGCGCTCCAGCAGTTCAACGTACGTGGTATTGATTGGTTCGGCGACCAGCTTGAAGAGTTCCACGATGGTCATCTCAAGCCCAACGTTGACATCTTTGACGCCATTCTTCGCCGGACTCTTCAGTCGGGACTAGTACTGCGTGGGATCAGCGAACTTACTCCCCGCGATCGCGTCGCCATCCCTTACGATAGGCGCGACCCTGGTATGATTAATCTTGGTACCGGCAATCATTCTCTGAAAACCGTCCTTCGACATCTTGCTGAAGGCAGAATCCTTTCCATCTTCCTCCGCGACCTTTTAAGGGCAGTTCCTTTCTGGAACGATAAAGACGAGCTCCTTGAACGGCTTGTAAAAGGGCCTATCTACGGAAATGATTTCATATCATTCGGCACGATACAGGCGCCCGGCGGATATGAATGGGGGCTTGACTTCCGCAATACTCCTCCGGCCATGAACGTTAACTGGGGCGATCCGTTGCTAATGGCAATCCGTACCGATCTCCGGCGCGGAAACTACCCGCGCATCTTCCAGAAAAAGGTAGCATTGAAAGTTTACGGCGATAAACATTTCTATACGGCCAGCGTGACGGATCACGCGATCTATCTCATGGGTCCCGCAAGCACACACACGGACTCTTTCGGCGAACTCGGCTTCCCGCCAAATAGCACAGGCATTGCGTTAGTAGGCCTTCCGGCGGAAGGTCCTGCCGCAGGACCGATTCTTTTCCGACCACTTCTCTACGACCACCTGAAACGATTCATCGATGGGAACGAATCCCTAGATTTTGAAAAGTTCCTGCCCGATCCCCTATAATTTCAAAACATCATCCCCTCACCATGAGGGGAATTTTAATGCACACGAACCCCGCACCAGAACAAGTTCGGTGCGGGGCGAGTAGCGCGCCTCCGGCCTATGGTCTCCGGCAACGCAAACGCGCCCATGCGAATTAGGCTGCTGGAAAATATAACAGAACCGCCTATACCCCGTGCGACAACTTCGCCTGGGCAACTCTCTACACGCCCCCCCACGGTAAGATGAGCTCAAGCTGGGGTTATTCAACCCAATCCAAAGATCTAAGTTGTTATATTGTCGAAGTTGTAGCACCGGGTATACTTAAATTAGCTTCTTTGCCAATTTGAGGAGAATAAGCGATGTCCAAGGGCGACAAAGGAAACCACAAAGGGCCGCCACCCCAAAAATTGCTTTTGGCGATACTTGAAGATCAAGAAGCCGCGGGATCCAACGAGGGAGCCCAGCCGGTGCCTTTTCCGTACGTACATCTTAATCTTCAGATTCCGTACCTGCGGGCAGTGGAAGAAGGCATAAAAATAGTCCCGTATATACTGGTAGGGCATGTTACAAGATACGAAGAGGCTGAGGATGGGACTGAAAAACCAACGGTGTATGAGACAGGAATACTGGGTCTCGTGACTAAAATGGAGACAGCAGAGAGCGTACTGAACCTGATTGTTGAACTTAAATCTCGCGTGAAGCTTTACAATGCGCACTCAGAAGACAGCATCTTATTCGCCGAATGGGAGCAAATCACGGAGGAGAAGCCAAACCGCGAAGAGTTCCTCTCCAGAACCTTCCAGAAAGAGCTTGCTAGACTCTCGCCTCTGGCGCAACCGATTATCCAGCAAGTGGAGCGGGGAGAACTTAATGCGGCGAAGTTTGACATACGCATGGCAACCGCAGAGACAATCGGTGAATTTCTTGATCGTTACGCCTACTTTGTATTAAACAAGTTCGTAAAGAAATCCGAGAAGTTACTCCTGGGGCTCCGGTACCTTCTTAGCGAACGCAATGTTGCCAAACGCCTTGGTGGATTGGCTGAGCTAGTGGAGTATATGTCTAAAAATCCCGAGATATTCGCCGCTTCTTCGAAACAATCGCCAAACGCTCCCAGAAATTCATATGAAGAACGTTATAACGAAATAAAAAGTTCTCTGCCCGAAGAGGCGCGTATAGAAATTGAAAAAGAGCTTGGACTTATGAAACGCGGGGGATACCCGGGAGAGATTTCCGGAGCAAAAAACCATCTGGATTGCCTTCTTCAACTTTTCGCCCTTGCCGAGACCGAAGATAACACTGACGTTGCTCAGGCAAGAGCAATTCTGGACGAAGATCACTGGGGACTGGAAAGGGTAAAAGAACAGATTCTGGAGTTTCTTGCCGTTCGCAAAAACGTACCGTCCGGAAGCGGCGATATTCTTTGCTTTGTCGGCCCGCCCGGTATTGGCAAAACGTCGCTTGGCAAATCCATTGCTCGTGCCCTTGGCAGAAAATCCACGCATCTTTCCCTTGGCGGAGTGTATGACGTAGGCGAAATACGAGGCCACGGACTGGTCTATGTAAGGACCCACCCGGGACAAATTATCCAGCACATTGTGAAATCCGGCAGCAGAAACCCCGTGTTCGTTCTAGACGAGATAGACAAAATAGGCGAGCATTGGAGAGGTGATCCTGCCTCAGCTTTGCTCGAGGTGCTCGACCCGGAACAAAATAACGAATTCTTTGATATTTTTGTCAACGTACCGTTTGATCTTTCGCACGTATTTTTTATCTGCACGGCCAACAACGTAGAAACAATACCCCGCCCTCTGCGAGATCGCATGGAGATTATCCTTCTTCCGGGCTACACCCAACCTGAAAAACTTGCCATTGCCCGAAAATATCTGGTGGCCAAACAGCGTGAAAAACAAGGGCTTCCACTTCAACGCGAGGGCCTTGATCCTCTGGATGTTTCCCTAGCCGATGACGCCCTAAAAAGACTTATCGAGGAATACACGCGGGAAGCTGGGGTCAGGGGAGTGGAGCGAGAAATCAGAAGAATATTCCGAAAAGTGGCCCTGCGTACAGCAGAAGGAGACTTCAGGGACGTTGCCGAAATACAGATCACCGCCCAAAATCTTCGCCTCTTCGCCGGGAAACCACGCATCTATCCTGAACAACGTTTCGACAATATGCCGGTTGGCTGCGTTCCTATGTTCGCGGTATCGGACGAAGGCGGCCACTTCTTCTACGTTGAGGTCATGATGCAACGCGGCAGAAGTCGGCGCAAAATAAAAGTGACGGGCGTTCGCGGCTCAGGCGGATCAAGACAAAGAATAAACAATCTTATTGAAGAATCCTTTGATGTCGCCTTCGACTGTCTAATGCTTGAAGGTGGCATACTCCATGAACCGAGGGGAGAGAGAAAAACGAAAGGTGAATTCTATATCCACATTCATATCCGAGATGGCGCTACGCCCAAAGACGGTCCTTCGGCAGGAATCCCGGCCATTGTCTCTGCCTTTAGCCTTCTGACTCAAACATCCATACAACCGCACGTGGGTGCTACGGGCGAAATTGATCTGAAGTTAGGAATTCTTGAACCCATAGGTGGACTTAAAGAAAAAGCGCTTGCGGCTCACCGCGCAGGAATAAAGCGATTTGTTATACCTAAAGACAACGAACGCGACCTTGAAGATGTTCCTGCGGAAATAAAACCAGGAATCACATTCATTCCTTGCCATTCTGTCTGGCAAGCATTACTTGAATTCTTCCCGAACAATGAAATTATCAATCGGTTTATTGAAGGAAAAGTTGAGTGGAGCTCGTAAAGAGCTCCCCTTTAATTTATAATCGGCTTATGATATTCAAAAACCGCCGCGAGGCCGGAGAAAAATTGGCCCAAGCGCTCGCCAAATATAAAACCGCTGCTGATACGATTATACTGGCTCTTCCGCGAGGCGGAGTTGTGGTTGGATATGAGGTCTCGAAAGAACTCGGGCTCCCGCTCGACATCGTGGTGCCAAGAAAAATAGGAGCGCCGGGAAACCCAGAGTACGCGGTTGGCGCTATTACCGAAACCGGCGAGGGAGTTTTTAACGAGGACGAGACACGCCACATAGATCAAGAATGGCTCGTGCGAGAAATTGAGAAAGAAAAAAAAGAGGCCGAGCGCCGGCTCAAATTATACAGAGGCGATAAACCCTATCCGGATGTGACCGGCAGAATTGTGATTTTGGTTGACGATGGCATAGCCACGGGTTTTACCATGCGAGCGGCTATCAAATCGGTTCGCGTAAAAAATCCCCAAAAAATAATAGTGGCCGTGCCTCATGGGGCCGCGGATTCGCTTGCCCAATTACGAAAAGAGGCGGACGAGGTAATTGCACTTGAGGAACCGGAGTGGTACGGAGCGGTAGGCGCGTTTTATGAGGAATTCGGACAGACAAGCGATGAGGAGGTGATAGCATTACTCCAAGATAAAAGTGAAAAGATAAAAGATAAAAGGTTTGGATATAATTTTTTTGTCTTTTGTCTTTTGTCTTTTGTCTTTGCGGCCAGCTTGGCCGCCAATGAGCTCTACCGCCCCCATACCTCCTACAAAAGCTCAAGATCGGTGGAAATCACCGAGGGACTGGGAGCGGCTAAAATCGCCCATATTTTAAAACGAGAAGGCGTCATCCGCTCCAAATGGACTTTCGTGCTCTACATATCTCTTAAAAATCAAACGGCTAATCTAAGACCGGGGAATTATGTCTTCGGGCAGGCTTCCATACCGGAAATCGTACGCGACCTTGTCTTCGGCGGAACAAACGAACGCGTAATCACCATTCCGGAGGGATGGAACTCACAAGAAATAGCCGAGTACCTTGGGCGCGAAGGAATTGTCTCCCCTAACGAATTTAGGGCCTATACCAGCCAATCTAGTCAACACTCGGTGTTGACTAGATTCGAGTTTTTGTCCGGCAAGCCGAAGAATGAGGGGCTTGAAGGATACCTTTTCCCCGATACCTATCGTATTTTTGTAGACGCGACTACAGAAGACATTATCATGAAGATGCTTGAAAATTTTGGGAAGAAGCTGACGCCTGAATTGCGGGAAGAAATAGTCCGGCGTAATCTTACGGTATTTGATGTGGTCAGAATGGCCTCTATGATTGAAAAGGAGGTGGTGTCGGATGAAGACCGCGCATTGGTCTCCGGAATTTTATGGAAACGGCTGGATCTTGGGATGGGTCTTCAAGTTGACGCGACCATTGATTACATCAAGAAGCAAGAATTAGGAATTAAGAATCAGGGAAATAATAAAATCTCGATGGAAGATACGAAAATTGATTCGCCGTACAATACTTACAAATATCGGGGACTTCCCGAAGGACCAATCGGGAATCCCGGACTTTCCGCAATCCGCGCCGCGATTTATCCCAAAGAATCCCCGTATCTCTATTATCTCTCCACTCCCGACGGCAAAACTATTTTTTCAAAAACTCTGGAAGAACATAATGAAGCAAAAATTAAGTTCTTAAGATGACGAGACGCGACGGCTTGACATGTACTCTTGTTAATCATATCTATATAATTAGACCTTAAAAGGGGGCCCAAATTGTCCCAGAAAATCGGTCACCGAGGCGCTGCTGGAACTGCTATCGAGAATTCCCTGAAGGCCTTTAGGCGAGCCATAGAGCTGGGGGCAACCGGGATAGAATTTGATGTACGGCGCGCTGCCGTAGATAATTTGGTCGTATTTCATGACCCGACGGTCGATCGCGTCACCTTTGGAAACGGTCCACTTCTCGGCTTTCTTTTCCCGCATCGCCTTCCCCGCCTGAAAGATGGTCAGGGAATACCAACTCCGTGGGAAGTGATTCAAGAATTTGGAGGAAAAGTAGAACTGCATATAGAGGTGAAAGAAGAGGGCATTATGGAAAGGATTGCCCGCATGGTCGAACTTCGACAACTGGAAGAATCCTGTATAATCTCCGCTTTTGACGAAAATGAAAACGAACCCGGAGACTCTTCAAATTGGCTAGAACTGCTTTGGGTGCAAAAACGCACGCCTCGCCTGAAGATAGCACTGCTAGCAGAAAAATGGGAAAACGCCATACGTGCCGTCGCCCTTGCGCGGGCATACCCAAGCCGCATATATGCCATTAATCCGTCCGGGGAAATCATAACACCATCTCTTGTCGGCATGGCTCATGGAGCAGGCAGCCGTGTATTTGTCTGGACCGTGGACGAACCAGAAGAAATTGCGCGAATCAAGGCCATGCACGTTGACGGGATTATATCCAACTACCCGGACAGGCTATAACCCTCGACCGGGTTTTTGATTGCTTGACAGAATCTAGTCATAAATTATATACTAGCCATAATCAAAGCTCAAAGATGGTAGGCTATCCTCCTTCGCTAAAGCTACGGAGGACGCAGTAAGTCCTGCCGAGAGCATATCTCTTACCCGCCTAAGTTTTGTGAAACAAAATTCTGGCGGGGTCTTTGCGGCTATACGAGCCGTTTTATGTTGACCAAAGATCAAAAAAAGAATATCGTTGACGGTCTTGCCGAACGTTTTAAGCGACAAAAAATCGCTATATTCAGCGATTTTCACGGCGTTTCCGTGGCCAAGGCACAAGTGCTGCGTCGCCTCTTGAAAAAATCAGACGCGGAGTATAAGGTTGCCAAGAAAACACTTCTGGATAGAGCCCTGGGAAAGGTCGGAATTAAGCTAAAAACCAAGGAACTGCAGGGAGAAATAGGGGTTACTTTCGCCTATGTAGATGAGATGGCTCCGGCCAAGACACTTTCCAAATTCAGCAGAGAAAACGAAACGTTTAAAATTTTGGGGGGGATTTTGGGTGATCGGATACTCTCCGGAAAAGAAATCTTGGCCTTTGCCAAACTGCCAGGACGTGAAGCCCTTCTAGCTCAATTGCTTGGAGTTTTACAATCGCCTATGCGGGGGCTGGCAACGGTCCTGCAGGGGAATATAAGGAACTTGGTCGTAGTATTAAATAAAATAAAAGATAAGAGATAAAATAAAAACATGGATAGAGAAAAACTTATAGAGACCATAGAAAAAATGTCCGTCCTTGAGCTTTCCGAATTGGTGAAAGCTCTAGAGGAGAAATTTGGCGTATCTGCATCCATGCCAATGATGATGGGAGCGATGCCCGGAGCTGCCGAGGCAGGGGAAGAAGGTGAGAAAAAAGAGGAAAAAACAAGCTTTGCGGTAGAGCTTACCAGCGCAGGAGGCCAGAAAATACAGGTGATAAAGGCCCTACGCGAGATTGCCGGTCTTGGCCTAAAAGAGGCCAAGGACTTGGCTGATGCCGCCCCTAAGACCGTGAAAGATGGCGTATCTAAGGCAGATGCCGAGGAGATGAAGAAGAAGTTGGAGGAGGCAGGAGCGACAGTAACAATAAAATAGACGTGGTGCCCTCGGCTATTTCCATTTCAGACACGACTCGTTCCGCTCCTGCGGCGGAACTCGCTAATAGTCGGACGCGCTCACTTGCCTTCGGCAAGACCTAGCTGAGCGCGTCCTCCATTGTCTGAAATCGAAATAGCCGCGACCACGCGCCGGACAAAACTATCGTCCAGCCGTAAGGGTAGAGTATAAAATTATATGGAAGCAATTTTAGAAAAACTTTTTGAATCCGTTCCGAAAGTCAAAATCTTGCGTCCTTTTATGCGTAATCCGGAGTATGAGTTCACCTTTCAGGAACTTATGGAACGCAGTCAAGTGCGGGCGCGCTCTGCGCGGACAGAGCTCAAAAAACTCCTGCGGCTAGGAATCGTAAAAAACAAGTTGGCGCGAATTCAATACGAAGTACGCCCTAAGTCCCGTTTTCGAAAAAAACCCCCACTTATTGTCCATAAAACCAAAAAAGCGCGGGTTTTTTATGCTAATCAGGACTTCCCCTTCCTCACGGAACTCCGAAATCTTATAACCAAAGCTTCAGTCGCCTCAAGAAAAAAACTGCATCATCAGATTAACGGCCTTGGCAAAGTGAAGCTTGCCATACTCGCGGGCGTATTTATAAACAATGATAATTCCAGAACCGATCTTTTTATTGTCGGCGACGCAATCAAAAGAGGAAAATTGGAGAATTTCTTGAGCAAGGTAGAATCAGAGCTTGGCCGCCCCCTGCAATATACGGTAATGGATACCAAAGAATTTAAATACCGCTTGGATATGTATGACAGGTTTCTGCGGGATATCCTTGAGTATCCGCACGAAAAACTGATAAACAAATTGCATATATAGGATTAAAACTGTCCCGCTTCAAGCGGGACGGTTTTATGATTGATTTAAGGCCTAAAAGATAGTAAAATGGTTAGGTGATTTATAGGGACGATTAGTGAAGTGGGCGAAAAGATTGTCTATCTTTTCGCGGGATTCTACTTTTAAAACCGAATATAAAATGGGCGGCTAGCTCAGTGGTAGAGCGTTGCATTCACATTGCAAAGGCCACAGGTTCGATACCTGTGCCGCCCATTTTATATTCGAAATAAAAGAATCCCGGGGACGAACGTTCGCTTCACATGCGAAAGGCCGTTGGTTCGATCCCAACGTCGCCCACTTTGTCCTATAGAAATAAAAGGACATAACGGACAATAGTATAATTCTATCGGACTGTTTCCCGTGGAACACTACGGTTTAACATAAATGCCGAGCATAAAAAGAAAATTTGGAGACCTTGGAGAAAAAGAAGCTGAAAATTTCTTGCTAAATAAAGGCTATCGGATTCTTGATAGAAACTATCGGATTAAGAACATCGGGGAAATTGATTTGGTCGGAGAGAAAAACGGAAAACTCTTTTTTTTTGAAGTTAAAACACGAGATGTAAAACATGAAACAAACTTTCCAATTCAGCTAAGTATTAATGAAAAGAAAAGAAGAAATTTAAGAAGGATCTGTGAGCTTTACCTAATTGAGAAAAACTTAGAAGATAAAGAGTGGCAAGCTGATGGTATCTTTATTAAAGTAGATAATTCAGAAAATTATAAGATTGAGCATCTTGAGAATATTCTTTGGGAGAAGTACTATTAATCGTGAAACTTCGTGAAACGAAAAACATGAAACACTCGCCTTTGCGAGCATGCGGGCCTTGCCCGTCGTAGCTCGCTACAGCGAGCGAAGGCGGGCCGTAGTATACCGGTAGTACGCCTGCTTTGGGAGCAGGTAGACTGGGTTCGATTCCCAGCGGCCCGAAAAATATTAATGCGGGTGTCGTATAGTGGCTATTATGGCTCCCTTCCAAGGAGCAGACGACGGTTCGATTCCGTTCACCCGCTTTTCCGTTTTCTTGCAAAATACTGCGAATGAGGTACTTTTGTTTCAGTATCCTTGAAGGAGGGTAACATGCCTCATGTTGTGGTCTATAACCTCAACCCCGATGATTTTGAGGATGCCAAAATCGAGAAAATAGAGGCCGCCTTAAGCGAAGCTTTTCGGGCAACTCCCGAGCTCAACTTACGAGGCACCAATACGTCCTTTTCGTTTCCAAAAGATCCGACTATAGGGTCTGGAAATGTCCCCATTTTTATTATTGTTGAAATCCTGTTTGAAAAACCAGCAAGAACTCTGGAAGTCAGAAGACGTCTAGCTAAAAACCTCGGGTGCCGTTTCGTCGCCGTCATGAATGAATGGCGCAGAGTCCCCGATCTGAAGGTCGCTGTAAAAAGATTTGACCCCGAGAAAGACGGATTCTGGGATTTTGGAACTAATTCTCATACTCTATAGTATAATCTATATCATCCGCATGGCCCTGCCAGCGGTATTTTATTTTTCTCAAAACAGGTTCTCCTCCTTCGCTCTGAAGAGCTTCGGAAGGACGCAGTAACATCGTGGCATAACCCGCTTCCGAGCAATCAAAAATCCGCCCATTAAACAAGCTCGGGGCGGATTTTTGATTGAAATACAATTATTTTACCGCCTCCTTAAGGCTTTTCCCGGCACGGAATTTAGGAGTTATGGTTTCGGCAATCTGAATTTTCTGCCCTGTGCGGGGGTTTACTCCGGCTCGGGCCGAACGCTTTTTGGGGAAAAACAGGCCAAAACCGGAGATTAAAACCTCCTCGCCCTTTCCAAGCGCTTTAGCGATAGTATCAAATACCGTATCCACGGCATCCTCGGCGATTTTTTTAGTGCCGCCCATTTTTTCGTGGACCGCGTCCACAAGATCCATTTTATGCATAAATTTTGAGTTTAAGTTGAACGACCTTTGCGGCCTATTTAAGCCTATTTTATCTCTTTAATCATTTTTGTACAAATATTCCGTTATCCACATATTTTTAAAGTTTATTTCTGACGGAAAATCTATTAAGATAACAGGGTAAATGGCAAAAAAATACGGCTTTTTAATATTTTCTTCGTCGCTTCTGGTGGGAGCTGCTTTTTGGATTCAATCGCTATGGTTTCTGATGCTCTTTGCCCTCTTGCCTTTTATTTACGCGCTAGATCAAATGGGCAAAAAAATGGCCCTTGGGGCAAGCGCATTTTTTGTAGTTATAACCGGCCTCGTCATGGCCTACCCCTTGTTAAGATTCCGCACTGTCCAGTCAATAATGCCGGCCGGGGACGAGCTATTTTTCCTTTTATTGGTGACATTTTTCTATGTCCTGACCCTTGCCGTCATAGCGTTCTTTTTACTTTGGCTAGGTATTGCTTTACTCAAAAAACCCATGGTCCGGATAACTTTTCTGCCGCTGGCCTGGATCGGTTTTGAATTTCTAAGGACTAAATTAAGCTTCGGCCTGGCCTGGCTATCGGTAGGGGAACCTCTGGTTGAATTTCTACCCCTGGGGGTTTACGCCAGAATAGGCGGCATCTATGTGCTGTCTTTTTTTATCGCCTTATTTAACGTGGCGCTGTATGAATCCATAAAATATCTTATCCTCCATAAAGAAAAAACTTGGAGATGGACGCCCCTATTTACGACTTTTCTTCTTTTTATTTTGCTTTCCGCGGGCGGGATGATCTATGCCGGAGCAAACAATTCGACCGTAAAAACAGGGCGAACTTTCAGCGTAGCCATAATCCAGGCCGGGTCCCTCTTTAACTATCACCCGGAGGAAAAAGATTATTATCGCAGATTGCATATGAAGACCAAAGAGGCGACGGCCAAAGAAAAAATACCGGATGCTGACTTGATAGTACTTCCGGCCAATTATATGAAGCCGGCCGCGGAAGCAGAGATTTTGGAAAATAAAATCAGGGAAGAGCTGGATTTTCTGCCCAAAAACTCGCCCGTACTTTTTGGGGTAGCCATCAAAAGAGACGGACAACAATATGAAACGAGCGTACTTTCCCTGCCCGGAGGCGAAATACAGACGACCTCCAAGGAGTATCTTTTCCCTTTTGTAGAGTATTTCCCTTTATACTCTGAAAAATTCCTGCCCAAACTAAAAAAGTTCACCACTCAATATACTCATGGGGACAACCAGGTCCTTTTTTTAAAAAACGGGATTGCCTTCGGCGTACTTTTCTGCAGTGAAGAATTTGTGCCGCAAGTTTCTAGGAAAGCCAAACGAAACGGGGCAAACCTACTAGTAATCAGCGGCAATACTGATGATTTTGCCAGCGGACTTGCTTTTAAGGAAGTGCTGCGGGCCGGACGCTTGCGCGCTTTGGAAAATAACATCTACGTGATTCATGCTTTAAAAAGTGGCATCTCCGCCGTCATTGACCCAGATGGTCGCGTATTAAAACAGCTCGGCAAAGATGAGGCTGGGGTTTTATACACAAGCATTACCTTCTAAATTTTCGGAAACCATTTCCTGCGTATATGTGTATAAACGGATATTTCTCTCGCAAGCCGCAGGGTATATACTGAAGAAAGACGTGGAGAATAAAAAAACCCTTTTCGTCATATTGTTTTCTGCTGTCATAGGACTGTTGGCGGCCGTTTTGGTGTACTATCGCCAATCGGGAGAAAAAGAGGCGCCGCCATCCGCCGAAACAGAAAAACAGCTGCTTGAGAAGCTTACCGCCCCCACCGGAAAAGAGATGCCAGCGCCAGCAGAAGTGACTAAAAAATTAACCGCCCCAAAAGACGGCGGACCGGTTCCCGAAACGGTGCTTGATAAACTAACCTCGCCGTCTAAATAGCCTTAAATTCAGATCGCCATGCGGTATTTACTGTCGAAAAACAACATTATTCTTACCGCTTCTATTCTCATACTTTTAGTAATATCCTTTTTATATATAAACGGCCAGAATTCTCTCGCAGCAGGTTCGGATAATGTTTCCGGGTGGGCTTGGTCCGAAAACGTGGGATGGGTAAGTTTTAACAACACTAATCAAGGCTCAACGACAAGCTACGGAGTAAAGGTGGCCAATAACGGAAATATCTCCGGATATGCTTGGTCCGAAAACGTGGGATGGGTAAGTTTTAATGAGAGCTCCGGATGTCCGTCCTCGCCTTGTGCCCCCCGAATGAATAGAGGAACTGGCGAAATCAGCGGCTGGGCGCGGGCATGCGCCGGAACAGTTAACGGTAATTGCAGCGGAGCAACGAGGAGTGACGGCTGGGACGGATGGATTCATCTGAAAGGAACAAATTATGGAGTTATTGCGAGCGGATGCAACTGGGATGGCTATGCTTGGGGGTCGGATGTGATGGGATGGGTTCATTTCAAAGGGACCAACTATGGCGTTGTCGGAACTGGCGACGGCTGTACTGCGCCGCCAGAACCGCAGCCAACCGGATCAAGTTGTACTCAAAATCCGGATTGTCAGAGTAATATCTGTCAAAACAACGTCTGTGTATCCGGATCAGGCGGCGGATGCGCATCAAATAGCCAATGCCAGACCGGCCTGTTATGCCTTAATGGCGTATGTACGGTTACTCCGCAATGCCAAGACGGAATTGATAACGACAACGATGGGAAAACTGACTATCCGGCTGATGGAGGCTGTGTTTCTTCAACGGATAATGACGAAAAAGATCTGCCACAACCGGTATTTAAAGAGGTAACACCATAAAAATGAACAAGTTTACAAAACAGGGTATAATTTTAGGAATCCTTGGTTCAATACTCTTCGCTCTCCAGCTTTTTGCCTTTTCCGAGCCCTCGTCTCCTCCTCCCGGAGCAAATACCCCCGCGCCTTTGCATGTCGGGTCATCCGGTCAATCCAAGTCCGGAGGTCTGGTTTTGAATACCGGAGGGGCAAGTTACGGATTGATTGTGCAATTCGGAAACGTGGGGATAGGAACATTAAACCCCAATGCCAAATTGCAAGTAACAGGAGGGAACGTGGTGTTTGACGGCAACTTAGGGATTGGAATAAATAACCCAACTCAAAAATTAGATGTATCGGGCCAGATTCATGCTAGTGGAGATATTTGCACTGATGCTGTAGGCGGAAAGTGTTTAAGCAACACCGGCGTTCCCAATTGGCAAATTTTTGGTTCCAGCGGAACATTCAATGTCCCGGCTGGAGTTACTAAAGTCATGGTTGAGGTTTGGGGAGGCGGAGGCGGAGGCGGAGGCGGATCTTGGGGCGGAAGTCGAGGCGGTGGCGGTGGAGGGGGAGGTGCTTACGCAAAAGAAATTATCAATGTTACTCCCGGTTCCCCGGTTACGGTAACAGCCGGTGCAGGCGGAGCAGGTTCTTCAAACGTTGGCCTTAGTGGAACCGCGGGGGCAACAAGTTGTTTTGGTCAGGTTTGTGCTGGCGGGGGCGGAAGAGGGCTCGGCATTAGTGATTCCGGCTCGGCAACGGGAGGAGCCGGCGGAACAAGTTCTGCTACTGTAAATAGTCCTGGCGGAGCAGGAGAAACAGCTATATCTTTAGCTGGAGGTAGGGGCGGATCTGCAGGACTTGGTGGCGCGGGCGGAGCAGGAGGTCAGGGAAATACTGCAAATCCCGGAAGCGCTGGTGCTGCTCCTGGCGGCGGTGGCGGCGGCGGCGGAACGGTTGACCAAACCGGCCCTGCCGGCCTTGGCGGCAGTGGGGCCGCGGGGCGAATTATTATTTACTGGTAAATGAACCACGTATACAAGATGGTGCTTCGGCAGTAAAATCGTATCACCGCTGTACCATAAAAAAACGGTCACACAATCAATACATGGCCAATTTCAAAACAAATTTTAGCAAATTATTATTTCTAGCCATACTTTTATTTTTAGCTAATTTAGCCTTGGGCTTTACCGAACCCTCGTCTCCTCCTCCCGGAGCAAATACTCCGGCGCCTTTACACGTTGGTTCTCAAGGGCAAACCAAGACCGGTGGGTTGATTTTAAATACGGGTGGGGCCAGTTACGGATTGATCGTGGACCAAGGAAACGTGGGCATCGGGACGCAGAGTCCGACTCAAAAACTAGATGTGGCAGGATAC
>JACPMG010000015.1 GCA_016186095.1 Candidatus Sungiibacteriota bacterium | reverse complement strand
TTGCTCGCCCGCCGAAGTTTTAACGAAGGCGGGAATAAATTCCATGCGGCCGGGGATTAGGTTGACGCGCGCGACGGCGCGAGCAATTTTCCCAAGTGCCGTATGCTGGCTTAGCCCCAGCGCCACGGCGCAGAAGATATTGTAAAGATTGAATTCGCCGAGCAGCTTTGAGGAAAATGCGGTGCCGTTTATTTCAAAAGCGGTTCCTTCCCCGTTTATTAGGATATCGCGGGCGGCCAGGGTTTTCCCGCTGATTTCAATTCCGTCCTTGCCATAGGTTATGCGCCGCGCTGTGGTCGCCGCGGCGAACCGCTCCGCGGCGGGGTCGTCCTGGTTTATGATTGCCGATCCGTCCGGCGGCAGGCGCCAGAAAAGATCAAGCTTGGCGCGGAGATATTTTTCAAAGTTTCCGTGCGACTCGAGGTGCTCCGGGGCGACATTGGTAGCGGCGGCCGCGCGAAAACGGATGAAACGATGCCTGAACTGTTTAACTCCCTCGGAGGTTACTTCCAAGACCGCGTATTTGCATCCGGCCCGCACGGCATCATATAAGAATTTTTGCACAAAAAATCTGCCGGGCATAGTCATTTTACGCATGTTCGGCTCCTCCTTTTCTCCGATCTGGAAACGCACCGATGACAAAGAGGCAACTTGGGCGCCCGCCTCCTTTAGAATTTCGCGGGTGAGTTCAATCACCGTTGTTTTTCCCTTGGTGCCGGTGACCCCCAGGACGATTAGGCGCCGCGACGGAAAACCGTATAAGGCCGCGGCAAAAAACGAAATAAAAAAATGATAGGCCGGCTGGAAAAAAGAAAAAAGACTGCGCGGTATGAACTTTTTTATTTTTTTCAAAATTTGGTCAATGTTCATCCCACACATAACTTGCACCCATTTCGTTGGCTATGCCAGTAAAATATAAGTGCAGGCCATTTTTTTGTTTGAGTAATACTTTTCGCTACACACTTCTAATAACCTGTGCAAGTTATGTGTGGGACTCATGGTCTGTTGATGAATCCGCCTATATAAATAATGACGGCGGCAAGACTATTGGTGATAATCAATTTATAGACCGCGTCAAAATGGTACTCTGCGAAAAACAGGATGAATATCGTGGAGACAAAAAGCAGGCCCATCCAGGCGATTACAAAGTACTCCCCATAGTGCTGGCTGGTACGCCCATGTCTTCTCTTCTCGATTTCTTTGAGAATCACATAAACTGCTAGTCCCCCCAAATAAGGCTCCTGAAAAGCGTCAAGTAATCCAGCGAGAACCGGCCATTCCGACCCCGCGCGCAAAAAGAACAAAACAGTAGCGGTGGCCCCGTAAAGGTGCGTGGATAGGCCGAGCCAAAAGTAAAGCCAGTCAACGGCGCGATGACGTAATACCGTATGATTGGACGCCTCATCGCTGTCATCTTCTTTTTCGCCCGGGCGCTTGAGGACCGATCTGTATAAAAAATTTTTTAAAAAATAAAACATATTTTATGTCCTAGACCGTATATTTCCGGAAAGTTTGTAAATATTATACCATACCGGTCTATACACTATATCTACGCTAGGCGGATACTCTATTGTTTCCCCGCCGAAACCCGATTTGAATCTGGTAAGCCCGGGCCATTTTTTCTCATCGACTCCCCAAAGGTCATAGTAGCGGAATCCGCGATTTTTGGCCTCTTTTATTATATGCCAGTGAAGAAGATGCGGCGCCATAGCCTCTTTGGATTTACGGGAAGATGCCCCATGAAGATAAGTTGCCGTCTCGGACGGTTTATAAAAATTAACCATGGCCGAGGCAATGATTTCCCCCCCGTATTCTGCAAAAAACAGCTCGTTAGAAAAAACCGGGGAATTGACAGCAAGCAATTTTCGGTAGTGGTCCTGCCCGTGCACATGAAATCCGTCGCGTTCGGCCGTCTCCTGTAAAAGGCGCCAAAAACTATTGAACTGATTCGTACTTGACGGCTGGTAATTGGTAATTTGGACGCCGCGTCTCTCGGCCAGACGTATGTTGTAACGCGTTTTCTCGTGCATCTTAGGAAGCATCTCCTCTTCCGCTTTTTGCAGACCCAGAATAACGGTTTTCCGCGGCTGGATAGGACTAGTAACTAGTAACCGGTAACTAGTAACTGGTAACGGGACGCTGGGGTCTATTTTCAAGAAAATTGATTTTTCCTTTCGGGCTACGCCCTCGGTTATTAGTAACAAGTTACTAGTAACCGATTGTGGCCTAGGGCAATATAAATAGTTAAACCCTCCCGGCAGATCGTGGCGTATAATCAACGCTCCCTCCGCGCGCCATGTCTTTCTACCTAGAGACCCCTGAAAATCTTCCCACTCCGAGGATTGTAGAAAAGAGTCGTCCATCATCTTCTTCTCCCAAGTTTCCTTAAGGCCTCTCTCACCCGGCTCTTGGCGTCTGTTATCTCGCGCGGAATTTCGCCTAAAGCCTCGCGCGCTTCACGCTGCGAATAGCCCAAGGCCACCAGCGCATCCAGCGCATCCGCCTCCTCTTTTAACTCCGGCGACTCGGAGACAACACCGCGGCTAGCCATTTTATCTTTTAACTCAAGTACTATTTTTTCGGCGGTTTTGCGTCCGATGCCGGAAACACGCGTAAGATACGAGGTGTCGCCGGAAGCAATGGCTTTTTTTAGAGTATCAACTGCGGCAATGCTCATAATACCTAAGCCGCCTTTGGGGCCGATGCCCGGGACGTGGATTAAGGTTTCAAATAAATCCAGTTCGGCAAAATTAAGAAAACCGTAAAGCTCAAGCGCATCTTCGCGCACGTAAAGGTGCGTCCATAATTTGACTTCTCCCCTCTTTTCTGGTATTTTTTTAAGCGTCTCCGACGTAGAAAATACTTTGTATCCAACCCCCCCGACACTTACGGCCACGAATTTTTCTCCCTTAAATTCAACTTTTCCTTCAACGAAATTGATCATTCTTTGTTAAATTTTACCACAATTCAGTTTTCCTGTCATTTTAAGTTTTCCGGCTTGCCCCGTTAGAAGCGGAGTTTCTGGCGGGGCTTACGAAAACAAAATCCGGCTCTCGCCGGAAAACGCGTTATCTCGTTACATTACTAGTGGGATGCGCATGGCTCCGTAAGAAAAATCTCGACCCTTTTGTCCAACTTATCATCAAGGACCATAACCGCCGATTTCTCCCCTGTCTCCACTCCGGTTCCAAGTAGAAACTCCACCACGCTTCCCGTCTCCCAGCGATCTTCGGCAACCCGTAAAGTACTATGCTGCTCTTTTGCCTCATCGTTTTTGCCGAGAAGAAAAGTTGATCTGATGACCGGATATTCTTTACAGCCCAAAAGCAAAGATACGCTAATACCATGGCAGGCCGGCAGGTTCGGATGCGTAAACCAACGTATAACCCTGTATCCATCCTCGTCTACGTCCGTGAGCTTCCAGGACTCGAACGACTCCGGGATTTCGACGCAAGCCGGAGCCACGACTATGCCGGAAGCGGCTACTCCGTGGTAAACACCCAAAATGACCGCCAGTGCAGCAATAACGGCAACAACGCTCTGCATGGCTTTCTCCCTTTTGCGGTTCTGCCTAGAAACTACACCTTTCGCAATAAAAGGCAAGTATGGATAAATTCACATTAAAAAGCCGCTTCTCGCCCACGGGCGATCAGCCGAACGCAATTGAAAAACTTGCGGAAAATTTGCGCGCGGGAATTCAGCATCAGATGCTTCTCGGCGTTACCGGCTCGGGAAAAACTTTCACCATAGCCAATGCGATCGAAAAAATCCAGAAGCCTACGCTTATCATATCGCACAACAAAACTTTAGCCGCCCAGCTCTACCAGGAATTTAAAGAATTTTTCCCAAAAAACGCCGTGCATTATTTTGTCTCCTATTATGATTATTACCAGCCCGAGGCATATATCCCGCAAACCGATACCTACATAGAAAAGGATGCCAAAATCAACGAAATGATTGATGCCCTGCGTCACGCATCCACGGCCTCAATCCTCTCCAGCCAGGACGTGATTATTGTTGGCTCGGTTTCCTGTATATATGGACTGGGTGATCCGGAGGAGTATCAGAAAGCATCCACGGAACTTAAGGTCGGCGAAATACTTTCGCAAAAAGATTTGATAAAGTACTTGGTTTTGTTGCAGTATGCCCGCAACCCAGTAGACCCTCGCCAGGGGCATTTTCGCATGCGGGAAAACGTCATCGAAATTTATCTCCCGTCAGGAGAAGAAGTCATCGTTGTTTCATTTGAAAAAAATACCATAGCACGTATCGAAATTCGGTCAGCATCAGTCCGCGATCAAAAAAGTCCGCGGCCGGTACGCAAGTATAAGCTCTTTCCAGCCAAACATTTCGTAGCTCCCCACGAAAAGCTCGACATCGCGAGCGAAAACATAAAAAAGGAGTTAAAAGAACGCCTTACCGAATTAAAAAGTCAAGGAAAAATTTTGGAGGCGGCGCGGCTTAAGCAAAGAACGGAATTTGATCTCGAAATGCTGCGTTCCACCGGATACGTGAACGGAATTGAAAATTACTCACGGCACCTCGATTTCCGCGCGCCCGGAACTCCGCCCCACACGCTAACGGACTATTTCCGCTACGCGCATGGCGACAATTTTCTTACTATTATAGACGAATCGCACGTGACCATGCCTCAGCTCCGGGGAATGTATAACGGCGACAAGGCGCGAAAAGAAACTTTAGTGGAGTACGGTTTTCGCCTGCCTTCGGCCGCGGATAACCGTCCACTCAAGTTTGAGGAGTTTAATAAAAAAGTGAATCAAGTAATTTATGTGTCAGCAACCCCCGCGCCATACGAGATCGAAAAATCTCAGCCAAATATTGTTGAACAACTGATTCGTCCCACTGGCATTCTTGATCCGGAGATTGAAATCCGCGCCACCAAAAATCAGGTCCACAACGTAATTGCGGAAATAAAAAAGCGAGTAGCAAAAAATGAACGCTCTTTAGTGTTGGCTTTAACCAAACGCCTGGCGGAAGATATTGCTGAATATTTGGCTGAAGCCGGCCTTAAGGCTCATTATCTGCACTCGGAGATAAAAACTTTAGAGCGCCCGGAAACTTTGAAAAAACTGCGCTTGGGGGAATATGATGTAATTGTAGGCATCAATCTTTTGCGGGAAGGTTTGGACCTGCCGGAAGTTTCGTTTATTGCGATCTTAGACGCGGACAAAGAAGGATTTTTGCGCAACGAAACCACCCTTTTGCAAATCATCGGCCGGGCGGCACGCCACACCGAAGGAAAGGTTATCATGTACGCCGATACTGAAACGGGCTCTATGAAAGCCGCTCTTGGCGAAACCAATCGGCGCCGAAAAGTTCAAGCTGCGTACAACAAGAAACACGGTCTTATCCCCCAACAGATAAAAAAAGAAATCCGCCGCTCCATTTTGGAGGAAGCAAAAAAAGAGGAATATATTTATGAAGGTTCCAGTAAAGAAATAATTCAGTCCTTGGAACGCGAAATGCGCAAAGCCGCTCGCGAGATGGATTTCGAGCTCGCGGCCGGAATTAGAGACAGAATAAAAGAGTTGACAGAAAGAACTTAATAAAATATCATTCCTTCATGCCGATTACAAGCTCAGCCAAAAAAGCCCTGCGACAATCTCTGCGGAGGCGCGCGCGAAATCTCGAAAAAAAAGAGGCGTATAAACGCCTGGTTCGGGATGTTAAAAAATTTACGACCGCGGGAAAACAAAAAGAAGCGGAAAAGCTTCTGCCCCGGCTTTATCAAGCGCTGGATAAAGCGGCCAAAACGAATGCCATTAAAAAAAATAAAGCTGGTCGCCTAAAGTCGCGGCTGACGGCTTTTGTCCGTAAGCAGGGAAAATAAAGAATCCCGAGGTTTGGAAAGGCCGGTCTTAATCTTACGGTCCTCATCAAAAAACTGCCGCATGGAAATAGCCAGTTTTTCTTGCGAAAGCCCGCGCGCCAGCGCCGCGGCTTTTTTCATTACATACGGATGAATGCCGCGGCTTGAGGGGACATTTTTTCCGGCATCACCATAGTGCTTCACCGTCAATAGAGTCCTTACGTGGTTTGCCAGATACGAGAAAAGGTTAAAATCGTCGTGACCGTCATGGAGTAAACCAAGAAGTGTGCGCAGACCTTCGCGCGGAGAGATAAAAAAAGTGTCGCCCAGAGCAAAAATTGTCGCCGCCGGTTTTATAAATTTATTTTCGCTTCTGAACTCCTGTACCTTATTACAATAAGGACGCAACTCGGCAAGTTCTTTTGTCCCAAGTTCTCTTTCCCGAAGAAACACGATCGTCTCTAGGGATTCTTTCAGATTTCTAAACGCATCAAGAAGCGCTTCTTTATTCGCCGATCGGGACGGGCACTTTATTGTTACAATCTTTTTATTGGAAAACAGCGAATTGGTTCCAAGCGCCTCTCTGATTTTGCCGAGCTCATCTTCTTCCGCGTCAAACGCGTAGAAATTAAGCCCGTCGCCGCTTTTTTTGCGGTACTCGGCGATGATCTCGTTCAGTTTTCCCCGGCTCGCGTCGAAATCGGAGCCGTAAAGTAAATAAATCATGATGGCGTATTTGTCGCTGTTGTTGTAGCACTATCTTCTTCTACCGGCAAGGAGGTGGGTTGCTGTGTTGGCGCTTGAGTGCTTCCGCATTCTCCCTGCGCCGCCACAAGAGCCCCGGATTTTACTTTGATACAAAAGGGGGCGCCAGTATCTTCGTCGGGCACAGTATAACCTTTTTGAGATTTTATTTTCTCCGTCTCAATTTCTTTGACAATGAGTTTTCCAGTTTCGTCAATCTTCCACTTGCCGTCCATTCCTAAAATCTTCGAGACGTTCAAAATGGAGTTTCCATTGAGGTTCAAGTCGCCGAAGAAGTTAACATTCACTTTGCCGGATTGCTGGTCTACGGACCAGGCCGCAGTCGCGTTTGACGCGACGTTGGTGGGATCGGTGAGGGTTTGCACGGTGGCATCAAGTTTGGCATAGCCCAGATTAACATATCCAAACACCCAACCTTGCCATTTCCCGTCCGGGAGTTGCTTGGCTAGGGGATGAAAGAACTTTTTGTAGGTTCGGGTGGGAAGGTCAATATCATGGGTGCCCATTTTGCCTTGTGTGGGGTCAAAGGATTCAAAGGCAAAGCCGATGATGCGGTCTCCGGGCTTGGCTTTCATGCCGACTCCGGGCATGGAGGAGGCGGTGATGGCATCTCCTGATCGGAGAGGGCCGTTTTCGGTGGAAACCTTAATAGGGGTATATCCTATGGTAGTAACCATCCTGGCATTGTATTCTTGTTCAATTTCCTCTACGGACTTGTCCAAAATCTTTACCGCATCCATATCAAGGACGTAAGAGAAACCCAAAGGGCCGGGGTTTAGAGCAACCACTCCTACCAGAAGTTCTGGTTTCTCGGAAGCGGACTTCTCTACTTTCCGATCCTCGGAGGAGAACATTATAATGTCTCCAGGCTCGTAATCAGCGTAGCTTCCGGTGACCTTGGTCCATTCAGCCATGTCCGCACCCGTGAGTTCCAGTTCAGTATCTCTTGCTTTGGAGTAGATCTGCCAGGCGGCGCCGGTTTGGACGCGGTTGAGTTGAGTGAGGCTGATCATGGGGTTAGATCCTTTGGCTTTATCTTCTTCGGATATTCTGCTGATTATTTCTTCTCTTTCCAGGTCTTCCTTATTGTATTGCACGTACTCATCCCACCTGTTCAGAATGATCTCGTCAGGCTTAGACTGTGTCCTCCAGCGTTCATATGCGCGGATAAGCTCGGCATCCTGGTGCTCGTCAAAGGCGGTAGGAGTAGTATTGCCATCTACAAATAAATCACCTTCGGCGTCAACAAAGAAGAGAGCATGCTCTGCTGAGCTTACCTGAGTAAGTACGCCGAATATCAGAGAGTTGGCAGCGGCATTCGTCGCCCCAGTCCCGCTCACATCGTAACCATGAACCATAACGTGAGCCCGGGCAGTGGTTCCTGCGGACGTAGTATTTGTGGGAGAAAATCCGCGGATTGAAATTGCTCGGGTTTCGCCTGTCTCTATCAAACCCGATAAATTTAGACCGCCTCGGTCATTATCAACTTTGCTGATCCAAGCAAATGTGTCCGTTTCGGAACCTCCAGTAATTCCATGTGCCACGTCGCTAGATTTTAAGGTGAGTATTTCGTCGTCATTCGCCCCCTGATTGATGGTAAGTCCTCCGAGTGAGTTGGCGTTGACATCATCACCAATAAATACGGGGCCACCGCTAGGATTCAACAATAAAGATCGTGCTGCTGCTCTTCCATTAGTAGCGGCTTGTAAAGCTATACTGGCGTTATCGCCGAATGTCTCTATAAAAAGGTTTTGGTTTATGGACGCCCCGCTGTTCCCCAAAATTGCTAACGTATTGGCCGTATTGGCATTTACCTTATCCACATGCAATGGAGCGCTTGGATTCGTAGTCCCAATTCCTACCAGAGCCGGAGCAGTTGTTGAGGCAGTACTAATGGATAGCGCAGGATAAGCCGCCGTGGTGGAGGTAGCTATGCTCCAGACATTAACGATGCTGTTTGGTATCGTCGTCGTAGATGAACTCGCATACACCATATTAATCCCCGACA
>JACPMG010000001.1 GCA_016186095.1 Candidatus Sungiibacteriota bacterium | reverse complement strand
TCATCATGCGCCGGCACCGCCATAATCGCTCCGGTTCCGACATTACCCAGCACATAATCCGCGACCCAGATGGGAATTTTTTCCCCATTGGCCGGATTGATCGCCTTTATCCCCTTCAACTCAACGCCTGTTTTTTCCTTTCCCGCCGCAATTCGTTCCTCGTCCGTCTTCGCTTTCGCTTTTTTAATATATTCGTCAACTTCTTTTCGGTTTGTAACTGGTAACTGGTAACTGGTAACTAACTGGTGCTCCGGCCCCAAAACCATATAGGTCGCTCCAAAAAGCGTGTCGGGGCGGGTGGTGAAAACTTCTATATTTGTCGGCAGATTGAGGAGGATGTCCGGCTCCTGGGAGGAGTGAAAATGCGGCTTTTGTGCTACGACATCAACTAACTTTGCCCCAAGAGCTTCTGCAATTTCTTTGGGGTGGGCTGCGGGTACAATATCATCTCCTAGGTCTCTAATTACCGTTATAGAGGCCGCTTTCTCTCTTACGGAACTAAAAGAGAACTGCCAATCGCAAGCCGCCTCTAACGCAGGACGCTTCTTCCCGTCCAGAAACTCTGTCCTAATCGGCGGCGCTACCATAATAAGACCTGCGACTGACAACTGTAGTTTGGGTAAAAGTTTCATAGCGGCCACTCCGCCTAAACTGTGGGTTACTATAATCGTGTTCTCATCAAAGTTATAGTTCTTCAAAAGAAAGTTCACCTGTTCCTCAATATTCGGTTCGCTAGGACTGGGCAGCTGCGGAGCAAAAACCCTCGCCCCCTGTCTTTCGAGTACCCCCTTAAGCCAAGGCCAAAAATCTTGTTGAGGAAACCCTTTATATGCGTGCAGAAACACGAAATTAAATTTCCCAGCAAGCGGAAACCGTATCAAGGCTCCTTCCGATTTTCCGATCCAATTCCTTTGCGCGATTTTAATCGGCTCGGGCCAGTCAATTTTTTCAAGATTTTTCAGAAGCCGCTCGGCATAATTCGTAATCTTAAAAAACCATTGCTCCAAATCTTTTTTGACGACTTTCGTCTGGCAACGCTCGCACTCTCCCTGCAAAACTTGTTCGTCCGCGAGTACGGTTTTACACGAAGGACACCAATTTACCGGTGATTTTTTGCGATACGCAAGTCCGCGCTTAAACATCTGCGTAAAAATCCATTGGGTCCACTTGTAGTATCCGGGATCATAGGTCTCCAGTTTCTCGCGCCAGGCAAACCCGTTTCCGATTTCTCCGAGTTGGCGGTAAAAATTTTTCTCCGAATCTTTGGCGTGCTGAAACGGATGCTTGCCCACTTTTAACGCATAGTTTTCTGAATGAATCCCAAACCCATCAAGTCCGATCGGCTCAAAAACGTCGTATCCCTGCATTCTTTTGAACCTTCCATAAATATCAATCCCGGTAAAAGTTCTCACACTCCCAATATGTAATCCTTCGGCCGAAGGATACGGGAACATCATTAAATTATAAAACGGCCTCTTGGCTCGTTTGAGGTCTGGTTCATAAATTCCTTCTTTCAACCACCGCTTCTGCCATTTCTTTTCTATTTTTGTGGGGTCGTAACGCATGATTATACCAATATTTTAGTTGCATTCCGCTCGTTTGACAAGCGGACATTTTTCTTTAATGTTCAAAACAGCACCATACTTCGGAGGAATACGATGGAGCTTAACGAAATTGAGACGGGATTATTCGAGCTTGCCGAAGTAACACAAGATATGCTGTTGGCAGTAGAGTTCGGACAGAGACAAGCATCGGAAGAATTCAGGGAACAGCTGCGGACGATAATGAATCTATTCGGAGGCTCGAACTGCTACATAGCCATATTCAAAGAAAGAATCGTGGTGCGCCCGGATAAAACAATGGTAACGATCCAACACGAACTCATCGACTACTGTTTCGTCGACCATGAATCGGATGGGCCTAAATACTACTGCGAGGTATCGGTCGCGCTAATTATTGACGGAACACGCGGACATCCGGTGCCAAGCAAGGGGAACATCTCAATCCGGATCGTATGCATGCCCATGCGTGAAGAAAGCGATGAATTAGGACAAGTTGATCAGCCGCCTCGTTGCCCCGATGACGAGCCCGTAAGCGAAGAAGAACAGAAAAAGGTTAACGAGCTACTTAGAAAAATGGGGTTTGACGTGGAGGGTAAGTATAAGTAATAGAACCGTATCTATACCACAAAAATAGTTTTGGCATTCGCAGTCGTTCTCATGGCCACCTCCCCCAAGGAGGTGCTTTTTAATTCCGCCATTTTCTTGGCAACTTCGATCACATACGCTGGTTCATTTCTTTTCCCGCGATATGGTACGGGCGCCAAATATGGCGCGTCGGTTTCAAGCAAAATCTGCTCTAGCGGAATATATTTTACTACTTCGTCATAGTCTCGGGTAAAGGTAACTACGCCGCCAAAAGAAAAATAAAATCCCATATCAAGGAGTTTTTGCGCGTCATCTCGGGTGCCGGAGAAGAAATGAACAACACTCGGTGTATCGTGTAGCGTATAACGTGTAGCGTGTAACATCTTTATAAGATCGCTGAAGGCCTGACGGCAATGAATCATAAGAGGTTTTTTAACATCGTGGGCAAGTTCAATCTGTCGTAAAAACACGGACATTTGTTTCTCTTTCGTTTCCTCTCCGAGGCGATAGTAATCCAATCCGCACTCGCCAATCGCCACCACCTTTGGGTGCACGGCAAGCTTTTTGTAATACTCATAATCAAATTCTTCTCCTCGGCTCGTGAATTCAAGCGCTTTTTCTGTCGTCCCGAGTTCTTGCGCGTCGTGGTGCGACTTTTCCGTATGAAGCGGGTGAAGCCCAACTGTGGCATATGCGCCTTCGGGGTATTTTTCTGCCAAATCAATCGCTTTGGCCGAAGTATCGGCTTGGGTCCCTACATTTACCAACCACACGCCCGCATCCAGCGCTCGCCGAATTACCGAATCCGCGTCATCCTTGAATGCCGCAAATTGGACATGGGTATGAACATCAAAAAGCTCGGCCTTCATATCCGCGGAAATAAATTCCCGCCTTTTTTTATTTTCATCACCGAATCCTCAAATCTAATCTGCTCGCGGATTTTCTCCGCAGTCCCCGGCAAAAATGGCTCAATCAAATTAGTAATGGCGCCTACCAGGTAACCCGCGTTCACCATTACTTTTTTCAACTCCGCCTCGCTCTCAATGCTCCACGGCTTTTTTTCATTTATATATTTATCCCCTGACGATATAAGGTGCCATACATCGGCAAGCGCCTCGTTCAGCCGAAACTCTCGCATATGTTTTTCATATTGCCCGAATACATCATCGCAAGTAGCATCAATTTCTTTCTCTACATCTTTTCCGAATTCAAAACGGATAGGGCTTATTTTTTCTCCGAGAGCCGCGACCCGTGCCACTAAATTTCCCAACCCATTGGCTAGGTCTCCATTATAACGGTCTTCTAATTTTTGATATGAAAAGTCCCCGTCCTCACCGGAAGGAATTTCGCGAAGCAAATAATAGCGCGCCGGGTCCGTACCATATTTATTAATGATCTCGAAGGGATCCAAAACATTGCCGATGGTTTTAGACATCTTCTGCCCATCCACAGTGATGTAGCCATGAACAAAAATTGATTTGGGCAACTCCAGCCTTGCCGAAAGCAGAAATGCCGGCCAATAAACGGCATGAAACCGCAGAATACCCTTCCCGATGAGGTGAATATCAGCCGGCCACCATTTTTTATACGTATCCTCGTCCCAACCGAACCCTATGCCCGATTGATACATATTGAGAGCATCAAACCAGACATAGATTCTCTGGCTATCGTCTCCCGGCACGGGAACCCCCCAATTTTTGGCGCGCTCGTTGGTGCGTGAAATACTTATATCCTGCAATGGCTCGCGAAGAAAAGATAAAACTTCGTTCTTTCTTGTTCCGGGTAAAATACAGAGCTTACCGCTTTTTATTAAATCAATAAGCTGTTTCTGGTACTTGGAGAGGCGAAAAAAGTAATTTTCCTCCGAAACCAAATCCAGTTTTCTTCCGAGATGCTCAAAACACTCGCCGTTTTCGTTCAACTCGTCTTTGGTATAAAAAGCTTCACACCCCACGCAATAAAGCCCCGTGTAAGATTTTTTATAAATATCCCCCGCCTCTTCACAGAGTTTCCAAAGTTTTTGGCTTGAAGGATAGTGCAATTTTTCATCACTCCCTCTCTGAAATGCATCAACCCGCACCCCGAGGACTTCAAAAAGTTGAGAGAACAGCGCCGCATTTTTATCCACAAATTCCTGAATTCCGCTCCCGGCCTTTTCCGCGGCCTGAACATTTTTTAGCGCGTTATCGTCGCTACCGGAAAGCAAAAAAACGCGCTCGCCTCGAGTCCGGTGGTAGCGCGCCAACACGTCCGCCTGCACAAACTCAAGCGCATGCCCCAAATGCGGCCGCGCGTTTACATAAGGAATCGCGGTGGTAATATAGAATTTTTTACTTTTTTCTGCCATAAATATACGCGGCGACAAACGCGCCGAGCGTGTCAATAATCAAATCTCCGATATTATCGGCATAGGTCATCAGGCTCGGTTTCGCCGCGATAATAACGCGATACCGGTCCAGAACAAATTCAAACCACTCCCAAAGTACGCCGAGTATCAAGGCTCCGGCCACGAATAAAAAAACCTCTGCCCATGATGCGGCGGTTATCTTGTGGTACGGTCTGGTGTAATAAAAAACCGCCCGCACAAAAAAGAACGCGTACATCCCGCCCAGAAAATGAAAAAAATTGGAGACCCACCACGCCTCCCATGTCGACACTCCAAAAACCAGACCCACAACAAAAGTGGCTGCCACAATCAAGCCGCCAATTAATAACAAAAAATAAATTTTCTTCGCTGGTATAGTCTCGGGCACAAATTTTATTCGGGAAGCAGGGCCCTCTTTTTTTTGTCCCAGTCGTTTATAAACTCGGCCAGAATCGCCGTAATCGGCACCGAGAGTAAAATCCCAAAAATTCCGCCGATTTTCGCGCCTACCAAAAGTGCCAACACCACCACCAAAGGACTTAGTCCAACAGTCTTTTTCATAACCACGGGCACGATCACGTGCGACTCCGTCTGTTGTACCACTACATAAAGCACTATGGTAAATACCCCCACTACCGGCGAGATGAGAAGCGCTGCGGCAACCGCAGGGACCGCGGCGAGAATCGGCCCGACCACCGGGATAATCTCAAAAAGCGCCGCGAGTATGGCAAAAAATAAAGCCGGGCGAACGCCCAAAACAGTGAGACCGAAAAATATGAGCACACCCACGATGGCGCCCAAAAGCATCTGCGCGCGCAACCAACGACCCAATTTTCTTTGCGATCTTTCCCAAAGATCAACCGCATAAGGTTCGTAAGCGAGGGGCGTTACCAGCCGCAGAAAACTTTCAATCCCCTTTTCTTGAGCAGCCAGATAAAAAGAGAAGACCACCACGAGAATGAAAGATAACAGGCCGCCAAAAACTATCGTGGCAAAATCAAAAATACCGCCGCCGAGCTTCTCAAGATATGTAGCCGGTATGCGCAGAATTTCCTCAAGATTTTCCGTAAAGAATGGTGGAAACGGAAGCGCCTCAACCTTCCCGATGCCGGATAAAATCTGCTTTTGAAACGCGGGGTAGGTAAGGGAGATATTTTGCGATTCTTCAAAAATAAGCGGGAAAATAAGATAAACCACAAAAAACAGCGCGAGGGCGATGGCAAGATAGATCAAAATAACCCCCAAAATCCGCGGGATTTTATGCTCTTTCAGCCATTCAACGGCCGGCTCAATGGCGGAAGCGACGATTACAGCGAAAATGAGCGCGGCCAGAATATCGCTCACAAGATAAAGCGCTACAATTCCAAAGACCACCATAAAAAAACGGATAACCGTCCAGGTGGAAACATGAAGATATTGGATGTCTTTACTGGGCAATTTTATTCGCCGATGCGGTTACCTCGCCCCGCCCTTTGCCGCTCACAAAGGAAACCTCTCCTTCAGTTCGCGGGACAAAGGGCGGGACTCGACCGCATCTAGCTCACTTGGGGATTAAAACTCTTTTAACAATTTTTCAAACCTCTCTTTATCTTTAAACGGCCCGATCATGGCTAGATTCAAACGCTCCGGGCGCATGACTTCTTGGGCCACCGAACACAGGTCATCAACCCCTACCGCCTCTATTTTAGCAAAAGCCTCATCAACTGTCAGGGGCTTTCCGCCTATCATCTCCTCCGTTCCCACAAAACTGGCCATGGCATTGGATTGCTCAAGACCGATCAGGGTAGTGCCGCGGATGTAATCTTTAACGCGCCGAAGCTCTTTTGGAGGTATCTGCTCATCGCATATTTTTTTATATTCTTCCAGGGCGGCGCGGATTGTTTTTTCTACATTGGAGTGATCAACTCCTATATAAGTCGTAAGAAAGCCGCGATTGGAATATGACTCGTGGGCGCTCGAAACCACATAGGCCAGGCCGAGCTTCTCCCTGATGCGGTCAAACATACGCGAAGACATGCCTCCGCCCAATAAAACACCTAGGACATCGGCCGCGTAACGCTTGGGGTCGTTGGCTCCATACCCCCGAAACCCCACCACAATATGCGTCTGATCGATTTTTTTATCAAAAATGTCTACGGCCGGCCCAACCTGTCGCTCCGCGACTTGCGGCTTCTGACGAACCGGCTTTCCGTCGCGGACATCGCCGAAAAGAGAACGTACGGCTTCCATCGTATCTTTCTCGTCAAAATTGCCCGCTACCACCACTGCCGTATTCAAAGAAACATACTGGTGGTTAAAATAATCTTGAAGACTACTCCTCGTTACGGCGCGAACCGTATTCTCGTCTCCGCCGATATCCCATCCTGCCGGCTGATCACCGTAAAGAAGTCTTTCCCAGACATCCCAGATGTGGCGCATGGGGTTGTCGCGGTCTTTATGAAGCTCTTCTATTATAACCTGTTTCTCTTTTTCTATTTCCTCCGCTTTGAGCAATGAATTTTTGTAAATATCGGCCAAGACGTCCAAAGAATTCTGGAGATAAGTTTTGCCCGACTTAATAAAATACCCCGTTAGTTCATGAGAGGTAAAGGCGTTGTGTACCGAACCCATACCGTCCAGCTCCTGCGCTAAAATATCCGCGCCCGGCCTGCGGGACGTTCCTTTGAAAAACATGTGCTCCAGAAAGTGGGAGATGCCGTTCTGTTCTTTTTTTTCATAGTCCGACCCCGTATCGCAAAGCACCAAAACAGTCACCGTATTGGTGCCTTGCATAGGGACGGTTAAAACCCGCAAGCCGTTGTCTAAAATAACCTTCTTAAACATTGAGTTTAGAATTAAAATATAGCCCTAATTCTGCTGCGGCCACTCTTTCTTGTTTCATCGTATCCCGATCCCGTACGGTAACAGTGTCATCCTCCAACGTCTGATGATCCACGGTAACGCACCAAGGAGTCCCGATCTCATCTTGTGCGTAATAACGCTTGCCGATATTTCCGCGGTCATCCCATGCGACATTCAAGCCCGTTTTTTTAAGATCGGTAAATATCACACGTGCCTTTTTCACGAGCTCCGGCCTGTTTCTTAAAAGCGGAAAAACCGCGGCTTTATACGGCGCCAATTTTGGGTGCAGCTTGAGAACAACTCTTTTATTATCCTTGTCTTCGCTATAAGCATCGGCTAAAAACATCAAAGCAGCTCGATCAGCTCCGGCCGAGGTCTCAATAATATAAGGATAAAATTTCTCTCCGGTTTTCCCATCAACTTCGGACAAGTCCTCCCCTGAAAATTTACTATGTCTGGATAAGTCCCAGTCGCCACGGTTATGGATGCCCTCCACTTCGTGCCAGCCGAAAGGAAACTCGTATTCAATGTCTTCAGCGCCCTTGGCGTAATGCGCCAACTCATCTTTGGCGTGAGGCCGAAATCGCAGTCTTTCCTTTTTAACGCCTAAATCCGTATACCATCTTATCCGCTCATTCTTCCAGTAAGTAAAAAAAATGTCTGCTTCTGCGGGTTTGACAAAATATTGCTGTTCCATCTGCTCGAACTCGCGCATCCGATAAGTGAAGTGGCTGGGCGTTATCTCGTTGCGAAAGGCCTTTCCGATCTGGCCTATGCCAAAAGGAATTTCTGCAGCCATAGCAATTTTTACATTCTTATAATTCACATAGATACCCTGGGTAGTTTCGCCCCGCAAATAAGTAAGGGAAGAGTCATCTTTAACCGGGCCCAGGTGTGTTTCAACCAATAAATTAAATTTTTTGGGCTCCGTTAGTTCCCCGCCACAGTTCGGACATTTCTCAACACCTTCTTCCTCTAAATGATCAGCCCTATATCTGTGATGACATTTTTTACACTCTCTTAGGGGGTCGGTAAAGCCGGCGGAGGTATGTCCCGATGCCTCCCAAACTTGTCTTTGCATAAGGATACTGCTGTCCAACTCAAAGATATCATCTTTTCGGCGGAACATTTCTTCGCGCCACGATTGTTTGACGTTATTCTTAAATTCTACTCCTAAAGGGCCATAGTCGTAGATGCCCGAAAGCCCCCCGTAAATCTCCGATCCGGGGAAAATAAAACCCCGCCTTTTGGCAAGCGAAACTATCTTTTCCATTTTATTTTCCTCTGCCATATATTTTTACCGGACCACGGCCCAGTCCTTATTCGTCGTGGTGATATCATCCTTAAGTTCCGTCGTTAAGGCCTCGCCCGGAACTTCCACATCTTCTCCGGTAAAAGTATCGCGGGCTGTGAGCTTTACGTCTCTGAGCAGAGTCAATGTCTGCCCAACGTCCGCTTCAGAAGGTAGTATGGAGACCAAAAACGCAGAGGTCAAGGCAGGCGACAATACGCCCGTACCAGCTTTCACTTCCCTTATCCTCCAGCGAATTTCTCCGGATTGCTGGTCGAAAGAGATCTGCGCGTCCTTGGAAAAAATATTTTCCCAGACGACATTAGGCGGCAGAAATCCTTTGACCTCCACGTTTTCAAGATTATTGGTGAAATTTCTCATCTCCCAAAGAACGGCATAAGAAGTTTTTATCCCGACTTTCGGAGGAAGCGGGCCGGAAGTATTAAGCGCCGATCCGCGATAAAGCGCGCGGCCGGCAAAAATAATTTTAGAACGTACCTTGAGCTCCAGAGCGGTTTCTGATCCGACGCGAGCCCCGACAAGCTCACGCGGGACGGTTTTCGTTTCTATAACCGAACGCAAACGCACGGTCAAATTCTGGTCGGCTTTACCGCGTACCGGCGGCCTCTCTTTGGTAGATACGCCAAAACGCAGTGTGCCCTCCCCGCCCGGTTGTACCTCCCGCAACTCCTGCGTGCCTCCGGGCCCCCATAATACGACGTTTCTGGAACCGTCAAAAACCCCGCCCGCATCCGGCGTGATTGTTCCGAATTCCACGATCGTTCCTTCAAGACGCGCCTCCACGGATACATTTTTTAACGTCAGATCGGTGTTATTTCGATAGCGAAGCGTAAAATTCAGGCGCTCTCCCGGAGAAATTATCTGCTCGCGCGCTCCGTCAAGCGAGACATCAATAGAAAGAGGCGCGAGAAAAATCTTTGCCTCGCGCGAAGATTCGCTGTACGGTTTCCACTCCTTGGTCAAGACATCAAACTTTCCCAACCCGCCGACAAAAGTCTTCACTTCCCCGCCTCCGCCGCTGATTTTACCGCGCACCTTAATGGACCCCTGCCTATCAGGATCAAGAGTCCCAATATCCCAAATAGCCGTGCCTACCGATGGTTCGGGAGAAGCGGAGATAAAGATAAAACCAGGAGGGTAATCCAGCCGGAGCGATAAATCCTTAAAAGGCCCAGTCGCGGTTGAGCTGTAGCGCGCCTCAAAATCCAAATCCTGGCCGGCGGAAAGTACCTCCGGCATCTCCCAGGAAATTGCCAAAGGGACGCGGGAGACGACAAACGTGTACGAAGTTTTGGCCGAGAATCGCGCACGAAGATTTTCCGGACGATAGATCAGAGAAGCCTCAAGATTTTTTTCTTCTGACTCCCGGCCAAAAATCCGCACCGTAATTTCCACCTGCGTTTCCTTGTCCGGCGCGATATCCGGAATATTTTTGGTAAAACGCGGGGGCGCTTGTCGCTCCCCCTGATCGTCCAAAATCAAAAATCCCTCGGGAAAAATTATGGCTAGTTCCGCCTCCCGCAGTACGGTGCCGGATACGTTACGAATAACAATAGGGATATTAACGACCTCACCAGCCTCTACGCGCTCCCTTCCATGAATTACAATTTCCGCTTCCTGGCCGCGGGTACCAAGATATAAAAAAAGGAAAAGGGCCGCGCCAGCGGCTCCTACAACCGCCAACCCCCAGAGAAAAAATCTAAAAACACGCCTATCGATAGAGTATCCCTCCTTATCTTTAGGACGCCCGTTCTCCGGCCATCGCGTTGAAATTTTGGAAAGCGCTCCCGGAAAAAACACACGTTTTCCCATCCTGCGCGTCACCTCTTTGCCCTCCTCTTTTCCGTAAAGCTCCTCCTCCAATTCCTCTAACTTGCCCATGGCCTTATTATACCCCATTCTTCTTCGTAACCCAAAGACGTAGAGAAGCGTTTTTGGAAAGAACGAAGAAAATTTCCCGCGTCAAAATCATTGTCCGAATCCTCCAGCGAATGGAAACTGTCTAGCACGACATTCCACAAAGTTTCGTCTTTTTGTCCCGGAAAACAATTCTGATCCACTGCGCCCGCAACCTCCAGCGTCAATTTAAGTTTTCTCCAATCGCTCCGGAGCGCCGGCCAATAATTTATAAGAGAAGCGTGCGTCAGGCGCTCCCCATTTTTACCCAAAACAAAACTTACCGAACTTAAAGAAAGCGGCTCAAGATGTCCTTTGAGTTTCGCGTCTTCTTTTTTTACTCCTTGCGCCAAAGCACGAATTTTCCCGTACTCTTTCGTATATAAAGTAAAGAGGGCGCCTGTCTCTCCATAATCAGACTTTTTTAAAATAATGGCGTCTGTTACGTACATTATAGAAAACGCGGTGAGGGTAGGACAAAGATCAGAAAATACCCGCCCAAAGTGTGCGGCCATCCAAAACCAGCTCCCGCTCGATCTTAAATATTTTTTTGCCGCCGATGGAAAACGCATGTGCGCCGGTTTCTCGCATAATAATTTTTTTCCACCTCTCAAGCATCGTTCCTATTTCCTGGTCACCGGAGAACTGGACTCTGACCTTATGCCCCGGCTGAAGACCCAAATCCTTTCGCATCTCCTGAATATTTCGCATAACCTCGCGCGCCATCCCCTCCTCTTTAAGTTCCGGCGTAATGACAGTATCGAGTTTCAATTCGCTCCCAAAAATAACTTCTTTGACATTAATTTCATCCTTGATCAGTTCGATGAGTTCTCTTCGCAATTTGCGATTTGCGATTTGCAGCCTGGCAAGCGGCTGTCTCACCCTAATCCCCGCCTCCGCTCTCAGGCGTAAAGCCTCCGATACCAGCCCACGGACTTCGTCCATTTTCTTTTCCAAATCTTTATTTATCTTTTTGGCGTCAAACTTCGGCCAGCCCTCAAGATGCACGGAAATTTTCTTCTTATATAAAAGGTCCTGATACAAAATTTCGGCAAGAAAGGGCGTGACCGGCGCCATTATTTTCGCGCATTCCAAAAGTACTCCCTGCAAAGTTGTCAGAGCGTTCAACGCATCCGAAGTTTCGGCTTTTACGCGCTCACGCGATCTTCGCACATACCACAGGGAGAGATCTTGCACAAAGCCCAAAAGCGGACGTGTGGCTTCCACAATTTCATAACGATCAAAACCGGAAGTAATTTCTTTAATCGTGGAATGCAACCGCGAGATAATCCAACGATCTAAAACATGACCGCTTAATTTCCTTTTATTTTTTAGTCTCTTCAGACGGTCGCGATAAAGCTTGAAAAAGCTCAACACGTTGTAAGAAATGAGCGAATACTTTTTATATACTTCAGCAACGTCCTTTTCCGAAAAATTTATATTATCGGCAAGCATTATCGGAGAGGCCATGAGGTAGAAACGCAGTGCGTCAATGCCGTATTTTCCGAAAAGAAGCCTGGGATCGGGAAAATTTTTTCTGGATTTAGACATTTTTTCTCCGCTTTCCGCCATAATAGTTCCGGTGGTAACCGCATGCAGAAAACTAGGCTTGCCGAAAAGAGCAGTAGAGAGAACATGGAGATTATAAAACCAGCCGCGGGTTTGCGCTATATATTCGGCAATGAAATCCGCCGGAAAATTTTTCTCAAAAAGCTCCTTGTTTTCAAAAGGATAATGTTTCTCCGCGTAAGGCATGGAGCCTGATTCAAACCAGCAATCGAAAACATCCGGAATACGCTTGAGTTCCCCTCCGCAGCCGCAGAAAAGCTTTATTTCATCAATATAAGGAAGGTGAAAATCCAGCTCGCCCGAATCATTGCGCGGAAGAATTTTATAAGGCATCTCCCTAATTTCAGCAAAACGGATAAAATCTTCCTTGGGCTTGGACTCTTTCAGAGCCACCGACTCTTTATTGGTGAGGCCAGCCGCGCCCGACCATAGCATCCAAAGCGGATACTCGTGACTTACAATCAAGATGGTTTTACCGGAGTACTTCTTTTCTATATCCTCAAGGAATCTCAACACTCGAGACCTCACTTCACTTAGCGTCTCCCCTTCCGGAGGACGCTTGATAAATTTCTCCAGACGCGAAGAAAAATATTTATGGTACTCCCGCGGGTGCTGGCCTTCAAAAATACCCGTATTTATCTCCCGCAGGCGCGCGTCAAAAATAACTTTTTCAACTCCCAAGACTTTCGCGGCGATCGCGGCGGTTTTCCTAGTGCGCAGGATATCCGATGCAAAAATTAAATCTATGCCGGATTTGCGAAACTTCTTGGCCGCGCGCTCCACACCGGTCCTCCCCCTAATAGTCAGGTCAAACCGCCCATCCGGGGCGCACGAAACAATATTTTTAACATTGGAGGCCGCTTCGCCGTGACGCATGATTAAATAATAATTTTTAGCTCCGGCGCTCCTTTGGTGAATTTCGTCCCTACTTCCCAAGACATGAATCTTGTCGCACTTTTCGCACCCCCAAATCGGGACCGGCGTTCCCCAGAAGCGGGAGCGCGAGATATTCCAATCAGGCGCAGTCTCCAGCCCATTACCAAAACGTCCGTGCTTCAAATGCTCCGGGTGCCAATCGATCTTTTCGTTTAACGCGAGCATCTTTTTCTTTATAGCCGAAATCTTCACGAACCAGGCCGGTTCAACTTTATAAATAAGCGGCGTTTGGCAGCGCCAGCAGATGGGGTAGCGGTGGGATATTTTTTGTACTTTCCAAAGACGGTCGTTTTCCTTGAGCCAAGAGATAACAAGTTTATTGGCTTCAGCGGTTTTTCTTCCAGCAAGAAACTTCAGAGGAGCGTATTCGCCGGTAAAAGTTCCCGTATCATCAAGCGTGGCAAGTATGGGGAGCTTTTCTTGCTTCCCTATGAGAAAATCCTCCTCGCCGAAAGCAGGAGCAATATGTACTAGCCCCGTTCCTTCCTGCGTGTCCACAAACTCCGCTCCAACTACGCGATATGCTTGGGGGTCCTTTGACAGAAAAAATAGCGGCTCGTATCTTTTCCCCATCAATGATTTCCCGGAAATCTTTTCGGAGACGGAAACCTGTACACCCGCTTCATGCGGTGGAGGCGTAGCGGACCAAATATATTCTTTCCCGACCCTAAACTTTGTGTATTCAATTTTGGGATTCACGGCCACGGCCACGTTTCCGGGAAGAGTCCACGGGGTAGTGGTCCAAATTAAGAGATACTCATTCTGGGAGTTTTTAAGCGGGAGTTTTACATATACCGAATCATCCTCCAACTCCCGATAAGAGTTATCCATGGCAATTTCAAAGTTTGAAAGTTGGGTTTCGCAGCGCGGACAAAAAAGAGCGGTTCGGGAATCTTTATATACTAATCCTTTGCGGTAAAGGGTCGCGAAAGCCCACCACACCGACTCCATATAGGCAGGGTCCATGGTGGAATAATAGTTTTTGAAATCAACAAAACGCCCAATTCTGCGGATAGTTTTATACCACTCGCCTGCAAAGCTAAGGACCTTGGACCTGGCGGTTTCGTTAAATTTCTTTATGCCGTGCTTTTGGATCGATTTTTTCCCGGAGATATTCAGCTCCTGTTCAACCAACGTTTCAATCGGGAGCCCATGGCAGTCCCAGCCCCATCGACGATCCACTCTAAACCCTCGCATGGTCCAGTAGCGAGGCACCACGTCTTTGATGGTACTTGCCAAAATATGCCCGTAGTGCGGGAGGCCGGTAGCGAAAGGCGGCCCGTCGTAGAAAACAAAGCGGCGAGCGTTTTTGCGCTGCTGAATGCTTTTTTCAAAAATTTTATTATCCTCCCAGAATTCTAGAATTTTTTCTTCCAATTCCGGAAGGCTAGCTTTTGTTTTATCTGCCGGCATAAAACTACATTTTAGCGGGCGCGGAAATGCCCAAAAAGCCTAAGGTCTTTTGAAGCACTATTTGCGACGCCGCCACTAACGCCAGACGCGATGCAGTAATTTCTTTATCATCAGTAATAACCCTCTGCTTTTCATAGAAATTATTAAAAGCCCTGGCAAGTTCGTAGGCATAACGGGTAAGACGATTAACTTGATAGTCGCGGGCGGTATCGTCCACAACTTCGGGAAACTGGATCAATTTCTTTATCAGAGTCGATTCTTCGGCTTCTTTAAGAAGTTTCAACTTTTGACTTGTACTTTTGGCTTTTGATTTTTGATTTTTGATTTTTCTAAAGATGCTGGCCATTCTCGCATGCGCATACTGTATATAGTAGACCGGATTTTTCACCGACCTCTCTTTGGCAAGGTCAAGGTTAAAATCCATGTGGGTGTCCGGGGATTTTTCCAAAAAGAAGTAGCGTGCCGCGTCCAGGCCTACCTCGTCAATCAATTCATCTATGGTCACAAAAAGCCCCTTGCGCTTGGACATCCTGACTTCTTTTCCAGCGCGCAGAAGCCGCACAAGTTGCATTACGATAACTTCCGATTTTTTAAGCCCTAAAATCTTTGCTACCGCCTGTATCCTGGATACGTAGCCGTGATGATCCGCGCCTACTATATTTATTTTAGAGAATCCGCGCTCTTGGGTTGCCAAATAATGCCCCGCGTCAACCAAAAAATATGTGGGAAAACCGTCCGAGGTCATAAGCACTCTATCTTTGTCGTCTCCGAACTCCGTTGTTTTGAGCCATACCGCTCCTTCCTTATCATACGCCAACCCCTTTTTTTGAAAAATTTTCACCGCCTTTTCGACAAATTTCTTCTCCCGTATATCTTTATACTCCGATGTCCAGCGATCAAAAATGATCTTCATCTTTTTTTCGACTGCCGGGCGAATCAGCGCGGACAAAAAATAATCCGCGGCCTTTCTGCCTATTTTCTCATGGTCGTCTTTATTTTTTTTAAGAAACCCCTCGTTTCGCTTTGCCCATCGCACAATATGAGGACCGCGGTAGTACTCCTCCGCTTCGGGCGCCAGCTCCGCTGCGGCAAGCATGGAGAGGCCGAGCGTCCGGACTTGATTCCCGGCATCATTAATATAGTACTCCCTCTCAACTTGAAATCCGGAACATTTTAAAACTCGGGCCAGTACGTCGCCCAAAAATCCGCCGCGTCCGTTGGCAAGCGTAAGAGGACCCGTGGGATTCGCCGAGATAAATTCCACCTGGATTTTTTCTTTCTTCTTCGCGCCCGCTCCGTATTTATCTTTCTTTTTTAGAATTTCGGCAAGCTCGCTCCAAAGCGCTTTCTCTGAAATATGAAAATTGATAAAGCCCGGTGTAGCAACTTCAATTTTGGTTGTAAGTTGTAAGTCGTAAGTCGTAAGTTGCGCGACTAAATCGCGCGCGATTTCCATCGGCGGCTTTTTTCCGCCTAAGGCGGATCCGCCTCTGGCGGACAAAACTTTAGCCAAAATAAGCGCAATGTTGGTCGCATAGTCGCCGTACCCCGTATTTTCGGGGGCTTCAACAGAAAAATCGGGGACTTCAATTTTTCCAAACCTCTGTTTGGCCGCGGCTACAATTGCTTGGCGGATTTCCTGACGAATCATGGTCTAATTCTAATAAAATCGCGGCTAAATTGAAAGTGTGTTAATTTATAATTGATGTCCGATCTTGCCCTAAATCGCCGCGCCTATTTTGACTACGAAATCCTCGAAACCCATGAGGCCGGAATTGAGTTGCGCGGATTTGAGGCAAAAGCTATAAAGACGGGACGTATAAACTTGGCGGGCGCCTTCGCAGTTATAAAAAATGGCGAGGCCTGGCTCCTCAACGCAACTATTCCGCCATATCAGCCCAAAAACGCCCCGCCTGATTACGACCCGACCCGCTCCCGCCGTCTCCTTTTACATAAATCCGAGATCAAAGAGTTTATCGGAAAGTCCGCACAAAAAGGATTGACAATAGTGCCTTTGAAAGTATATACTAAACATAACCGCATAAAAGTTTTGATCGGTCTTGCGCGGCATAAAAAAAGCAAAGACAAGCGCGAGACGATTAAGAAACGCGAAACGCAACGAGAGATTGAACGTGAAGCCAAGAAAGAATTTTAGGGGCTAAATCAGCACAGATCGCTTTAGTGATCGGCTGATCGCCAGGACATTCACTTTGTGAATATTTTAGGGGGTGATCGGCTTCGATGGGGGAAGATGCGGAAAAGATCGGGCCGAGGACGCGGGAACACTCGTAAAACTCCTGCAAACAAATAAGTGCAAACTTATTTAAATCCTTTGCGCGGCAACCTGCTTTGGCAGTAGCCTAACGGAGGTTATCCCGCTTTCAGCGGGACATCGACCAGCTAAAGCTTGTGCGGCTGACCACCGGTGTTATACAATCAAGCTTGGTCCCGACGATGTTCGATAGTCGGGACGACATTAATCGGACAAAATCCTCGAAGCAATTCGAGTACGCCCGTATAAATTTTCTCCGTTGAATCTTCCAGACGCGGGTTCAATTCCCGCCATCTCCATAATAATTATCATTACTAAATTAAAACACTTTATGTCTAAAGAGGGGGCAAAACAGGGATACGTAGAAATGGACGAGGGCGCGTGGGAAGCGGCCCATGCCGAAAAACCATTTCGGGACGCAATATCCGACTACAAAGAATCTCTTTCCGAAGAAGCGAAAAAAGCCCTGGAGTGGATTGCTTCTCAAGAAGCGGAAAAGGCTATCGCCCAATTTGAGAAAGACAAAAAAGATAGTCCTACTCTACGCACCCTACGAGAACGTACCTTAGCGACACTGAATGTTCCTGCGGATGTAAAATCGTCTTTTGGAAAATTCGACAAAGAGGCTATCAACCCTACGTTTCTTAAGAATTGGCAGTGGGCACTTGAAGAGATGGGAAAATTATTAGTCGAAAAAACGCTTTCTGGAGGAGGGCAGGCCTCCAATAAAGCGGCCCTACTGGAATTGATGGGCACGGAACTGGGCGAAGGAATACGACGATATGCCAGCGATGGAAAGGAGAATCGCCTAAGAGGAATGTCCGGCAATATCGCACGGGGGGAACTTATCGCGGCAGTAATGGCTGGTGATGAAACCAGAATGGGCCGAATGATAAATGAGATCGCATTTCAATCATCTGTTTCCAAGAGGGAGGTAATTAAAGAAATCTTAAGTTTCCTGCAAAAAGTGCGAACCGAACATCAAGACGTCGCTCTTCATCTTGACGCAGCGCTGGGAAAGGAAGGTTGGCTCTGGGACAAAAAGAACAAAACATATTTTGAAATGGAATAGAATAACCAATAGCAATCATTCAAAAACGCTACCGCATAAATCAATACATCCGCATCTCCCCCATCCGCGTGATTGACGAGGACGGGAAAAACCTCGGAACCATGGAAACCGCCGAGGCGCTCAGGCTTGCGCAAGAACGCGGGCTTGACTTAATTGAGATAGCGCCAACCGCCAATCCTCCCGTATGCCGCATAATGGATTTTGGAAAATTCAAGTATGATCGCGAAAAAGGCGAGCGGGAACACGGAAAAAAGCAGAAAGAGGTTGAAGTCAAGGGTATTCGCGTCGGATTTACCACGGGCAAACACGATCTGGAACTACGGGCCAGACAGGCCCAGAAGTTCCTTTCTGCGGGCGATAAGGTGCGCATAGATATGCGCCTGCACGGAAGGGAAAAAGCGCATGGCAATCTCGCCTTTCAGAAATTGAACGAATTTTTGGAGATGATCGGGGAGTACAACTTGGAGATGCCGCCCAAAAGATTTCCGCAGGGGTTTATAGCCATAATTTCAAAAAACAATAATGAGAAAGGCAGTATTAAAAAGAATTAAATTCACCAAAACCGGAAAGCTTCTCCACCGACGCTCGGGACACAATCATTTTAATGCCAAAACTTCCCGCCGAGTTCAGCTGCGGCAAAAACAAGTTGCCGGATTCTCAAAAACGATGGAGAAGAAGATGAGGCGATATCTTTAAAGAGGTTGTAGCTTATAGCTGGTAGCTTGTAGGGAAATTTAGTCGCAAAACCTGCAACCTACAAGCTAATGCCTACAAGCTTGTGACATGACTAGAGTCAAACGGGGCGTTATCGCCCATAAAAAAAGAGAGAAACTTCTCAAATATGCCAAAGGATTCCATTGGGGCAGAAAATCCAAGGAGCGGCTGGCCCGCGAGGCTCTTTTGCATGCCTGGTCCTATTCTTTTCACGGAAGGAGACACCGAAAGAGTGATTTCCGAAAACTTTGGCAGACAAAAATAGGCGCGGCTGCCCACGCGCACGGCCTCTCGTATAACACGCTGATGTCGGGCTTGAAGAAAAAGAAAATAGAACTTGATCGAAAAGTCCTTGCCGAGCTTGCCCAGCGCCACCCTCCTGTATTTCAAAAGATTACGGAGACAATTAAATAATTGGTATCCAAAATAATTCATCCCGCTGAAAGCGGGATGAATTATTTTCTGCCCAAAAGCAGAGATACTATAAAAAGCCCGACGCCCAAAAGAATTATGGTAGGGCCGGGCAGAAGCCCGAAAGCTCCTGCGATAACAACTCCTCCCAACGCGATCAGCCCGCCCAAAGCAGTGCTCAAAACCATGAATCCCGTCATGCTGCGCGAAATGTTTTTGGCAACGGACGCGGGAATAATTGTCAGCGCGCCCATAAGAAGAGTGCCCACAAGTTTAATGCCGAGCGCAACTACAAAGGCAAAAACTATGAAAAGAATCAGTCCCTCCCACTTTTTCCCGGATGAAACTTTGGCAAGCTCCGGCGAGACGACCGCAAAAAGAAAGCGTTTGGCCCAAAGGAACGTAGCGCCCGCCAGTATGACAGCCAAAGCAAGTACTGCGGTCAAGACATAAGGCGAAAACGCCGGGAAAGTTCCAAAAAGCGACTCAAGAATTTCCGTATCGGGAATGGTTAAAATACCCACGGCAAGACTCGCCGTAAAAAGAAGTCCTACCAGCGCTTCAACCGGAAGTTTCGTTTTTCCTTCAAGCCACCAGACAAGTACTGCCGCGCCCAGAAGAAACACAAGCACTCCCCAGAAAGGATCCACGCGATAAGCCAAAGCCAAAGCGATCCCGGGAAGTGCTACATGCGAGAGCGCATCTCCCACAAGTGCCATCCTCTTCAAAATGATGAAAGCGCCCACGCTGCCGGAGGCGATCCCCACGACAAGCGCCATAAGCAATGTTTGTATAAATGGCGTTTCCATAAATTATTAGTGCGAATTTGTATCTATATGGTGGTAAAATCCGCCTTCACCATATACTTTGATAAGTTCTTCGGGATTCAACACCTCTTGCGGCGAGCCATGGCACACCATACGCCTATTCAAGCAAAGCACGTTTTGCGCGTGCCTATACACTACATTCAAGTCGTGCGAGATCAAAAGCACCGTGGTGCCGCGCTCATCCTGCAGACGATGCATGACGTTATAAATCGTCTCTTCTCCGCCAAGATCAATCCCCGCAGTCGGCTCGTCAAACAGCAAAACGTCGGGGTGGTCGAGCATCGCCCAGGAAACCAAAATACGCTGAAGCTCGCCTCCGGAAAGCTCCCCCAGCGGCCGTGATAGAATTTGCTGTGACAGCCCTACCAGTTTCAATTCATGTTCCAGATGCTCAAGAAAAGATCCCGGCGGGAACCAAAAATGGGGAGATTTAAGGAGGAAAAACTCCTGCACCGTAAGAGGGACGGAGCGATCCAGCAAAAACTTTTGCGGCACATACCCTATACGTATTTTTTCTTGCCAGCGTATTTCTCCCTCATACGGGATAAGTCCCAAGAGAGCGCGGAAAAGCACGGTTTTGCCCGCACCATTGGGACCGATGATGGCCAGCGCCTCGCCCCTTTTTACGGAAAAAGAAATCCCCCGAAGAACTTCCTCGGAATCAAACGTAACGGATAAGTTATTTACTTCAAGAACGGTGTCTTTTTCCATAAATACCTGCCTAAATATACTCTATCACGCAGCATTTTTATGCCTTCTTGTTTCAGCAAACTAACTTTTCTTCTTGCTCCCTGGTTGTATCCGCCCACGGCACCGTCCGAGCGCACCACGCGATGGCATGGCACATCAGTAAACTCGTTCTTGTTTAGCGCATTGCCTACCGCCCGCGCCGCATGCGCTTTTCCGGCCAAACGCGCGATGTTGGCATAGGTTGTAACTCTTCCGCGCGGTATTTTTTTAACAGTCGCGTATACTTTTTGGGTAAAATAAATTCTTCCGCTTTAAGAAGCGCTGTCTGCATTTCTTTTCGCGAAAGCCGCTCCTTGGCTTCCTCATATGGCAGCCACTCGTAAGTATCGTGCTCCCAAGACAATTTCACTGTATCAGTTTTTGTTTCGGCAAGAAACATCGCCACGAATTTTAATACGGCTTTTTTATCGCGATCGCGGCCCGCCGAAAGCGAGGCTCGCCCAGATGGGCGGCGGACAAAATAACGAACCGTTTCTTTGAAATCGGAGATTATCTCATAGTCTTTGATCCCCGCCTCCTCTACTGCCTCGCGTTTGGCCGCGGCCATGCCGTCCTCATCTTTTTCCAGAAGACCTTTGGGAAAATCCCAAAAATTATGTTTTCCATCCTCGCCGTGATACGAGGAGCGTATCACCAAATACTTCCTGCCTTGCGGAGTACTGCGAAAAAATATTATTCCTGCGGAGCGTTCAACGGGCATATTAACTTATACCTGATAGGGGGCTACTAGACAATCTTATACTACCCTAGGCCTTGACAAACAAAGTAAGTCTGCTATAACTTAGCTTAGCACTTCCCGGGAGGAACTTGCCATGAATCGTCCGATGCTCTTAGCGGTACTGTTAGCAACAACCATTTTGTCTCTTCCTTCATACGGCATCTCGGGAGAACTACCATCAAAAATTGGTAGCTACATCATCGGCGACACCACTCTTGTAGCACAGCTCAATTGTTATTCCTACAACGATTCCGATCTATCCTCCGGCAATCTTAAGGTTAGGGCTTACAAAGCGAGCGACAAGGTATTGTTTATCTACAGCAGCGGTGTATCGGCATCTGCTTTTATCCCTAAAGACAGAGTGGCTTTCGACAAACTCGGCGGTGTGTGGACCTCGAAACCATGGGACAAAGACGAATTCCCACTACTGGGGTTAGTATTGATGCCGTGTCTAGATATATTCCGATAAACACTGGGGCACATCGCCCTTTTTTATTTTAGTAATCGAGCAAGTTCACCTGCTGGCCTAGTATTTATAATGTCACTACTGGAAGCCCATCCTCTGCGCGCCTGCGCAATGCCATGCTCCAGCATTTTGAAATGTTCTTTGGAATGCGCGTCCGAATCAATGGACATTTTCACTCCGGCCTCTACACATTTTCGAATATACTCATCTTTTATATCCAGCCGGTCGGGGTAGGCATCAATTTCCAGAATCGTTCCGGTGCGTTTCGCGGCTTTTATAATCTCACCAATATCTACATCAATCGGCTCACGGCGGTTGATGATGCGGCCGGTGAGATGAAAAATTATATCTACGTGTGGGCTCTCCATGACGCGGATAATCCTTTTGGTTTGCTCTTGTCTGGACAAATTGAAATGGCTATGCACAGCCGCACCTACCACATCTAATTTGGCCAGTGTCTTATCATCAATATCCAACAACCCGTCTTTTCCAATATTTACCTCAGCGCCCTTCAAAATTTTGAAATTTTTAAATTTCCCACTCCTGTTGAGTCTATCAATTTCGGACATTTGCTTAAGAAGTTTTTTTTCATCCGATCCTCCGGTCATGGCCAAAGATCGAGTATGATCGGTGATAACGATATAGTCAAGCCCGTAATTTTCTGCCGCACGCGCCATCTCTTCGATAGAATTTTCGCCATCAGTCCAGTCGGTTTGGACTTGTAGATCGCCTTTTAGGTCGCCATACCCGATAAGTCGGGGTAACTTGTTGGCTCGTGCCGCTTTAATCTCCCCCGTATTCTCCCGCATCTCCGGCTCAATATAGCGAAGGCCTAGCGCTTTATAAATTTCCTCCTCGTCTCTACCGGCGATCAACTTCTTTCCGCGAAATAATCCATACTCGTTCAACTTCCAGCCCTTCTTTATGGCAAGCTCTCGCAGGGCGATATTATGATCCTTGGATCCGGTAAAATAATTAACTGCCGCGCCGTATGACTTTTTGGGAACTACTCGGATATCCGCGTCCAGGCCATTTTTTAACTTAACATTGGTCTTGGTAACGCCTCTGCCATAAACATGGGCTATGAAGGGCAGGCCCAAAAATCGTTCCATTACTTTTTCGGGCTTGATGGAGGTAGCTAAAATATCTATGTCGCCTATGGTTTCTTTACGCCTGCGTATAGAACCGCAGACTATTGCCTGTTCTACTTCTGGAAAAGACCGAATAATTTTTTCGAGGTTCCGAACATCGGGCAGCAAGAATCCAAGAACCTGCCTGCCGCCGGATTTTTTTAAAAATTCAATGCCTCTTAATATTTTCCGCTCGGATTTTTCGCCGAAATGCTGCAGTTTCTTTACTTTCCCCACTCGCGCCGCTTTTTCCAGATCAGCAAGGTTGCGGACCCTTAATTTCTGCCAAAGCGTTTTTATCATCTTGGGTCCGACTCCTTCCACTGCGGTGAGCTCCGAGATATTTACCGGAATCTTTTTCTTCAGTCGCTCGTATTCCGCAAAGCTGCCCTTTTTAAGGAGCGCCTCTATATGATACGCAATCCCCTTGCCCACCCCGGAAATCTCCTCAAGCGATTTCACGCCGCCCTTTTTATAAATTTCCTCCGCTTCCATATCGAGAGCCTCAACCCCCAGAGCCGCCTTCTCATAGGCGCGCGGCTTGAACAAAACACCCTCCATCTCGTAGAGAGCCGCCATTTCGAAGAGAACTTTGGCAATTTCCTGATTGGTCACATTTTTTTCCGATCCACCGGGATCCTAATCATATCCTGCGTAACTTTGGGCCTAATGTACGGACGCAGGAAAAAAAGCATGATAGAAAAAATAAAAGTAAGCGCTCCAGTAAAAAGGAAAACAACGCGAAATCCGGCAACAGTGGCCAGTATTCCCCCAGTAGCGCTTCCCAGCGCGGTTCCAGCTCCAATAGAAAAACTGGAATAAAGAGACCACTCAAATCCTTCTTTGCCTTTATCCACGTGCCGCGTGAAAATCGCGTAAAAAGGCGGCACCAGCATGGCGTCGGCCACGGCGATCAAAAAATGCAGGGCGTAAATATGCCACGCGTGGGTCGCAAAGAAATAGAGCGATATAAAAAGGGCGTTTAGGAGCCCTCCGGCAAGGAAAAAATAAAAATCATCTATCTCGCCGTGATTACGATCAATGTATTTGGCTACAACGAGCTGTAATATCGATTTTACGGCCCAATAAATAGTAATGGCAAAGCCCATAACGGCAACGCTTCCGCCGATGATTTGTTGGGTGACAAATACCGCAAAAAAGGGCGCGAGCAGGCCGAAAGCAACGGTCAAAATAAATTCCGCGGTCACAATGACCAGAATAACCTGATTTATCTGCGGCATCCACGAATGTTTAAAAAGCCAGTCCATAATAAGAGCATAACAAAATTATGCCCGCTACTCCAGCGTCGCCCTAAAAAAGGCTTTTTTGTTTGGAGATGTCTTCACGCTCGCCATCTTCGAAAATTTTTACCTTGCCGTAAAGACCATCGTAGCCGGGCTCAATATGCAGCCGCCCCTCGCGCACGCGCATAATACCCTCTGCAACCTCCGGACGCGCGTGCCTGGCAAGCTCGCCCGCCGTGACGTCAAAAAGAATCGGCAACTCTCCTCCGAATTCTTGCACTAATTTTTTATATTCCCCCTGCACTCTTTTGGTCGTGGCCGACGCCACGCCAAATGCCTCGGCAATTATTTCATCAAGCGGCACCATGTTTTTGTAGGGAATGGCGTCCGGCGGCCGAAATCCCTCCGGACGATCCGCAAGCTCCTCCACGCGATACATCACGCCTACCGTTACCGGTTTTCCGCACACCGGACAGAGTTTTTTTTGCTCTCGCGTCTCCTTGGGGGTCAGGCGAGTTTTACAGTTTCTATGTCCATCATAATGGTAAATCCCCTCTTCCGGGAAAAATTCAATGGTCGAAAGAAATTTTTGGGGGTCTTTGGATTTTATCGCGGAGACGAGGCCGTCATACGAAAGTTCAGCGTCAAAAATGTTTGCTTCGCGGCCAATTCTTCTCAAAGAGTGGCTGTCCGAATTGGAGATTAGGGCGTATTTATCAAGCGCCGATAGCCGCCAATTCATCGCCGGGTCGGAGGATAAGCCCGTCTCCAGCGCATAAATATATTTTGCATACTCGTCAAAACACTCCTCCACCGTGTCAAAACCCGACATGGAACCAAAAAGCGAGAACCATGGAGTCCAAACATGAGCCGGCACAAAGAAACAGCGCGGATCAATATCAAGCGCTATTTTAAGAAGTTCTTTAGAGCCCACCCCAACAATCGGCCTGCCGTCAGATTTTAAATTCCCCTGCCAGCCGAGTGCCGCGTTAAATTTCTCCGCGGACTCTATGGACGGGAAAAAAATTAAATTATGAACCCTGCGCCCCTTTCCGCCCTTGGAGTAAATACTTGAGATCTCAACCGTTAGCATAAATCTCGTTCCGGAGTCCTTACTTCTTGCTTCTTGCTTCTTGATTCTATACAGTCCTGGTTCCGCCGGCTCCAGTTTAGATTTTATTTCTTTAATCCACGCAGGATGCGTAAAATCACCCGTGCCCATGACGGTGATTCCCTTGAGACGCGCCCAGTAATCCAGATTTTCCAAGGTCATTTCTTTGGATACGGCACGGGCGTATGGGGAATGGATATGAAAATCGGCGATGATACGCATAAAAAAGGTTTGACTTTTACATCACCCACGATATAGTAAATCCGGAACCAAAACAACCGGGAGATCGACAATGTCGCATGATTGGCAGACATTACTCGGCTTCACTTCATTTTGGAGCGCAGCTTTCAACACGCTAGCCTACATCGGGCTTCTTGTCTCAACTTGGGGCATTCTCGACAAAAAGCGCCAGCCGTATCTTTTTCTCACGGGCGTAATGTTGCTTTGGGCATTTGCCGTTTTCGTAGGAAATCCTATCTTTATGGGAGCACAAAGCATCGTGCTCGCGGCCTCACTTATGCGAGTGCTAAATACTCCCGACTCCTGGAAACTCACCGCAGCCATTGCTGTACTGATACTTGTGAACATGGCCAGACGCGGCGACCTTAGCTCCGAGATGGCGATCCTTGGACTTACGGCTCTTCTCGGTTTGACATTTGGAGTCGTATTCTCTCCCGGAATATACGGGAACATATCTTTTGTGGCGGGTGGAGGATTTATGGCGTATTACTCATATCTTGTCTGGTCACTTCCATTTCTTTTATTAAACATTCCCTTCACCCTTGCCGCGCTTTGGGAGATTGTCGCGCGCATAGAGAACAAAAAATCGGTCTAGACGACCGATTATTTTTTACTTTTAAAATTGGTTGAAATCAATCTCTATTCTTACTATATCTCCCCCTTTGGCGCGGGAAATCTTCATGGCGACTTGTTTCTTAAACACTTCCCCGATTTTACTGGCAATTCGCTGGGCGAGTTGGTTTTCGGAGGTCGTAGTTAGTAACCGGTTACCAGCCATTTTTATGCCAAGTACGCGATCCAGCACATCTTTACGCATCGCGCGCTCGTCCATATTTTCGATTAAGTTCAGCAGTTCGCGGCGGAATTTGGCGGGGACATTTTTAATAATAACCTCACCTTCGTACTGCTTATTTTTCATCATCTCGTGCGCCGGGCAAAGCCTGAACTTAACATCTTTACGAGACCAGGTCTCATAAACCTTATGAGACCTGGTCTCGTAAGATCGGAGAAACTTAGCGATGTGATGCCAGGATTTTTTGAAGTAGACCGCCTCGCCATGCGGGCAGAAAATAAACTCCCTCTTCCCCGGTCCAAACTCCGCCATGGCGTGGCGCGATTTTTGTTCCCCGGACGAATACCTTTCTTTTATTGACTTGGTTTTCTCCTGCTTTGAAGCCATGCCTTTATTTTATCCCAAAATAACATCAGTTTAAACATTCTAAGGGAAGCCCGAATCATAAACTCTTTTGACGGAAAGCCGGTCAGCCCCTTCCTAAAATATAAACCAGGTAAACCACATAAAGAAACACAAAAACCAAGCCCTGCCAGCGTTTAAGAACCAGAGGCTCTCCCACGAACATGGAGCCGTAAAGAAGCGCCGCCGAAAAAAGAGTGACGATCCCGTCAAAAAACGCGTCTTGCGGAAAGGAGATCGGCTTAAAAAGCGCGGCGAATCCCAAGATCATCAAAAAGTCAAAAATGTTTGATCCGATAATGTTGCCTATGGCAATGCCCATTCTGCCTTTATAGGCCGCGACAAAAGTAACCGCAAGCTCCGGAAGCGAGGTGCCGATACCAACTATGGTGAGGCCGATCAACTGCTCGCTCGTGCCCAGCGCCCGCGCAAAAACTACGGCCCCGTCCACCACCCACTTCCCGCCAATCACCACCCCTACCAGTCCAGCCAGAATAAATCCAAGAGCGATAGGAAAGGTCAGAAGCCGGATTTCCGGCTCTGCCGTTTCTTCCATCTGATTTGACTGGCGTATGACCACGTAAATCCAGGCCCCAAAAATAAGGAGCATGAAAACGCCCTCCAGTCGCGATATCCCATTCGCTCCGGGCAGCGCGAATACCAGGACGATCGCCACCGCGAGCATATTCCACCATAAATCCCGCTCCACCCACTCCGTTCGAAAAGGCAGACGAAACGCCAGCGCGGTAAATCCGAGGATGAAAAGAATATTAAAGGTGTTAGAGCCAACAACAGTCCCCAATCCGATCCCTCCCTCGCCGGTAAGATTGGAAAAGAAAGTAACCGCAAATTCGGGAATGGAGGTCCCGATTCCGGCGATAACCAGTCCTATAATAATACCCGGGATGTTGAGCCGGCGGGCCAGAGAAGACGCGCCGTCAACAAGCCAATTTGCTCCTTTAACCAGGACGTAGAAACCGATAAAAAAAAGAAATAACGAAAGAGTCATGCCCTACATTTTTATAATGCCTCTCCTAAAAATCCATTTCCCAAACTCAACCGCCAAGATATTTAAAACTCCTACCCCCAAAACCCCCAGAACCCACGGCCAAGTAAGCGGCGCCGTTTCAAAAATGGACTGCAGGTATGGGACATAAATTACCAAGGCGGTGAGTAAAATTCCCGCCAACACTCCCAAGACCAGATACTTATTGGAAAACGGATTGTAAGAGAAAATGCTTTTTTCAAGACTCCTGATGGAGAAAGAAAGCAGGAGCGTATACGTTCCAAAAGCGGCAAAAGTAAAAGTCCTCACTAGCTCCGGTCCAAATCCCAACTTAAGCAGGGCGTAGTAAAGCCCAAAGAGCAGAGCCGAGGTTGGAATTCCGATGGCCAGAAGAAGAAATCTGACTTCCGGATCAAACAGATTGCGGTCAAGCCTGCGGGGACGGGAGCTCAAGCCGTCTATTCCTTTTTCAAACGCGAGGGCAACCGCCGGAAAACTGTCGGAAAAAAAATTCACGAAAAGAATCTGCAGGGCATTAAGGGGCAGCGCCAAACCGGTGAGTACCGCCCCGCCGATCAAAAGAAGCTCGTCCAGAGAATCGGAGAGTAAATATACGATCACTTTTCTTATGTTGTCCAAAATCCTCCGCCCCTCCTCAACCGCAGCCACAATAGTTTCAAAGTTGTCGTCAAGAACAATAAGATCGGCAGCACTCTTGGCAACATCCGTGCCCGAACCTACGGCCACTCCAATATCCGCGGCCTGCAATGCCGGCGCGTCATTTACCCCATCTCCGGTAACCGCCACCGTAGCGCCCAACTTTTTATAAAGATTGGCGATCAAAACCTTCTGTTCCGGAGTTACCCGGGCGTACACGCTGACTTCTTTAGCTCGTACCTCAAGCTCGTCTTCTTTAAGATAATTGAGGTCGTCCCCGGTAAGCACCGCTCCTTTTCCGTTAACCAGGCCGATCTCCCGCGCCACCGCCTCGGCCGTTCCTTTGTGATCGCCCGTTACTATAATGGTATTTACTCCTGCGTCTTTTATCCGCCGGACAGCTTCTGCTACCGTCGGGCGAAGCGGGTCGCGAAAAGTAAGAAGGCCGGCAAATTCAAATCCCGCCGGCGAAGAAAGAGAAATTTTACGATGATCTTTGGCAACACGTTTGGTCACCACGCCCAGAACCCGCTCCCCTATCCTTGCCAAATCTTCAATCTGGCGCGAAATTACATCACGTTCTTCAACGGTAAGTTTAGTGAAGCCCAGAAGCACGTCTGGCGCCCCGAAAAGCACGGTGTGACCGTGATCTTCGGTATGGGCGAGAGCCGCGGAAAATTTATGTTCGGACCCGAAAGGAAGACGGTCAATAATTTGGTGGTCATTTCTTGCGGCAAAGGAAACCCCGCGTTCAGCCGCCCCCCGTACCAGCGCTACTTCCAGGGCCCTGCCAAACATTCTCCACTCGGCAGGGCTATCCTCCGGATTTTCTATAATCACGTCCGTATTTAACACGGCATCCAGAAGCAGGTGTTTTTCGGCATCGGGGTTTTTCTCACGCTGCGGCAAAACTAGGGATAGCTCCATTTTACCCTGGGTAAGAGTTCCGGTCTTGTCAGTTAAAATGAGGCTGACCGACCCCAGAGTTTCTGCGGCCAAGAGTCGGCGCACCACGCCTCGCCGCGCGGCAAGACGCTCAACCCCCACGGCAAGAATTACGGTGAGTGCCACCGGAAGTCCTTCCGGCACGGCCGAAACTGCAACGGCAACGGCTATCAGAAACATTTCCAAAATATCTTTTCCGGAGGCAACCCCCAGTATGAAAAGAGCCGCGACCATAACCGCGAGAACCATCCCGGCACGGGAACTAAATCTTGCCATAGCGCGCTGCAGCGGCGTGGGCTCGCGCTCCTTGCCCTCAACCAGCGCGGCGATCCGCCCGAATTCGGTTTCGTTTCCGGTCTTAACAACGATGGCGTCGCCAAACCCCTGTACTGCGAAGGTGCCGCCGTAAGCCATGCACGTCCTTTCCGGCAGGGCAGTCCCGGCCGAAAGCTCGTCCGTCCCCTTGCCGACCGGCAGGGATTCCCCGGTAAGCACCGATTCGTCTATTTCCAAACTGTTGGAGAAAAAAATCCGGGCGTCGGCCGGCACCCGATCTCCCTGCGATATACGAATGATATCCCCGGGTACAAGTTCCGATGAGTCAATTTCTCTCTCCCGGCCCGCCCGCTTGATCCTAGCCCTAGTACGAACATACGACTTCAAGGCCTCAAGCGCCGTCTCGGCTTTGTTCTCCTGATAGAATCCCAGAGCTGTGTTAACCAAAACCGCGGCCGCTATCACCGCGGCATTCGTCCACTCCCGCAAAAATAAAGTAAGCGCTCCGGCCGCGACCAGAATTAAAATAAGCGGACTGCGGAACTGATTTAAAACAATCCGCGCCCAGCCCAGAGGATCACGATAAGAAATCTCATTTTTCCCGAAGACACCGGTACGGGTAATAACCTCTTTTTCGGCCAGGCCGTCCGGATTTGATTCCAGAACCCCGAATACTTCCTCTATCTTCATCGCCCAAAAAGGCTGGCGCGTGGACTCCGGAGAAATGACCGCTTTTTTACCTTCATTCATATACTTCTTGGTATAACTTTAGATGATCGCGCATCAGGCGCGCAAAAAGGAATTCTCTCCTCACGGTTTCGCGCGCAGCTTTCCCGATTTTGGTCCTCAAGCGCTCGTCCCGCAGCAGATGAACGACCGCGCGCGCCGCCTCCTCGGGAGAAGATGCGAAAAATCCATTCTTACCGTTCCGGATCTGCAACCCGATTCCCGCGGTTTTTCCGCCAACCACCGCCTTTCCCTTCCACATAGCCTCGGTCACCGTCAACCCAAAACCTTCCCTCAACGATTTTTGCAAAATAACGTCAGACGCGCGCTGTACCGCATTAATAAAAGTATCATCGTGTTCGGTGAATAAAAAGATGTCAGGATCCCCGCGGGCATGTTTGGATACGGCTTCAAATATAGCGGCGCCCTCGGGATCATCCGCCGCATACTTACCGGCCAGAATCAATTGCAGAGCGGGGATTTTATTTTTGGCAAGACCGTAGGTCTTGATCGCTCCTAAAGGATCCTTCCACGGGTCAAAACGAGAAACCTGGGCAAGTATTGGCTTATTGATGTTAAGACCGTTGTCAAACAAAATCCGCAAGGCGCGGGGCGGGGAAAGTTCCCTATTTTTTGCCGTGAAAGGATCAATGGCCGGCGCCATCACGCGAATTTTTAATCTCTCATCGCGCCAAAGATGATAAGCGCGATGCGAGATCACTACATATCTTGCTTTCCTAAGAAGGGGGTGGATAAATCTTAGGGCACGGCGGTTGGGGCTGGAAAGGTCAATGTGCAGGCGAACGATGACCGGAATCTCCCGGGGAATCGCATTTATTAAAGGAAGCGTCTGCGGGTCGTGCAGTATAACCACCGTCTTCGTGCTCGCCGCTTTTCTAAGTATGCCCCGCAGTGAACCCGCGAGATCCCTTGCTGCCCGTTTATAGGTTTGCTGCTCCTCTTTGGCGAGCATGCCGGGCTTTCCCTGAAGTAGATTATGCAGTTTTTTGGTTACCTTAAAAAAATCGCGGGGCGCGGAAATAAAAAACCATCGGCTTATTATCCCCAAAGACCTCTCCAGAGGCACCTGACTTCTTAAAAGTTCGGCCACGCCTCCTCCGGATAGCGTAGAATTTATGTGCAAAACCGAGAGCGTCCCCAGGCGTCGGGCCAGCCTCGCTACTTCTTCAACCAAACGGGGTGTAAAAACGCGGTAATCGGAAATGGTCTGGCGGCGCAAGACCGCCCGGGGTGCCTCAACCAGCTTTCCCATATGTCTATCCTATGCTAAAATTGCAGAAGCGCAAAAATACATGAAATTTTGGCCAAGCGCAGAAAAATTAAAAATCCTTTTCGTCACCACCGAAGAGTCGCCGTTTGCTAAAGTAGGCGGCTTGGGCGAAGTGATGTTTTCCCTGCCGCGGGCGCTTCGCAGACTCGGGCATGACGCGCGAGTAATGATACCGCGGTACGGGACCATTCCGCGTAACCACGGTCTTAGGGTCATACAAAGAGGGCTGGAGGTGCCCACGTCTCCGGATAACCAAGGTCCTCGCCTCGCCTGCAACGTGCTCGCTCACGAAGGATCCGGTACCGGCCCGGATCCGGCGCCGACTTATCTTCTAGAAAATCAGGAGTACTATGAATTGCGCTCCAACGCTTACGGCTACATTGACGATAGGATCCGTTTCGCCCTGCTCTCACGGGGCGCTTTGGAATTTTTAAATCTTTATCGCGAATGGACGCCCGACGTGATCACCAGCACGGACTGCATGACCGGCTTCCTGCCGGATTTCCTCCGGCGCGACTACTCCAAATACACACGTCTGGAAAATATCGCTTCCGTCTTCTCCATCCACAACCGGGCTTCCCAGGGGCCGTTGCAGCATCATCGTTTTGTCCCCGAAACGGAACGGGATGATGGGCACTCGCCGATCCCGGATTTTTTCGGGGAGCGGATGAATAGCATAAACTCCATGCGCCGGGGGATACTCCACGCCGATATAGTAAATACCGTATCCCCCACCTACGCGCAAGAAATCATGACCGAAGAATTCGGCGAAGGGCTGGATTCGCTCCTCCGCGAACGCCGCGGCAGGCTTTACGGAATACTCAACGGCATAGATTACGAGACCAACGACCCGGGCCGCGACCCCCTGCTTGCTAAAAATTTTTCCTCCCAAACTTTGGACGACAGGATAGAAAATAAAACGGCCCTACAAAAAAGATTCGGCCTTCCGGAAAATAAAAATTCTTTCGTGCTAGGAATCGTATCGCGCCTGCAAAAACAAAAGGGCTTCGACCTCCTGCGCCCGATCATCGATTCTCTGCTTAAGTCCACCTCCGGCCAACTGATTGTTCTAGGCGAGGGAGAACCGGAAATAATGCAATTCTTCCACGAGCTCGCCGGAAAATTCCCCCAGCAGGTCGGCGTACACCTGCAGTTTGATGACGAATTGTCGCGGCTCATATACGCCGGGACCGATGTCCTGCTTATCCCGTCCCTTTTTGAACCGGCAGGGCTCGTGCAGATGGAAGCCATGCGTTTTGGCGCAATACCGGTCGCCAACAACGTGGGAGGGCTTGCCGACACCGTTGAAGATTTTATCCCTGAAAAAGATCGCGGCACCGGATTTCTTTTCAAAGAGCCCTCTTCCACCGCTCTGCTCATCGCGACCATACGCGCCTTCGTCAACTGGCGCCACCAAGAACCATGGCAAAAAATGCAGCGCCGCGCCATGGAAAAAGATTTTTCGTGGGAGCGCTCGGCCGTGGAGTACGTAGCCCTGTTTGAAAAAGCCATTAAGCTGCACCAGACTGATCTTAAAAAAACCGATACGCCATAGAATCGTATAAGGCATACACCGCTCCGGCGGCAATCATAGTATACAGCAGAAATTTCCATAAATAGGAGCGGGCGGAAACTATTCCCGCAATTTTTTGTATCTTATGATAGACGGCAATGAGCAGGGCCATGTCCACGCCCACGCCCAAGGCCCCCACCGCGCCGATAACGACAATAAAATTTTGAAATCCAAAAAAGTAAAGCAGCGGCGGAATCAAAGAGACCGCCGCCCAGGCGCGCGAAGGCCTGAATCCAAAATCAAGAGTAAGCATGGCCTGAAAGTTGGAATTCAACACGATAAAAGAAGTAAACACCGCGAGAAATCCGATAACGCTTCCCAAAAGCACTACGCGATCTCCGACAAAAGGCAGGAGCGAGGAGATGGCCTCCGAACTTACGCCCGCCCCGGCAACCCCTACGACCGCGAGCGCGAAAAAAAAGTAAAGAACCGCGGGCATGAGTGTTCCCAGAAAAATCGCCCCGCGCACCCTAGTCCGGTCCTTTCCCAGAAGCGTTACCACTTCCGGCACAACCGCGCCGCCGGATAACGCGAAAAGGAGTATGCCATAAGGCAGAAAAATATTTTTAACGTCCCACCCGCCAATATTTTCCAAGGACGCGCCGGGAAACAGAAGAAAAATAAGAACTATAATAAATCCTATGAGGAGCGCGGTAAGGATTCCGTTAAGAAGCGCCTCTCTTTTTAGCGGGAAGAGATTTACGCCCGCACCGGCGATCATAATAGCCACTGCCCAGCCCAGCTCGCCCGGCCCGCCCCAAACATTCTTAAAAATGGCGTTCAAAAACACGGCTCCGAGAATCACATAGGCAAGAAGAGTTCCAGAGAGGCCAAAAATTGCGGAGGCGCGGGCCAATATCTTTGCCCGATCGCCAAGATAGACGGCTACATAACCAGGAAGACGATGATATTCTCCGGTTTTTAAAACTACTTCACCGTAAAGAGTGTGAATCAACAACGTCGCACCGGCAAGCACCACGAGCTCCGCCGTACCAAGCCAAAATCCGGCGCGCGCGAAAGAAAAAGGGATGCCGAACATCCCCGCGCCGATGATCATGCCGGACAATATTAAAACAGCTTGCAAAAACTTCGGCATGCTCTACTTTTTGTAAACAATGTCCCCTTCCTTCGCCTTCCCGCTCAACTTCACCGCCACCTCTTCACCCTTCTTGGCCGAGCTTACGTCTTTGTGATCAAGCTGCATAGACTCCACCGTCTGCTCAAAATCAGACACTTTCCCTTTTACATGAACCGTATCTCCTGCTTTCAATCCCCCTTCCAGCCGCACCACAGCAACGCCGATTTTATCGTAATAATGAATAATTTTGCCTATTTGCTCCTCCATAAACGCGATACCAATATACTAATGCATACTAATTATACTAATAACTATTCGTTGCATTGGTATTCATTCGTATATTTGTATCGGGGTTAAATTTCTACGACCTTTTCTTTTTTAACTAATGCCAAGACTTTCTCAACCAAAGTTTTGGGGTCGTCGTCATAAACAACTTTTCCTGATCCGCGATGGCCCTCCTCAATTATTTTTTTAATAATATCGTCAGTCATCCAGCCGGTACTAGTAAGAACTCCTATGGGTTTATTGTCCTCAAAGGCAATAGTAAACTCGTTGACGGTGCCAATGCGTCCGCAGGTAAAAAGCACGGCATCGGCGGACCTGGTGAGTAGAAGGTTTCTGCCCGAATACCCAAAGCCTGTGTATATTATAATGTCATGATAATCAACGGGTAGCCGGTACTTTTTAACGTGTTCAGCTTCGGACGAGGCCGGAGAGAGCCCAATCACAAATCCTCCGGCGTCTTTGGCGCCAATCGCGGCCCAAAAAGGCGCGCCGGTGGTGGCTCCGGTTACTAAAACGGCATTATGTAAAATCACCTGCCTCGCCAGTTCTTTGGTTTTTTCCAGCGCGTCCTCGCTGCAATGCCCGGTCTCTGCGGCTCCGGAGATACAAATTTTGTATTTTAAGTGGGTATGGGGAGTCGGCTTCATACACTTCCATTATATATTAAACGACTCATAAAGCGTAGGCGCAACGGCCTCTACCCCAAGGCGATCCTTTATCTCCTGCATAAAGTGAAGCGCCTGTGCCTCCTCTCCCTGCACCACAAAGACTTTCTTTAGCGTGTCGCGGGTGCGCTCCACAAAAGAAAAAAGCTGGGGATTATCCGCGTGCGCCGAAAACCCATTTATCTTTCTGACCTCGCAGTTGACCGGAACCTCTTCCCCAAAAAGTTTAACCATTTTTTCTTTATCAATGAGCCGCCGGCCCAGGGATCCGGCCGCCTGATAGCCGGTGATCAACAAAATGCTTTTTTCGTCCAGCAAATAGCGGCGCAGATGATGCAGAATCCTTCCGCCCTGCATCATACCCGATCCGGCGATGATGGCTTTGGGCGCCGGGACATCATTTATTTTTTTTGATTCCTCAACGGTCTGGGTAAACTTAAGTTTTTTAAATTGGAAAAGATGCGGATGCTCGCGATAAAGCTCTTTGATCTCTTCCTTATAGTACATTACGTGGCGCTCGTAAACTTCCGTGGCGCGAATAGCCAAGGGCGAATCCACAAAAACCGGCATCTCCGGAATGCGCCTGAAAAGCAGCATCTCATTAAGATAAAACAATATGTCCTGTGTGCGCTCGGTGGCAAAAGCGGGAATCATTAGAACACCTTTGCGAGCAGCCGTATCTTCCACCGCGCGCTCAAGATTCAGCACCCGTTCCTCCGGCTTCTCGTGCAGCCGGCCTCCATAAGTAGATTCAATAATCAAATACTCTATATCACGAACTACGTCCGGCGAAGGCAATAATGCCGAGGGCGTATTGCCCAAGTCCCCGGTAAAAAGAAAATGCTTTTTTTCAAGCCAAAATTCAACCGTGGCTGAACCCAAAATATGTCCCGCGTCATTGAATTTTACTCTAATCCCGTCTATCTCCACTTCCTTTTCGTATGGAAGATCTTCCCAGCGAGCAAATGTTTTCTCCAAATCTTCCTCGCGATAAAGCTCATTTTTTTGGCGCCGGGCAAGATGCAGGGCATCCTCAAGAATCAGCCGCGCAAGTTCGCGCGTGGGAGCGGTGGAATAAATTTTCCCGGAAAAACCTTCGCGGACTAATTTTGGGAGGCGTCCCACGTGGTCAAGATGGGCGTGGGTGATAAAAACTGCGTCTATTTCCCGGGGTTTAAATTTAAACTTTTCGAAATTTAAATCGGCGCACTCGTCACATCCCTGGAAGAGTCCACAGTCAATAAGAATTTTGAATTTTGAGGCCTCCAACAAGTAACAAGCTCCAGTTACTTCTTGAGCGCCACCGTGAAAAGATAACCTCATATAACGTGTAGCGTATATCGTGTAACGCAAGCATAAAATTTCTTGCGATACACGTTACACGTTTTGCGATACATAGTTAATACGAATGCTCATCCACCACCTTGCCTATCGTATCCCGCAAAATAACTTTATCGTGTACATTTCTGAAAAATTCTTTATCTCGCTGCATCCAGATAAACCATTCTTTGGAATAGAAATCCTGGCGCGAACGGTAATCTCTGACGCATCCGGCGTAGTTTAAATGCTCGTTCAAATATACGGAGCAGTCGGAGTCCACAAAACCTTCAAATTTTGCCTGACGGCATGATGAAGTAGAGTCAATAATACGCAGGCATCTGTCGGACAAACTGATCAGCTTTCTGGTGTCCGGGCGCGGACATTGATGATATAGATAGGGCGTAAAGCTGCTGGACTCATCAAAATATCCCGTACAAAGATTGGCCCTGAAATCCATGCGCCTCTCCTGCCGTCCTGCGGTGATCACCGCGCGCTCCCCTGGTTTCAAGATTATGGAATCTTGGGCCGGCGCGGAAAAGCCCGGCAGGTCGTAACCTTTAGGAATTATAAAACGCTCGCCCCGCGAATTCTCAATAATAAATCCGGTTATGGAAATTTTCTCGGTCTGGCTTCTATTCTCCATACTGACGGATTCAGATTCCGGAGTTTCACTGGTGCCGGAGACCGAGCCGATCGCAATCTTCCCTTTGTATGGTGACCGAAGGGGCGAAGAACCAGCCGCGGATGAGCCGGATACGGTAAATGCCGGAGAGGTAGCGAGCATCCGATTAGCCGCTAAGCGCGACTGAGTCCCGAAGTAACCTCCTACCGGAGAAATACCGTTTGCTTTTTGGAATTTTCTCACGGCATCCAGTGTCACGCTAAAATAATTTCCCGTTGATACGGGATAGGTGAAAAATCCCCGCCCGCGCAAAAACTCCTGCAGACGCACGACGTCGGGATTATTATACATGCCAAAATAAAGATCCCGGGTAAATTGGGCGGAGGCGAAAAGCGGCAGAAGCGCTAGAAGTAAAGTAAAAAGTATCTTATTCATAAAATCGTCCTCGAGAGGATTTGAACCTCTGGCCTCTTCCTTCGGAGGGAAGCGCTCTAATCCGCTGAGCTACGAGGACAGGATTAAGCTCATCTTATGGCTAAAAAGAAAATCGTTCAACTCGTAAGAGCTGAACGATTTTCTTTGATACACCATCTGATTCCGCGAAGTCGGACGGCTCCTCCCATAAAAATTTTATAAAAAGATCTGCGGGAGAAACCGATTCGTCGACTTGCCCGCCTAAATTTTCATGAGAAAACTTTGGCGGGGTTTTCGCGGAATCGGATGGTGCAAGGAGCGGTGGGCGCATATTCGTCATTGGGAGTGCTAGCTACTCCCTCCGATCGTGCGCCACAGATCACCGCTCCCCCCCGACCGCGTCTGACGCGGCCGAGTTTTTGGGGACTTTGGCTGTTGCACTCCGACTCGTCGCCGGATCGTGCGCCGTGTCCCCTGCTACTTCTTTTCGCTCTTGTCGCGGGCGCACCAATCCGGAACTTCGCCCCGGATGGCCACGACCACGTGGATCCCGAGAACCAGAACTTGCGCTACTGGCTCGGGGTCCTTTCGCGCCGACTTACTACGGTCGGCTTCGTCCGCCAATGTCTCACCTCCTCTCGGTTTGCCAACAGTGGCGGCTGTTGGCTTGGAAAGAGCGTTTGGTTGGGAGAGGAGGACTCGAACCTCCGCTTCCGGATTCAAAGTCCGGCGTCCTGCCGTTAGACAGATCTCCCAGCCAGAACCTGGTGACGGCGGCGGGATTTGAACCCGCGATCTCCGCCTTGAAAGGGCGGCGTCCTGGACCATACTAGACGACGCCGTCATATCGCCTAGAGATTGGTGGGCCCACTCCGGCTCGAACGGAGATCGGCTCGGTTATGAGCCGAGTGCTCTGCCATTGAGCTATGGGCCCCCGCCATGATCTCAAAATTTGAAACCGTGGCCGAAGCCCAATACTGTTTTAATCAAACAACTCCACCAGTGCCTCTGGACGCAGATCGCCCAAAGTACATCAGCATGGTGGACACGAAAATGATGACCAGAACTCCCCCTCCCAGCGCCGCAAAAAGCGGAAACCCAAAGTTTTGTAAAACCGCCGATACATATGCCCCGGCAATCAGTGTAAATATTACTATGAGAATATATGGCATCATAATTTTGCTTTAGAGCGCGTCCGAGAATCCTCTTTCGTAGCGAAATCGCAGAATTTTGAGCGAGGTGTCCCGGCGGAGGACGAGGCATATCAATTGATATGTCGAGTCCGAGCCGCTGGATGCCGCAGCCGAAATTATGCGATTGCAGCAGAATACGGGATTCTCGGACGCGTTCTACGAGCCGGGTCGGAGGACGACGGTGAGATGCACTCCAATTTGTGGTTTAGTGAGTGTCCCACTCGCCCCCCCACCCGGCTGACCGTTCTTGAACTCGGGGCCCCTTAGCCACGAGGGCAACTCGCCAAGGAGGGATGGGAGTCCCGCAAAAAGCGGAATCAGAGCCCCGAATTCAAGAACGGTCTCCCAAACTTAACTTACTTATATTATACACCAAATCAAAAAAGAAGTCAATATCTTGACTTCCTCTCCACTACATCGCCCTATACCCAACTTGGACGCGGAGCGTCCAAGTTGCGCTCGCTTAAGTATGCCGATCCGCCACTATGGACGCGCCAAAGGACGCCGGTTTTATCACCGGCTGAAAATTGTATCCCCTGATCATGCCGACTACGCTGTCAATAAGTTCTTTGGTCGGGCCGTTCTCGCCTATATCTACGTGGACCTCATTTCCATCCCAGAAAAATTCATCGCCCAAAGTTTGTTGCAGACGCGAGCGCATCTCCTGCGCCAAGGTTATGGAACTTATGGCTTCCTGCCAGATGCGGTCGCGCAGAGTTGCAAATTTTCTTTCTTCGGATTTGGTCCAGAAGTGTATTGCGCCATTCCCCACCCGCCAAATAGTTACGGCCGTAACCAGCGATACGGGACTGGACGCCTCCGAATCTGTACCTATTATAATTTTATAAAATCTCTTCGGCTCTTTTTTAACAAACGCCGCTATCTCCTCCATAACCTTCTCCACGGATATTTTCCCGAGAGATTGGCTATAAAAAATTATTTCTTGGTATGGCATAGATATTAAAACAAGGAGCTCTGAACATCGCGCGGAATGGAGTAGGAATCATTCGTAAGCTCCGCTTTTACTATGCGCGGAATCCGAAATTTTCTCAAGGCCTGGCGTAGGTGGCAGTAGGCCTCAATGTCGTTATGGTATATGGCATACACGTCAACCAGGCGGGTTTTTCTGAAGCCCAGGCCGTCGTTATCTTGCGAGGAAATATACTCAATGGAAAGACGCCTCCGCGATCCCAATGCTTCCTCAATTATTGCCCTAATGGGTTTTTTTACAGCCTGGCCCCACGCCACCGGAACAGAGCGCGTTTTCCCATCAATGTTTGACTCAAAAAGAACATGTCCGTGTTTTTTCCCATACTCATAAAGGTCACGCGTGAGGCGCACATCATCAAGACAATATTTTTTTACATCCTCCACTCTCCCCTCTCGGAACCACTGCAACGCCTCAAGTCCGTGTCCTGACTTCCCTTCCCCCAGCGTCGCCTTGGCTAAAGCGCCCAAGCCCGCGCGGTGGCCAAGAGAATTTAAAACGTGTTCAAAAAGATCAATGACGGCGATATTAGCAAACGAGGCTTCGCCAAGATACGGCTCCATAACCGGAATATCAAAATGGTTTATGTTGAAACCTATAACATGCTCCGTGTCTTTAAGCATTTCCCCGAGCTGCGATAGTTCATGCTCCTCAAACGCAAAAAAAGCGCCTTTCATATATGAATAGACGCCCGCAACAGAAATGCCGAGTTCCTTTATATTCTGCTCGCCGCCCACCTCGGCAAACGCTTTTTTGGTTTCAATATCTATTACCAGCGTATCGCGCACCCCAGTAGAAATCTGCCTTATTCGGCAGTAGCCGATTTTGGCAGACCTTAAATTTCTATCTAACATCCCCCGTTATTTTTAAATTTTAAACGGGGCTAGTGAAAAAAAGTATACACCAAGGTCGAGAAAAAATCAACAAAAAAAGCTAAGCTCAGCCGCCTAGCCAATAAACTTATGCCCCTGAGGATCATCGGTAAAGGATAGGGTCGCGCCCACACGCAAGGAAAGTGCCAAAAGCCTCTCCCGCTCCATCTCTTCCCTCATGAAAACAAACATTTTCTCTAATTCCCTGGGGCCGGGAGGAGCAAACTCATCAGGCAACACGGTACCACAATCCAACGTTACGCACTTCCATCGTTCATGGTACTTCATGCTCTGACGATAGCATCTCGGGCAATCAATCATCTCGTCTTTCCAAGAGATGCTCTTTACCTTCAAACTTCCGTAATACGCCCACATACGTTCTATGTACCTGCGCACCGACCAGACTGCGCCTTGCCTATTTCCGTCTCTCGTGTCTACTTCCTTTTTTCCCTTCGCCTGTTCGTCCATCGGCGTCTGCGCCATTGAAAGCCCTCCTTAAGTAGAACCAGCACTATATTATAACAGCAGTCTCTAGGACGCAAGGAGTAATTCGTTTGGCAAGAAGCCGCGCCCGATCAGCGCGCACTCTTGACGTATTTATCAAAAAACTGCAAACTGCGCTCCGCGGCCAGGAGCCACGCATCTCCAAATTCATGCGCCTCGCCCGGGTATTTGAAAAACTCCGCCTTTTTACCAAAAGATTTAAGCGCCTCGTACATTTTTTCGGAAAATTCAATCGGCACGTCCGTATCTGAAGTGCCGTGATGCAGCTGCACGGGCGCTGATACGTCTGAAAAATATTCAAGCGGAGATATCTTCCTATATACTTCGCTTCCCTCATCTCCATAGGTTTTGTGCAGCCATTCGACTTCCTTTTTGGACAACTCGTAAAAATTATCCTCCGCATCAGCGCTAATGGGAGCAAACAAAACGAAAGCGCGTACTTCGGGGCGCAGCACCATCACTCGCGCCGCAATTCCTCCTCCCATGGAATGCCCCCACATTCCGATACGTGAAGCATCAAGAAGCGGAGATTTCAAGATCTTGATGGCATCCACCAGGGCCGCCACATCCTCGCTATATCCTACGTAGAAGTCATGGTGCTTGTAAGAATTGGGACTAGAGTCCGCAAGCCCCCGATAATCCGGATGTATGGTCACGTAACCCTTACGCGCGAAAAGGTCCTGCTCGCGTTTGGACCCGCGGCCGCTGAAATATACGCTGGGGTGTATAAGACCGTGATTTAAAATCAAAATCGGAAACCCGCCAGGCGGGACTTTCCCTGTCGGTATATTCATGATGCCGCTTATTTTAAGATCCCCGGATTTATAGGAAACGCCGACTTTCCGGTAGACGCTATTTTTGGAAAGAAGCCTGTCAATTTTAAAATCCTTTCCCCGGATAGCATTTTTCCGAAGCGTCTCGATAAAATACTCGGATCCCGCAATGGGAACAGAGGAGCTCTCCGGGCCTTGAGCAGAACCGTATGCAAAAGATATGGCCGAAGCCGCGGAACCAGTTTCCAGCACCGCTCTATCCCCTATCTTTATATTGAAACGGCGCACAAATCCCGCATTCACTTCCAGCACCGAATCACCCGCAACGTCAGGCGTAAATACCGGCAAAGACGCATCGCTGGCGTTTTCCCCGGGCGCTAGAGCATTCTCCGCAATGTCGGCCACAACGCCGCCCCTGATCCAGATGATATCCAACGGGAATTTCATCCCCTTCATCCATATGCCATGCCGCCCGGGAGCGTCAAATAAAAATAACATCCCGCCAAACTCCGACAAGTAGTTCCGCCCGGATAGGCCGGCGGCGCGTGATGGCGGATCTTTCGCTACCTCAGCAAGAATTGAGGCGCCGTCGAATTTTACTGCCACGGACTCCATCCGCGGTACGGGAAATGCGAAAATCGCGCCGAGGATAAGCGCGAAAAGAGAGACGCTGCCCAAAATAATGATACGGAACTTGGACACGCAAAAATTTAATTACAACAGCGAATACATTCCTCCCCCCGTGAAGACCAGAGACAGAGCGGCGGTTAAATATATAAGGTCAAGTTCCCATCCGCCCTGGTCGGTTAATCCGACCTTACCCCATTTGGCCTTCCACATCGCAACCGACATAACGACTGCCAGGAGTATTCCGACTAGCTGCACCCACACCCCAAGGATAAGAAGAAGTCCTCCAAAAAATTCCACGGCGCCAACAACCAACGCCCAAAATTTTCCCGGCTTAAGACCGATGGAGTCAAACCATCCTGCTACTCCGGAAAAATTTTTAAAAAGCTTTGGGTAGCCGTGGGCCACGAAAAGCGCTCCCAAGACTACGCGCAGGAGAAAATGCGCCAGGAGAGGATTTAGTAAAGATTCAAACATAAATTTATGGTTTAATCTATATTATCGTAAACTTAGGCCTTTTCCTTCTTACTATACTCCTCCCAAATTTTGCTTACAAGCTCTTTTATCCTCGCCTCCGCCTCTACAGAATCTAAAACCTCCCGCCTTAGGCGGGATTTTCCTTTCCGCAGGAATTTTCTGATTGATTTAGGAAGAATTGAACGAGCCACCTCATATTTTTACCCTGTTTCCGGCTGCCGGTCAAGGAGGCTAAAAACTTGATTTTATGTTGAATTTGGTGTATAATAAGGTCATCTTACGCAAGGAGGCGGCTATGAATGGAGTGCGTGCGTTTCTGTTGGCGGCGGCGCTTCTTTCCGCCGCCGGATGTGCTTTCACCGTCGAGTGGGGCGTCCGGGTCCCCCGCGACGAGTCGGGTGACAAGCCGGTGAGGTATGTACCGGCTGGCGATGCCATCTCAGCCGGTAGCGGGGTGGGCGTCTACAGCGGCGGCCCCACCGGAACTTGGATGGGTATCGGCACCCGTCCAGAGAAGATCGGACCTCGCCGCCGCTGACAAGTTCAGGCCCGGGATGCGCTTCGCGCATCACCGGGCCTTCGAAATTTATTCGCGAATCATATATGCTTGAAGCATGTTGGAAGTGGTTACCAAAAGCCCCAGAGAGACGCAAAAAGTCGCGCAAATGCTTGCCCGCACGCTATTGAAGTCTCACTTCAATACGATCGCGCTCGAAGGAGAGCTTGGAGCGGGAAAAACAACTTTCGTTCAGGGGTTTGCCGGGGCGCTCGGCATCAGAGAAAAAATCCAGAGCCCGACATTCGTGTTGCTCAAGATCTACAAAATCAAAAAAGGGCGGGTACGACACCTTATACATATTGATTGTTACCGTCTTAAATCGGCAGAAGCTTTAATTCATCTGGGACTTAAAAATTTATTGGAAGACAAAGACGCGATTATTCTAATCGAGTGGGCCGATCGCGTCCGTAAATTTTTACCAAAAAATACGGTTTGGGTTCGATTTAAACACGGCAGCAATCATCGGGAGAGAATTTTAAAATTATGAAGAGACTTATTTTAATTGATTCCCACGCCATAATCCATCGCGCCTATCATGCCCTTCCCCCCTTAACCTCGCCCGCAGGCGAACCCACCGGCGCGGTATACGGATTTACCACGATTCTCATGAGGATTCTGCGCGAACTGAAGCCCGATTATATCGCGGCCGCGTATGATTTGCCCGGACCGACTTTCCGTCACGTGGCCTACGAGCGTTACAAGGCGCAAAGGCCGGAGACGCCAAGCGATTTGGCTAGCCAGTTTTCCAAAACCAAAGAGCTTCTGGCCTCATTCGGCATACCTGTTTTTGAAAAGGAGGGGTACGAAGCGGATGACATAATTGGAACCATCGCCAAAAAGCTGGAGCCGCAAAAAAATGTGGAGATTATCGTCGTGACTGGCGACATGGACGCTCTGCAGCTCGTGCGCCCTCGGCTTAGGGTATATGCCATGAAAAAAGGAATATCCGACACCGTTATTTATAATGAGAAGGCGGTGCGTGAGCGTTACGGATTCGGCCCTAAAGAGCTCATAGACTTCAAGGGGCTTCGGGGCGATCCTTCCGACAACATACCCGGAGTAAAAGGTGTCGGGGAAAAAACGGCTACCGAGCTTATTAAAAAGTTCAGGTCCATAGAAAAGCTATACAAAACGCTTAAGAAACCCTCTAAGAAGGTTTCGGCCGCAGTATCCGAACGTCTTCGTGAAGGAGAGGAAGAAGCTAAATTTTCCAAGGCGCTTGCCACCATCAAGATGGACGTTCCTTTGAAATTTGAACTGGCCTCGCTTGCAAGCCGTGGTACTGATAGCGCACTCTCCGAG
>JACPMG010000019.1 GCA_016186095.1 Candidatus Sungiibacteriota bacterium | reverse complement strand
AGGATATTTTAAACGTCTGGGGAACAGGAACCTCCACCTTTGCCAATGGAATTACCCTGACCACAGGCTGTATTGTAGATGCCACAGGCAACTGTGTGGGAGGTACTCCCGGAGGATCAGACGCCCAGATACAATACAACAACGGAGGAACAGCTTTTGGAGGAGCTACCAACTTCGTATTTGATGACGTAAATACCAGAGTAGGCCTTGGCACCTCCACCCCCGGAGCTCTCTTCTCCCTGGCTTCCTTAACCACCAACACCAACGCTGACTTCCTGTTGTCGGGGATTAATATGGTGTATGCGAGTTCTTCCACTACGACGATACCTACGGGACTAGTTAATGCCTGGAGTGTTTCTACATCAACCACCATCACTCCTTTCTTGAGTATCAATAGCAATTCAGGGAATGTGGGGGTGGGGACGGCTAATCCCTCGGGGGTATTGCACGCGGTTCACGCTGACGTAAACACCGTAGCGCTATTTGAGCGTTCTCAGCAGACATCGGACGGTGGCTTAAGAGCAGCAAGACTGCTTAGCACAAAAACGACTGATATGGGAGACGGATTCGGTCCTTTACTCGGGTTCAATATCCAAGACGACGCAGGAGTAATTAATCCTATCGTAGATATCGGTGCAGTAAGAGCAGGAGCAGATACTACTGGTGACCTAGTCTTCAGGCTGGCATCTTCTGGCGCTTTTAGCGAACGGATGCGAATTACAAGCGCGGGCAACGTCGGCATCGATGATACGACGCCGGCTGCCAAACTTTCTGTGGGAGATGATGCGGATAGCCAAATCTTCCTTAATGTAGCGACGGATCCGGGATGGACGCAAGAGGCCATCCAACTTGGTGCCAGGGGATCGCTTTATTCGTATCTTGGTGGCTCCGAGATGGTTTTAGGCCGCAACGTCTATAATGACGGTGATGACAGGCGCATCGATGGAACCACCGAGCCAACCAGAATGCTCTTCACATACAGTGGTAACCAGGGATATATCTATTTCTCTCGCTCTTCCGCTAGTACTGCTGGCAGTTTGATCACGTGGACAAACACAGTAATTATTGGCCCTGGTGTTCAGGTTGGCTCGCCCACTGACGGTGACAAAGGCGCAGGCACCCTCAATGCCGTTGCCGTCTACGACGACGGCACTCTTCTCGCCGACTGGGTATTTGATATCTACTACGATGGTCAGCCCAAACCAGACGACCCATATTATAAGGGCCAATCCCTCTACTCTCTTTCTGAAGTTGAGGAATTCGCCAAAACCGAGCGCCACCTTCCCTGGATGATCAGCCGTTCTGACTTTGAAGCCAAAAGGTCTCTTGGGAATCTTGTCACCCAAATTTGGCAAGGACAAGAACAGCAACAGCTTTATCTCTTTGACCATGAGAAGAGGATTAAGGAGTTGGAGAACAAGTACGCCTCCAGTACCTTGAGCGTGGACTCCTCAACATCGGGTGTTTCTCCGTCAACACCCGATGTTTTCCCGCCCACGAATGCGTGGAGCATTGACCAGCAATCCGGCAAAGTGAATGTAACCTTCTTCGGCGACCTCAACCTCAACGGAAACTCCATTTTGAACGTCTCCAAAATTTTAGGAATGGACGGGAAATGGTCTATAGATGAAACCGGAAAACTCGTCGTCAAAGAAATTGAGACGGAGAAAATTACCACCAAAGAATTATGCGTTGATGACGTATGCGTGACTAGGGAACGGTTTAAAGAAATCTTTGGGGCGGCTACGACTGCGGAAATCGCGACAAGCACACCGGAGTAGAGCGACTGCTGATTAGATGATATACTTTATATATGGCTTGGTATGATTTATTTAGGCGTGAAAGTCCAAATCTCCGGGCGGTTATTGATGTGGGTTCGCATTCCATAAAAACCGTTGTTTTTTCCGCCGGAGGCGCCCGCCTGCCGGTCGGGCAGGGATCCGTCTTTGGCGGAGAAATGTCCGGTAACATTGCGGTGCCCAAGCCCAAGATTATCAAAAAGACGGCTTTTAAATTCTCCTCCGCGCCGGATCCCGCGCGGGTGGTGACACAACTGCGGGAGATTTTATTTTCGACTTTAAAAGAACTTGGCCGGGTTCCTTCCGTTATCACCATCGCCCTGGGCGCTTATTTGGCGGATACATCGCTCGCTACCTGGACTGTCGGCGGAAACCTTCCTAAAAAAAATTCTGTTTCGCGCCGCGAGCTCGGCATATATTTTCAAAACCTTTTTGAGCAGAAGCATGACTCCGGGCGCGCGCTGGTTGCGTATCCATTGGGCGTGTTGATGAATGAATACCGTATCATTCCCCGGAGCGCGCAGGAGAAGATACCGGTTAAAGGTGCGGTTGGTTTTCAGACGATGCTTCTTTATTTCCAGGGGGAAATAGGAACGGCTTTGGCCTCTGCCAAACAAAGTCTAGGAGGACTGCCTATAGAATTTATGCCCCTTGCCGCCACATATCAGGAGAGCATACCAAAAGGCCTAGGGATAGCGGATGCTTTTTTGATAGACATTGGCGGGGAGGAAACGGCGCTGGCTCTTTTAAAAGACGGAGCCATAGCGCAAGTCGCATCGTTTCCTTTTGGGGCGCACCACTTCGTACGCGGTACGGCCAAAACGCTTTCAATTTCTTTTGACGAGGCCGACGACTTGAAACGCCAGTACGCGGCAGGAGGAGTAGGCGTTGTCAAGAAGAGCGAATTGGGCTTATTTTTAAAAGAGGAGGCGGAGCATTGGAAAAAAATGTTTCTTTCCAGTCTCGATTCTTTCTATGCGACAGGGCCTTTGCCCGCGCGAGTACTGCTTTTTGGCGGGGGCGCATATTTAGCGGAGATTGCGGATGCCGTGCGTAAGCCGGACTGGATAGGCGGCTTTTCATACGTGTCATCGCCGGAGGTACAGATACTGCGCGCGGAGAATTTCTTTGGAGGGGAGACGCTAGGAGGATTTTTAACCGGACCGGAGGACGCGGGGCTTGCATCACTCATCGTGTATTCCAGAGATCACGCGCCTTTATTCGGGTAAATCTGTACACAAATCCACCAATGACTCATACCAATCCACCAATACATATTCGTGATTCGTGGATTAGTGTAAAAATAAGTGGATTAGTGTGTTTTCGTGAGTAAAATAACCGACGGCATAAGAAAAAAAGGAAGCTCTCCTACCAAGCGGTCAAACAAGGCCGCGGAGGAGGGAAGAATGAAAGGAGAAGAATGGCTCTCCCGTTTTCGCGATGAGGAGGCAGCCGCTCATAGGGAGTCGGGCAAAGAAGATGTACTGGCGCCCGATATTAAAGAGGAGATTCGTCCAGCTCGAAGACCGCTTCTTTTTTGGGGTATGGCCAGCGGCGGTGTCATTGTTCTGGTAATCGCGATTCTTCTCTCAACCGTATTTGCGCGTCTCACCGTGGTGATTAGGCCGCGCGTGGAGAGCGTGTCGTTCCAGGACCTATCGGTTGCGCTTGACGCATCGGTTTCCCGTCCGCTTATTGCCCAGCAGGTTATCCCGGCGGAGGCTTTTGAGTTTTCCAAGAAAGCGCGGGCGGAGTTTGAATCAAGTGGCAAGAAATTTATAGAGGAAAAGGCCCGCGGGAAAGTTGAAATTTACAACAAATTCAGCTCTTCTCCGCAAACACTTGTTGAGGGGACGCGCTTTTTGACCGAATCAGGAATGCTTTTTCGGCTTTCCAAAAATATATTGATCCCTGGCGCGAAAATAGAAGAAGGAAAGATTGTGCCCAATTCGATTGAGGCGGAACTGATGGCCGACAAATCCGGAGAGGACTCCAATTTATCCGGAGAGCTTAAATTAACCATTCCTGGTTTTAAAGGTACGGCCAAATATGACAGTTTTTATGCGATCGTCAAATCCGGGTTTGCCGGCGGGTTTAGAGGTGAGGCGCGCGTTGTTTCCCAAGATGATATTAAAAAAGCGGAAGAGCAGGTAACCAAGCAGGCATTTGATGAATTAAAAGAAGAGATGTCGCGTAAAGTTCCTTCGGGATTGCTGTTGATTGACGCGTTGCGCGAGATTCAAATTGTCAAAGTGACTTCTCCGCGGGCCGGTACGCGGGGAGACAGTTTTTCGGTGGAAGCGGAAGCGAGCGGGAGAGCGATTATGTTCCGCGAACAAGATATGCGGACTTTTCTCAAGGAAGTTGTGCTTAAAGGAGAGATGAAGAGAAAAGTGATCGAAGATTCGTTTCGCGTGGAGTATCAGTCGCGAAGTGTCGAATACGGCAAAAAACGGGCCACCATGGTGATACGGGGCGATGTAAAAGTAGAGTCGGTTGTGCCGGAGGAGGAACTTTCCCTGCTTCTGGTTGGCAAGAAAGAGGGGTCGATGATAGAAGTTCTTAAAAGCAGGGCGGAGCTGGCGAGTTTCAATGTCGCCTTTTTCCCGCCTTGGCTTTTTAACGCGCCAAGCGACTCTGCCAAAATCCATTTTATAAGAAAGGAATGACCCTATTGACTCTTAAATACGGATATAGTAAACTGTCTTTCAGGCGATTTATATGAAGAAAAATAACATATTCCAGGAGGGGATCGTGCTCGAAAATCTTCCGGGCACCCTTTTTAAGGCCAAGCTGGACGATGGGAGAGAGATTCTTGCCCATCTTTCCGGGAAAATGCGCCTGCATCATATTAAGGTGCTTCCCGGAGATCGAGTGCGCGTGGAGATGACGCCGTATGATGAGACCAAAGGAAGGATAGTGCATCGACTTAAATGATGCCAATCCGATGCGAATTTAATGCCAATTTTGCTAATCGCGAATCGGTTTATGCCAGTTATTAGTGATTGGTAGATTGGCATAAAATTTGTAGATTTGCATCATATGAGGAGCAAAGCGACGATGAAGGTACGAGCATCCGTAAAACCTATGTGCGCAAAGTGTAAATTGGTCCGGCGCAAACGCCGATTATTTATTATTTGTACGAATCCGAAGCATAAACAAAGGCAGGGGTAATTGCTCGCCGTTAAGGTGTCCTCGCCGATATGTTTTCTCGACACGCTTGTTTTGTCCAGCGACAAAACTTCGCTAATAGTCGGATGCGGTTATCCCGCTTATAGCGGGAACCATGCTAACCGCATCCTCCATTGTCTCGAAAACATATCGGTTCGACCTAACGGCTTGCAATATAGGAAAAGGAAAATAAAAGTATGCGTATCGCAGGTATAAACATTCCCGATAACAAAAAAATTGAGTATGCGCTTCCGTATATTTACGGGATCGGATTGTCATCTTCGAGAAAAATTGTAAAACAGGCCCAAGTCGATTCCGGAAAACGCGCCAAAGACCTGACCGCTCAGGAGGTTAATCGCCTTCGTGAGATTATTGAAAAGAGTCATAAAATAGAAGGGGATTTGCGCCGTGAGATCATGACGAATATTAAGCGTCTGCGTGAACTTTCAACTTATCGCGGGTCAAGGCATATCCGCGGGCTTCCGGTACGGGGGCAAAGGACTAAAACCAATTCGCGTACGCGCAGGGGAAATGTGAGAAAGACCATGGGGTCGGGGAGAAAACCGGCGGCAAGCCCTACGTAGACTACGAATAACGAATCTTACGAATATACGAATTCGTACTTTCGTACAATTCGTAATTCGTAGTAAAAATCATGGGTAAAAAACGCGTCATACAAAAAAGTGAAGTGGCTGGTGAGGCCAAAGAAGGTATCGCGGTAAAGCCGCGTCAAGTTAAGGCACGTAAACGTATTGCGCGCGGTATAGCCCATATTCAGGCGACGTATAATAATACGATTATCACTATTAGCGATGAGAAGGGCGATGCAGTGGCTTGGTCATCGGCCGGCTCGCTTGGGTTTTCGGGAGCCAAGAAAGCAACGCCTTTTGCCGCTGCCCGTGTTGCTGAAACAGTTGTGGAAAAAGCCAGAAAATACGGGCTTGAAGAGGTCTCTGTTTTAGTAAGTGGGGTTGGCTCGGGAAGGGATTCGGCGATTCGCGCTCTTGCCAACCAGGGACTCAACACGACTTCCATAAAAGATATAACTCCTCTGCCGCATAATGGTCCGCGGCCGAAGAAAGTGAGGCGCGTCTGATGACGTTGCATTATCTTATGCCTAAAATATTAGAAAAAGTAGAACGGCGTCTCGGAGAAAAACTCGGCCTAAAAGCGGAGCGTTGTTCTGGTCCCAAATGCGCCTTGATACGCCGCGGTTTTCCTCCCGGAGTCCATGGCAAGGCAAGAAGACGCGGAGCCTCCGAATTTGCGGGACTTCTACGGGAGAAGCAGAAAGTCAGATTTTTATACGGCCTTGACGATAAAGACGTAAAGCGCTATACTGAAGAGGCCGCCAGACGTCCGGGCGTTTTTAGTTCCTATTTCCTGGAGTTTTTAGAGCGCCGGCTGGATAATGCAGTGTTTCGTTTGGGGTTTGCTGAATCGCGAAGATCGGCAAGACACCTCGTGAGCTACGGTCATATAACAGTGAACGGAAAGACGGTTACTATTCCTTCTTATCGTGTGAGAAAAGGAGAGATAATAGCGTTTAAAGAAAGATCGCTCCGAAAAGGATTTTTGGGCGAACTTGAGCAGCGGCTTAAAAAATATCAAGCACCTGCCTGGCTTGCGCTTGACAGTTCACGCAAGGAAGGCACAGTCGTTTCCAACCCCCTTCCGGAAGGGGTCGAACTTACGGCCGATGTGACAAAGATAAAAGAGTTTTATTCAAGATAAAATAGGTATAAGGTTTAAGTTATAAGTTGTCAGTTTGAACTTATATCTTAAAACTTATATTTTATGTCTTGCGTGGTATGATCTCACTTCCATCTAAGCCAAAGGTAGTATCTGAAGAAGGAAATCGCGCGGTTTTTGAAATTGAAGGATTGTATCCGGGTTACGGCCAGACCATCGGCAATAGTCTTCGCCGGGTTCTCCTTTCCTCCATAAAGGGCGCTGCTTTGACGGCGGTAAAAATCGTCGGCGTGGGGCACGAATTTTCAACAATGGAGGGAATTAAGGAGGATATGGTGGATTTGATTTTAAATTTAAAGCAGATGCGTTTCCGCCTGTACGAGGAAGGTCCTTTCACCATAACGATTTCGGCAAGCGGCGAGAAAGAAGTAAAGGGCAAAGATTTTAAAATTCCATCTCAAGTCGAGTTGGTGACTCCTAATATTCACATAGCAACGCTTACCTCAAAGAAAGCGAAGTTTGAGGCGGAGGCGATTGTGGAGTCCGGATTCGGCTACGTTCCGGCCGAGGCCCGTACCAAAGAAAAAGTAGAAGTGGGGACTATTGCCTTGGACGCCGCGTTTTCCCCGGTGCGGCATGTGAATTATGCGGTGGAAAATATGCGCGTGGGGGATAGGATAGATTACAATCTTGTACGTTTTGACATCGAGACGGATGGGTCGCTCGCTCCGCGTGAAGCATTTACCAAAGCGGCGCAGATTCTTGTCGAGCAATTTGGCGCTTTGGGCGAAGGGTTTGCAGAAGCAGCGGTAAAACTCCGCGATACGGCGGGGATTACAGAAAAGGCGGCGGACGAAAACAAAGAAGGTATTCTTGACGAGTCGGCGTTTAAGGTTAAGCTTGATGAGCTTAAGTTTTCCAGCCGTACTTTGAATGCGCTGCGAGAGGCGGGTATCAAGACCGTGGGCGGACTTTCTCGTAAAAAAGAGTCAACCTTGCGCGGTATTGAAGGGATGGGGGATAAAGGGATTCAGGAAGTGAAAAAAGCGTTGGGAAATTTTGGGATTACTTTGAAACAATAGAGCGGGTTACAGCGGCTATTTCGTTTGCAAACACGCTTGGTTTACTCCAGCGGTAAACCTCGCTAATAGTCGGATGAGATTTTCTGCGCTTGCGCAGAACCTAGCAAATCTCATCCTCCATTGTTTGCAGACGAAATAGCCGCCACCCGCCTCATTAAAAAACTTCCCAAGCTAGAAGTGTGGGAGATAAATATGCGACACCTTAAGAAAGGTAGAAAATTTGGAAGAGAGAGAAATCAAAGGCGCGCGCTTATGAAGAGTCTGGCCTCTTCATTTTTTATGCTGGGGCGGATTAAGACCACGGAGGCTAAGGCCAAGGAATTGCGCCCATTCGTGGAAAAGTTTATTACGCGGGCCAAGAACCCCGCGCCTGCCAACGGGAGATTGTTTCGAAAACTTTTTGCGCCCGCTGTGGTAAAAAAAATCATGGAGCTTGGGCGGACGTTTTCCGGACGAGCCGGCGGATATACGAGGATTGTAAAATTGGGCGTAAGGATTAGTGATGGAGCGAAAATGGCCATAATTGAATTGGTTAAATAGCTTCCAGCTTATAGCTTCTAGGAGCGGACCTAAAAGCTAAAAGCTAAAAGCTAAAAGCTCGTGGAATATAAAATTGATGCAACCGATAAAATTCTAGGACGGCTTGCCACTGAAGTGTCAATACTTTTGCGCGGGAAAAACAATCCCGGTTTTGATCCTGCAAAATTCACCGCGAACCGGGTGATCATTTCTAATACGGATAAAATACGGGTAAGCGGAAAGAAGCTTACGCAAAAACTTTATCGGCGCCACTCCGGATTCCACGGAGGACTTAGAGAAGAAAAACTGCGGGAACTCCTCGCGCGCGATTCGTGCGAGGTTTTGCGTAAAGCGGTTATGGGCATGTTGCCGAAGAACAAGCTCCGCGCGCGTTATATAAAAAATCTTATTCTTTTGAGAGCTGAAAGGTAATATGGCCAAGAAAGAAGTCGTAAACCCCGCCCTTTTGAAAAAGAGCGGGGTAAAGAAAAAAGTAAAAGTAGCTGCGGCAGGAGAGGAGGTAAAAAAGCCCAGAGCAAAGAAAATCATAGAGCCTGTCGAGGCTGAGAGTTTGCCTGTGAATGTTGAGGAGGACAAATCTCTGAAACCGGATCGCTATTTTGAGGCGGTCGGTAGGAGAAAAACTTCTGTGGCCCGCGTACGTCTTTTTACCAAGGCGGGCGATTTTATGGTCAATAATAAACCCTACGGCACATATTTCCCGACTCTTGATCTTCAGAAAATAGCCGAGGATGCTTTGCAGAAAATGAAGCTTTTTGGCCGTTTCCGCGTATCAGTGAAAGTCTCCGGTGGTGGAATCCACAGCCAGGCCGAAGCGGTTAGGCACGGCCTGGCTAGATGCCTGGTTAAATTCAACGCCGATTTTCGCAAGCGCCTTAAGCGGGCCGGATTCATGCGCCGCGACCCTCGCATGAAAGAGCGCAAGAAGTTCGGTCTTAAAAAAGCGCGCAAGGCTCCGCAATGGGCGAAGCGTTAAATGTAAGTAAATAAAATAGCGGGGCTCAAACCCCGTTATTTTATTTATGTCGCGGCAAATCCTCCGGCCTGTATCTTCCAGAGTTTTTGGTAAGTTCCGTGCTTCTGAAGGAGTTCTTGATGCGTGCCGGTTTCGGTTATGCGGCCATTTTGGATCACAATGATGCGATCCATCTGCATGATCGTGGAGAGGCGGTGCGCTATCACTAGAGTAGTTTTCCCGCGCATAAGATTTTTCAAGGCCTCCTGAATCAGCGCCTCGGACTCGGAATCAAGACTTGAAGTCGCCTCATCAAGTATCAGTATGGGCGCGTTTTTCAAAATGGCCCGCGCAATGGCCACGCGCTGGCGTTCTCCGCCGGAGAGTTTTATCCCGCGCTCTCCCACGTAGGTCTCGTAACCGTAGGGCAGCTGCATAATAAATTCGTGACAATGCGCTTGTTTGGCCGCCTCCATCACCTCCTCGTCGGTAGCGTCGAGTTTACCATAGCGGATATTTTCTTTAAGCGTGCGGTGGAAAAGAATCGGCTCCTGCGGCACCAAAGAAACATTCTTACGCAGACTCTCCTGCGTCACGCGGGCTATATTTTGCCCGTCAATAAGTATTTGCCCGTCATAAACTTCGTGAAAACGCAGTAACAGAGTTACCACGGTTGTTTTGCCCGCGCCCGACGGTCCCACCAAAGCAACTTTTTCTCCAGCCGGTATTTTTAGGTTGAATTTGTCAAGAACTTTTCTCGTGCCGTGGAAGCGAAACTCTATATCGCGAAATTCAATACTCCCTAGCTCTACTTTAATGGGCTTTGCCGCAGGCGCATCTTTTATTTCATAGGGCGTATTCATTATCTCCACCATTTCCGCCGCATCGGCGCAACTTTCATACATACGGCGGATCACCCGCCCAAATTCCCACATGCGGTCAAATAAGTTGATCACGTACAACTGCAAAAGCACCAAATCCCCGACGGTAAGGACGCCTTGTTTCCACAGTCTAAGGGCGATATATAATAGCGCCAATTCTGCCAGCAACATAAAAATACCCTGAACGGCGTCTATGCTCGCCCCTATCTTCCAGGAAATAAGCCGCGCTTCTCGCAAGGCGTCGGTGATTTTTTGATAAAGAGATTGTTCATACGCGTGTCTGGAGAAAAGCTTTATGGTTACGGCGTTGGCAAGCGCGTCCGATATGACGCCGGTTGCCTCCGAGTCTTTTTCGGCCTTGGCGCGGTCGTATTTGGTTTTCCATAAAGCTACCCGATAGAATACGAAAACGAAAAGCACAATCCAGGATAAAAGAATTATGCCCAATAAAGTATTCCTGTTGAAAAGTACTATAAGGATACCCGTGGTGACGATAACCAAGGGCAACAACTGGCCCTGTATTCTATCGGCGATGTCCTCAAACGATTTGCTTAATCGGTTCACCCGTCTAACCAGCGATCCGGTAAAATTGTCGGTAAAAAATTTATAAGAATGACCGAGTAAATTTTCAAAAGCGGTATTCAATAGATCGGATAATATAAAAGCATCAAAATGGAGGAAGGCAAACTCGGATATTCTGCGGAAGATCCAGGCCAGGGAGTATAGAAGAGCGATGATAGCGAAGATGTTAATAAGAAGGGGATAGGTTTCGCTAACGTTTGCTCCGGGAAACGTGATGGCATCAAAAAGCTTTTTGAAATACAAGGGTGTTATAACACTAACTATGTGTACAGCGACCGTAAATAAAAATACGACCGAAGTCAGTTTCGGATAGCGCCTGACGTGACTCCAATAGACTTTCGTGATGGCCGTTATGTTCTGGCGGTTTACATCCGGTTTTTTTCTTTGGGCAACGTTAGTCATCATAATTCAATTTTAGACCATGTTTTTCCTTTGCGGAAAAAAATTGTGTCAGGGATCTCCGGCCCGGTGAGGAGTTCGTCAGTTTTTCCGGAAACCAGCTCTGCCGTATTTCTGCCGCCGCGGCCGTCAAGTTCGGTAAGAAAAATTCCGTCATCGGTGCGGATGACAATATGCGCGTCATCTTGGTAAAACCAGCGCGCATCACGAATAGGAGAGTCAAGACGTAGTATGGTTTCCTCCGCGCCTCTTTTCTGAAAAGGTTGATAGGTATTGTCAGCGAACCGCCGTACCTCAATACTTTGCCTTTTCTGTATAAGCATCTTGTCCCCGTCGCTATCAAAGTAGATATTTGTTGCGTCGCCTCCGGCCGTAGTTATTTTGCCTTCCGTATCCAGCAGAAAAACCCCTCCGCCGGAGTCAAGAATCACGATGTCTCCTGACGGGGACTGGAAAAAACGCAAAGGTGCGTCGGTCAGATAAAATCCCGGCCTGCCAATGGTCTCCAGGGTCTCCTCATCGGGCGAGAATTTAGCCAGAAACCCGTTTTTGTCAACGAAGAAAAGCGCGCTATTCAGCGCCGCGAAAGAATTAACTCCCGCCGAAACCACTTTAGTATTTTTGCCTACCTTGCGGGTTAAATTATCTTTTTTATCAATTTTAAATTCGGAAGCTATGGAAGTGGTGGTCGCAAGCATGGGCGCTAGCGCTTTGGGTGTGGTGGTCGCCGGCTTAATGTCCCTGGGCACAAGCAGGATATCTCGCAGTTCCGTAACTATCTCCGGTACCACGGAAACGGTTTTGGACCATGGGTTATGATCCGTCTTCTCTATGCGCAAAAGATACGTTGCGGGCGCGACGTCGGTAAGTAGAGCGCCGCCGGAGATCAACGAGGTTTCTCGGGCAAACTCCCCGTTCAAAAAAATCGAGAGGCGCGGAGTTTTTGATTTAATAAAAATACCGCCTGTTTTTTTAATATCCCCCTGGACGAAATCCAATGTGTAGCCTAAAGAATAGCCGACAAGTAGGGGCGATACCAGAAGAAAAGCAGCCACAAGAAGGTAGAAAATTTTTCGGCGTTTATATTTGGTCATCAATGTCCAATAGTATCAGAAATTTTCCGTCTTGAAAAGTACGAGTATTTAGGTACTATTGATCGCATGGAAAAGCTTCGCATAAGGGGCGGACGCCCGCTAAAAGGAGAGGCAGAGGTACGCGGCTCCAAAAATATGGCATCCAAGATGATGATCGCGTCTTTGCTTACCGATGAGCCGTGTGTTATTGAGAATATCCCATTGTCCGCGGAGACCGATATTACCCGGGAATTGTGTGAACATATTGGGAGCAGGGTCGCGGTTGGCAAGGAGCGCATCTGCAGACTGGTGACGCCAAGCATTAGAAATACGCGTCTCACGGAACTTACGCGCAAAAACAGGATACCCATTTTAGCCCTAGGGCCGCTTCTGCATCGTCAAGGGTATGCCGAAGTTCCTGTTCCCGGAGGTTGTCCCATAGGCCACCGGCCGATTAATTTTCATGTGGAGGCCTTAAAATCAATGGGGGCCCAAGTTGAGAGGCGGCCCGAGTCTTATTTTGTCCAGGCAAAAGAAATTCACGGCGCGGATATTGATTTCCCTTTTCCGTCGGTAGGGGCTACGGAGAATGTGATGTTGGCTGCGGTTCTTGCGCATGGTAAAACCGTAATACGCAATGCCGCGATTGAACCTGAGATCTTTGGTCTTGCCGGCATGTTGAAGTCGATGGGTGCCGACATAGAGCATGATGAGAAGCGACGTCTGATTGAAATCAATGGCGTGGAAAAGCTTCACGGCGTTGAAGCGCGCGTTATGCCGGACCGCAATGAGGCGGTATCGTTTGCCGTCGCGGCTCTCGCAACTGGCGGGGATGTTTTTGTCCACGGGGCGCGGGAGCAGGATCTTATTTCTTTTTTAGAAAAAATAAAGGAGGCGGGCGGATTATACGAGGTTCAAGCCGATGGTATAAGGTTTTCAGGAAGTGGGTCGTATCGTGCTCTAAATTTAGAAACGTCTCCACACCCCGGCTTTATGACCGATTGGCAGCAGCCATTTTCCGTTCTCTTGACCAGAGGCCGTGGTGAATCAATAATACATGAGACCATTTATGAGGATCGCTTCGGCTATACCAGGGACTTAAACCGCATGGGTGCTAAAATCAGTGTTTTGACGGATTGTCCCAGCGGATTTGTGTGCCGTTTCCACGGGCAGGGCTCAGGCCATACCGCAGTGATCGCCGGTCCCGCAAAGCTTCAAGGAACAGAAATTGTTATGACCGACATACGAGCAGGCATGGCGCATATGATCGCCGCGCTCGTAGCAGAGGGAGAGTCGGTGATTTCCGGAGTGGAGCATGTGGATAGAGGGTATGAGAAGATTGATGAGAGATTGAGGGAATTGGGAGCGGATATAAAAAGAGTGTAGGCGGTTTCCTTGACAATATGGTTTCGAGACACGACTCGCTCGCTCCAGCGGCGAGCTCGCTAATGGTCGTCGCGATTTTCCGCCTTTGGCGGAACCAAGCAAATCGCTCCTCCCATTGTCTCGAAACCATATTGTCTCGACCGCCTACAAGTTAAACTCAAGCCTTGCTTGGTGGGTGGTGGACGGACATGTTCATAAGGAAAATAGGCATTGATCTCGGCACCGCCAACACCCTTGTTTTTGTTCCGAAAAGGGGTGTGGTTATTAATGAGCCGTCAGTGGTGGCGGTATCGCGCGATGAAAATACGGTGCTCGCCGTGGGTAACGAGGCGCGTGAGATGATCGGCAGGACTCCGGAGACTATTGTGGCTTACAGGCCGTTGAAAGACGGCGTTATTGCCGACTACCGCGTTACCGAAGCCATGCTCCGTTATTTTATCAACAAAGCCGGAGGAAAATTCAGGTTGTTTCGCCCGGAAGTGATGGTATCCGTTCCCGCGGGTGTGACTTCCACCGAAAGGCGCGCGGTCATTGAGGCTACTGTGCAGGCCGGAGCTAAGGCCGCCTATGTGGTAAAAGAGCCGGTGCTCGCAGCCATCGGCGCGGGTATCCCCATAAATGAACCTTCCGGCCATATGGTGGTGGATATTGGAGGAGGAACTACGGATGTGGCGGTGATTTCTTTGGGCGGGATTGTCGCTTCCACCTCGGTTAAAGTTGCTGGAAATAAACTAGACCAGGCGATTTCTGATTACATCAAAAAAAATTATAATTTAGCCATCGGAGACCGGACCGCCGAGGATATTAAAATTAAGATCGGATCCGCGGTGCCGGTGGACGATGAAAAATTAAAAATGGAGATTAAGGGCCGCGACTTGATGTCTGGGCTTCCCAAGACCGTTGAAATTAATTCTCCTGAAGTGACGGATGCGATCGCCGATGAGCTTGATGAAATAGTGCGTGCTATAAAATCAGTTTTGCACGACACGCCTCCGGAACTGGCCGCGGATATTATGGATAAAGGAATTGTGATGACCGGCGGGGGTTCTTTATTGAGAAATATTGATGAGCTAGTCTTTCAGGAAACCGGCGTGCCCGCGCATATTGCCGAGAATTCGCTTTTATGCGTGGCCAAAGGCACGGGGATTGCTTTGGAACATCTTGATGTTTACAAGAGGAGCATAATGTCAAAACGATAGGACTCTATTTATCCACGCATTGATCTATGATCCTCGGACACGAGCGGCAAATTGAATATCTGGAGAAAGTTTTGAAAAACGGGCGTATTAGCCATGCCTATCTTTTTCACGGGCCGGAGAGCGTGGGAAAACTTAGCGTGGCCAAAAGTATTGCGGAAAAACTCCCATGCCCGTACCCGATTATTCTTGATCTGGAGAATACTCTTGTTTCTAAAAAAGATAAGCGCAAGGACATACCCATTGAGGATATTCGCGAGCTCAAACGTATGTTCGCTCTGGCCGCTCCGGAGGGGGAGTGGCGTATTGCTATTATAAATGAAGCGGAGAAATTAAGCCCGGAGGCCGGGGATGCTTTTTTGAAACTTCTTGAGGAGCCGGGCGAGAAAACTCTTTTTTTGCTGGTTACTTCCGCGCCGGACTTGCTTGGGCAGACTATTTTATCCCGCGCCCAGCCGATTCGGTTCTCGCTGGTTCCGGACAGCGTTCTCTCCGGGTATCTCGTCCAAAGAGGCGTTTTGAGCGAGAATCAGAAAGAAATTTTACATTTGGCCGTAGGCAGGCCCGGTGCGATGATTAGGATGCTTGAGGATAAAACTTATCTTGACGCGCAAAAAAAACTGCTTCGATCCGTGCACGATATCTTGCGTAACAAGGATTTTCCGCAGGCGTTTAGTTTAGCGGAGAAAGTAGCGTCCGATGATGAAGAGCGTAGAAAAGTGATAGAATATGTAGTGCGGATGGTAAGAGCGGGTCTTCTGAAGGCGGGTGCCGCTGGGACCGCTCCGCGATTTCGGGCGCTCCGGGCCATCATTCGTATGGCCGAGGTACTTGATACTACTAATGTTAATCCGTGTCTTGCTATGGATACAATTTTTCTTGAGGCCTTAGCTGCCGATCCCGTAAAATTATGATTTTCAAAGTTATTCTTATCATACTCATCGTTATCCTCGGTTTGGTGGTGGTTCTGCCGTTTGTTTTAAGTATTGCCGGTTTTAATGTCTTGCAGTTTGGTTCCATAAGCGGAGGAGCTGTCGCGGCAGGCGAGGGGCTCCTGCGCTCGCAGGATGGCGGTACTACTTGGACGAGCGCGGCCAACTCTACCGAAGGGCGTATCAGGTTTCCGAGAGAAATTCTGGATTTTGCTTTTCATGCCACGAGCTCGGACATATTATTCATAGGCAGCAAAGGATCCGGCCTGTGGAGAAGCAAAGATGGAGGGAGCTCATGGCAGAAGGTGTCCGACAAGGCGCGCGTTCTTGATCCGGGCGCTGATGTCTATAAAGTCGCGGTGAGCCGTTCCCAGCCCCAGATTATTTACTTGGCCGTTTTTCAGAATAACAGAGGCAGAGTGTTAAAAAGCGGAGATGGAGGCGAGAGCTTCCGGGAAGTTTATTTCGTTACCGCCAATCGCTTCGGAGTGTTTGATCTATATGTTGATCCGCAAGATTCGAATCACGTGGTTATCGCCACCGGTCAGGGCGGGGTGCTCGAAACAAGAAATGGCGGCAGGACTTGGAGGGTGAGACGCTGGTTTAGCGAGGCTTTGACACGGATGCTGGTGAACCCGGTATTCTCCGGAGAAATATTGGTCACGACTTCGGGAAAAAATCTTTTCAAAACTTTTGACGGCGGGGAGAATTGGGCGGATTTGAATGAGGGATTGCAGAGATTGGCCAACGCGCGCGCGGAAATGGAAGGGCGCCCTTCAATTCAGCCAAGCTTTAGTAATCCTTTTGCCGGAGGCGCTTTTGGTAAATCGTTGGAAGCGCTCGTTGCCGACCCCAATATCTTTACTACTTTGTATATTGGATCGCAGGACGGGCTTTTGCGTTCAACCAACGGCGGATTTTCTTGGGAGCGGCTGGATGTTTTGATCCCGCCCGAAGCTCTGCCGGTAAAATCAGTGGCCGTGCATCCGCGCAATTCCGCCACCATTTTTGCCACGGCCTTAAATCAAATTCATCGGAGCGACGACGGAGGAATAAACTGGAACGTTAAAACTATTGATACGAAAGGAAAAATCAATAGAATTTTGATTCATCCACTAAAGACGGATACAATGTTCATTGTTTTGGGAAGATAGCATATGCAGGAATTTAAACAAAAATTAGAAAAAATAATTGAGCATCTTAAACAAGAAGTTGCCGGTTTGCGTACCGGCCGCGCCACCCCGGCACTCGTGGAGGATTTAGAAATTGATTATTATGGTTCCAAAACCCAGCTGAAAGCTATTGCGTCTATTTCCAGCCCCGAGCCGCGGTCTTTAATAATTCAGCCGTGGGACAAAAATGCTATTCAGCCTATTGAGAAGGCGATCCAGAGTTCTTCTCTCGGCTTAAATCCGGTTACGGATCGAGATATGATCCGGCTCTCCATCCCTCCGCTCACCGAGGAGCGGAGAAAAGAACTTGCCAAATTATTGGGCAGATATCTGGAAGATGCGCGGATTCACGTGCGTAGGGAGCGGGAGGATATGCTTAGGGAAACCGACCGGAAAGAAAAAGCTAAAGAAATCAGCGAGGATGAAAGATTCCGCGAGAAACACGAAATCCAGAAGATCGTGGACGAGATAAATAAAAAAATTGAGGAGATGGGGATGATAAAAGAGAAGGAACTAATAACGGTATAATTATGAATACAGAAAATCCTAAAGATTCATCAATATCACCGGAGCAGGGCTCAAAGCGCAAAGAATCGCCCGAGTATGTTAATGTGGCTGTTGCCATAATTGAACAGGATGGAAAATTTTTGATAGGGAAGCGGGCGCCGGACAAACCATATGCCGGTAAATGGGCATTCATCGGAGGTAGAATTGAGGCAGGGGAGTCCCCTGAAGAGGCTTTACGCCGGGAAGTTTTGGAGGAAATAGGCATGGACGTTGAAATTGTCCGCACGCTTTCCGTTACGGATGTCAACCTTCCCGATGGGAATGCGTTCCGTCTGCATGGTTTTATATGTAGAATTATTGGGTGGGTGCAGTCACCTTTAGTAGTTCATGACGAGCTTCGTTGGGCGACTGCCGAAGAGCTGCGCGGACCGGATTTTTTGGATTCGAACAAAGCTATACTTTCGCGATTGCCGGAGTTGGCAGAAGAGAAAAGAAAAGGAAGAGAAGAAAAGCCAGACGATAATGATGATGAAGAATCGCCGCCAGAACATGACGAAGGCGGAGAAAGCGGGTAGAACTGGTATTCATGGGCGATCCCAAAAAGGCAAAAAAACGACTGGACGGAATTTTGATCGAAAAAGGATGGGCCAGAGACAGGCAGGAAGCGTTTATTATTGTTACCGAAGGGCGGGTATTTGTTGAGGGACAGAAGGCTACCTCTCCGGCGCAGCAGGTTTATCCGGACGCGAGGGTTGAAGTCCGTGGCCCGAGAGAATTTGTCGGCCGCGGGGCATATAAACTCGAAGCGGCTCTGGAGAAATTTAAGATTGATGTTTCCGGTAAAATCTGCGCCGATATCGGCGCGGCCACGGGTGGATTCACGGAGGTTTTGCTGAAATATGGCGCCAGAAAAGTTTACGCGATTGACACCGCGCGCGGAAAATTGGCGCCCAAACTTCGTGAGGACTCACGGGTCGCGGTGATGGAGGGGGTTGATGTACGTGATATTGAATCGTTGCCTGATCCGATAGAAATTGCTACCATGGATGTATCTTTGATTCCGCTGGAAAATATCCTGCCTCACATGAGGCATTTTTTGAAGCTCCGAGGAGATATAATCGCGCTATTTAAGCCGCAGTATCAGACGCGCGACTCCAAAATCTTAAGACACGGCGTTATACGCGATACCAAAGAGCGCGAAGGACTTCTAGAAAATTTCCTGCAATGGGCTGAAGAGCACGGCTGGAAAATAATGGGACAGATGGAGTCGCCGATACGGGGCGGCAGCGGAAATGCGGAGTATCTTATATGGCTACGCTAATCCTTGTTTTAATCGTTATAAGTTTACTAATCCTCGTACATGAATGGGGGCATTTTTATTCGGCACGAAAACTGGGAGTGAAAGTAGAGGAATTTGGGTTTGGGTTTCCTCCCAAAGTTTATGCAAAAGTAAAAAATGGCGTCCGCTACTCTTTCAATCTTCTCCCCTTTGGCGGTTTTGTGAAAATTTTCGGCGAGCACGGGGAAGGGGAGCAGGACCCCAAAAGTTTTATTTCCCGGCCGGCTTGGCAGAGGTTTATAATTTTGGCCGCGGGAGTATTTATGAATCTGGTGCTGGCTTGGGTTTTTTTCAGCGTCGGGGCGGGCATCGGAGTTCCGCAGGTGGAGGACGAGGCGGGGAGCGGCGCGCCGGTGTCCATAATAGGCGTTCTTGCCGGTTCACCGGCAGATACGGCGGGACTTAAATTTGGAGATAAGATTTTGGAGATGCGGGCCGAGGGAGCATCGCTTCGCATAGAGTCGGAAAAAGACGTGCGGGATTTTGTGGATGCCTATCGGGGGGAGGAGGTTACCCTTCTTATCCGGCGCGGAAACGCGGTTCAGGAGATAAAGGCGGTGCCGAGGCCAAATTTCCCCGAGGGTGAAGGTCCTTTAGGCATTGCGCTTGCGCGGTTGACTGTTAAACGCGCTCCGTTTTACTTAGCGCCTTGGGAGTTTGAAAACGCTTGTGGGGAGTGTTGAGGTAACTGTGCGGGGTCTTGGGATTTTGCTCAAAGATATTTTTGTTGAGAGGAAGGTATCCGCGGCAGTATCCGGCCCGGTGGGGATTTTCTTCTTTGCCCGCGATACCATGGCCCTTGGCTTCTCTTATGTTTTACAATTTATCGGGATGTTATCGGTGAACTTGGCCATTTTAAATTTTTTGCCGATTCCCGCGCTTGACGGAGGCCGGATTCTTTTTCTTTTGATTGAGAAGGTGCGAGGACGGAGAATTGCGCCTTCCGCGGAGAATTTCGCTCACGCCCTCGGGTTTGCGTTTTTGGTGCTTATTATGATTTTGGTGACGTATAAGGATATCGTGAGGATTTTTTAAGATTGACTATAGACAGCATTTGATCTACGAAAATATTTCGGCGTTCTTGGCTGGTTATGTCTTAGCGAGTAAAGATGCGGTCGAGCCAATATGCTTTTGAGACAATGGAGGATGCGGTTTGCTTGGTCCGCCGAAGGCGGAAACCGCATCCGACTATTAGCGCAGGCCGCCGCGGGAGCGGCCAAGACGTGTTGAAAAAGCATATTGGCGAGGAAACCGCATCGACGAGCATATTTGCAATTTTCTTTTCCCTATGCTATACTTGATAAATAGCCCAGTATTAAAACATAATAAGGTCTTATATATCACGATTTCTCGTGGATGTTGAAAGGCCAATGAACCTTCCCAACTTTTTGCATCAGAGTTTTCTGCTTACGCTTGGATAGAGAGTAAGACGCTAAAGGTATACGAAATCCTACGGCAAAAAGTTACTCCGCTGCAAAAAGTTGGGAGGGTAAATAGTTTTAAGAAGAGCAAGGTCGTTCATAATTGTGTAGCGCAAATCGTGTATCGTGTATCGCAAGAACTTGCGTTATATGCTACGCGTTACACGTTTTGCGAAGTAAAGTGGCTTTTCAAGATCAACGAGGTGGAGGAGCTGGCGGATGGCAAGATGACCGTCCCCGCTACGACATCACTTGTTCCAAGTGCGGGGCCCAGGACACTGTTCCTTTTCCTCCCACTGCCGGACGCGATGTCTTCTGCAAGAATTGCTGGCGCGAAAACGCCCCCCGACGCGACGATCGCGGCGGACGCGGAGGTTTCCGAAGGTAATCTCTTCATAAAACCAAAATCCCCCGATACGGGGGATTTTGGTTTTTCTGGAAGTACCATAGTATACTTAACTATGATGAATCTCACACATAACCTTGGGCAAGATACGCGCCCGATTTCATCTCAAATATTTATAACCACTTTACTGCCGGGTAAAACCAGCACAAAGTTATGTGTGGGATGAAGAGTGAAATCAGAAGTTGCCAAAAGTGCGGACGCACTCTTTATGCCCCCAATGATAAAAAAATGGGGCTTTGCCTGGATTGCCAGCGCTCGCGGGAGGGAGCCAAATGTATAAAGTGCGGGGCCCCGCTTTTTCTTACAATTGAGAAAAAGACGAAAATTTGCGGCCGTTGTCAGGCGAGAAACATCAGCTGTACCAAATGCGGGAGGACGCTTTACGGCGAGCAGGAGAAAAAAGATGGCATCTGCAGTTCATGCTGGCGAAAATAACTTTGGGCTATGACTAAATATGATTACCTTATCATCGGCGGAGGGATTGCCGGGGTGACCGCGGCCGAAACTATCCGCGAACATGATACGAATGCCGCCATTGGCATTATTTCTGACGAGCCGCACGTGCTGTATTCCCGCGTACTCCTTCCTCATTATTTAAAGAAACGGATACGCCGCGAGCAGCTTTTTTTGCGTAAAGCCGATGATTTTGTCAAAAAACGTATTGATCTTTTGCTTGGGGAAAGCGTGTCTTTTGTTGACTCCGGGAGAAAAGAGGTTATGTTTTCCGGAGGATCGGTTAGCGGTTACGAGAAACTGCTTATTGCCAGCGGAGGACGGGTAAAACCTTGGGGGAAAGAAGAGGACCGGGGATTTATTTACCGTCTGCAGACGCTGGACGATGCGGATAGATTGCAAAGTGTTCTGACCGACATAAAATCGCCGTTGGTCATCGGCGGGTCCTTTATAAGTCTTGAGTTTTTGGAAATCTTTGTGCTCAATGGCGCAGCGCCGACGCTACTTTTCCGCGACGCGCATTTTTTTGGGAAATTGCTTGATGGGGATGGAGCCGAAATTTTACACGACAATTTTGCAAGGCACGGCATAATCGTGAGAGCCGAAGATGCTGTCGCGGATGCGGAGCGGGATGACGGCAAATTAAAGATTTCGACCAAAGCACTGCATGAGATCAAGTGTGATGCCGTTGCGGTTGGCATCGGCCTTGAGCGCAACATGGAATTTTTGAAAGAGTCGGGGATCGCACTTGGAGAAAAAGGCGTGCGGACTGACGAATTTTTGGCGACTGATCAGGAAGGAGTGTTTGCGGCAGGCGACGCGGCTGAATTTTATGATCTAATCGCGGATCGGCACAGGGTTTTGGGAAATTGGACGAGCGCGTTTCTGCAGGGCAAACGAGCCGCATTGAATATGCTGGGTCAAAAGGAGCCCTTTAGAAATATTTCTACCTATTCCATCACCAGTCTCGGCTTTCAGATTACTGCCCTGGGAGATTGCGATGGCGGTTTGGAAACAATCGCTCGGGTTGATGCGGCGAGAAACCAGTATGAACGCCTCTTTATAAAGGAAGGGGCGCTTAAGGGCGCTGTGCTCATCAACCGTTTTCAGGATAAACCTCATTTGGCGCGATTGATTGAAGGGAGAATCAGCATCGAGCCACACCGTGAAGCGCTCCACGACATGGCATTTGACATCCATACGATATCTTAATAATATAATGTGAAGCCTTTTATTTATGGAAAACACCCAGCCGCAAAATAATATAGAGACCCGCGGAGGAGGAGTAAACCCCTATTTGATTCCGGGCGCCATTATTGTCGCCGGAGCTCTTATAGGGGCGGCAGTTTTGTACACATCTTCACCTCGATCGGCAGTACCCCAAGGAACGGCGGCCGTGGGCGCATCTCCAAATATAGTTCCGGCTGATCTGGCGGGTAGTGCTCCTTACCTTGGCAATCCGGATGCGCCGGTCACGCTTATTGAATTCGGTGATTTTCAATGTCCTTTTTGCGGCCGTTTCTTTCATACGACTGAACCGCAAATTATTGAGCAATACGTAAAGACGGGCAAGGCGCGATTCGTGTACCGGGATTTTGCGTTTCTTGGCCCGGAGTCGGAGTGGGCTGCCATGGCTGCCGAGTGCGCGAACGAGCAAGGAAAATTCTGGCAGTATCACGACTATCTTTACAATAATCAGCGCGGGGAGAACGAAGGGGCTTTTTCCAAAGAAAATCTAAAAGCATTTGCGCGCGCCATCGGTCTTTCCGAAGCGCAGTTTGGTTCATGCCTTGATAGCGACAAGTATCTTGAGGCGGTGCGGCGCGATACGGATGATGGCAGAAGTGCCGGAGTCAACGGCACCCCGGCGACATTTGTTAACGGCCGTCTCATTCAGGGCGCGGTGCCTTTTGCTCAGTTTCAGAAAATAATTGAGGAGGAGCTAAATAAATAAATTTAAATATGCCCAAGGTCAAAATATACACCACTCCGTCTTGCGTCTATTGCAAGATGGTCAAGGAGTTTTTCGCCAAAAACAGCGTGGAGTACGAAGAAAAAAATGTGGCTGCCGACACTCAAGCGCGCGATGAAATGATCGCCAAATCCGGCCAGATGGGAGTGCCCGTAATTGATGTCGATGGAAAAATTATCATCGGATTTGATCAGCCGCGGCTCAAAGAAACTCTTGGCTTATAATGACTCCCGCGGATAATACTGATCCAGGCAGAGGATACGGCATAATAGGAATCGTTGTCGCGGCGGTTCTTATTTTTGTTTTTCTGCGACTGTGGAACAGACAAGCGGATACTGCGGTTTTATATCGTCAGGCGCCTGGATTTGCGCTGCAGGATTATAACGGCCGCGAAGTAAAACTTTCTGATTTTCGCGGAAAAGCGGTCTTGATAAATGTCTGGTCTTCGTGGTGCCCGTTTTGTAAAGAAGAGCTGCTTGTTTTGGCCGAGGTACAGAAAGAATTCGGGGATAAAATTACTATCGCAGCGATTGACCGCACCGAGCCATTAGAGATTGCCAAGAAATACTCCGACCAGCTTGGCATCACCGACAAATTTATTTTTCTGCTCGACCCTTCAGATGTTTTCTACCAATCAATCGGCGGTTTCTCCATGCCCGAGACTATCTTTGTAGATAAGGAGGGCATGATAGTTTTTCACAAACGCGGTCCTATGAGAGCGAATGAGGTCAGGCGTCGAGTTCAGGAGGCTTTTGGCCTTTAAGAGCATGCCTGACCGTTCTATTTTACCGCTCTGTGGATAACCTTTATTGCGTTTTTCCGTTAGCGGCCTATTCTAAACAACAGTGAGTCAATAGCGGTTAACCTTAAGAAATATGAGTGGAAATTTTTGTTTTCCGGTTTCTTTTATTAGGGGTCGAATTTTAATTTGGGCCGCAGCTGCGGTTTTTTTGTTGGTAGCTGGGCTTATAGCTTCTGACGCGCGTGCCCAAACCTCTCAATTTAGGCCGGGAGACAGGAATTACGCGGCGGCTTTGGCGGCTATTGCCGCGGAGGAGGCGAAAAAAGACGTCAATGTTGATGAGAAAGTACAAAGCGACGAGGATTTTAGGCCGGAAGATTTTGGCTTGCAGAGCGTGGGCATGCTTCCTACCAGCCCCTTTTATTTTTTGAAAAACGCCCGCCGAGGCGTAACCAGCTTCTTTACGTTCGATCCGGCTAGGAAAGTGGAACGTAATATGCAGTTTGCCGCAGAAAAACTTCTGGAGGCGAAAGCTTTGGCGGAAAGTGAAGGTACCGATACGGAGGATATAAAGAATGCCTTGGATAATTTTGAGCAGGAGCTGGATCGTGTCAAAACCAGAGTGGAAAATGCTGCCGAGAGCGTGGAAGGGGCGAAGGCGGAAGATCTTTCCCAAAAAGTAATGGATTCGGTGGTTAAGTACGGCAAGTCTATTACGAAGCTTGAGAAGGAATTGCCGTCTGAGATTTTTGTGGACGTGAAAGATGCCAAAGACAAGAATGCCGAAACATTCGGGGCTGTGTTTAATTTGGTTGAGCCGGAAAAGGCGTCAGAAAAATTAGTGGAAGTCTTGGATAAACAAAAAGGATCGGAGTTTAAGCAATTCAAAAACCTTGAAGTTCTGAAAGAGGTACGAGATAAAGCGCCGAAAGAGGCCAAAGGCGCCATTAAAGTTGTCGAAGATAATTCGTTCCTGAAGCTTCAAAATGGATTGGAGCGTTTTGATCCCGGGCAGAGAGCTCTTTTTGAAGATTTCGTGCGTCAGACCGGCGGAAGCGAACTGCGGCATCTGGAAATTATAAACGAGCTTGAGGCTCGCCCTCTGTCCAAGGAATTGCGCGAGACTGTGGCCAAGGCCAAGGAAGGAACTATTTCCAGAACCGGAGATAGATTGTCTAAACTTCCTGCTGCCGAGAAAGACAAATTTTTTGAGCACTTGAAGGAGGGGGAACTCAAGGATGTGCGCGTGGTTAAAGAATTGGAAAATAACGTGCGCCCCGAATTCTTGGCCGAGGTCAGCGAAGTTAAAAAAGAGGTTACGCAAAATTTTGTAAAAAAGTTGGAGAGCACTACCGGTGAGGAGAAACAAAAGCTTTTAGAGGGCGTGGAGCGTTTCCATGATGCCAAATCCATCGCCATTCTTGATGAGATTAAAAATCTTATCCCGGAGGACAAAAAAGGCGTTTTTGAGGAGCTGAAACAGAAGGCGGCCCAGGAGATAAAGCGCGATATTGACCGGGCGCGAAACAAAGACCAGCGCGAAGTAATTTTAAGCTCCCTTGCCGGAGATCATCCGGAAGAGGCCGCGGCCATGGAAAGATTCAGGACTGAGGTGGACAGGTCTTTACGGGGCGTTTTTGACGGATTGCGCGATGCGGTGCTTAAAGGAATTCAGACGCGGGTGGAGAGTATCAATGATAAGGATCGCCTTTTGAAATTTGAGGAGGAATTTAAACAACAGGAAAATATATTTCGTGGAGCTTCCCAGAGTGTAAGAAACATAAATAATTTCTTTGACGACCGGAGAGTGATTTTTGAGTCGCCGGACAAGGCTCGTAAAAGAATTGATGAGGCGAGAAAATACGTCAACGATTTGAGGGATTTGGCCAACTCCTTGCCGCTGGATTTGGCATATCAGGACGGCAAGTTTGATCCGACGGTGCAGGAGGTACAAAGGATGCTGCAGCTTGCCGAACGAAAGCTTGATACGGCCGAGACGGTCTTGGGCTACAATGATGTGGGCCGTGCTTATGGTGAGGCCAATGCCGCGGAGCAAATCGCGCGCGATGCTATCAGGTTTGCTCAAGAGTTTAAATCCGGAAAAAAGAGGGCGGAGACGCAGACGACCACTTTTATTCCATTTTTTGAGGGACAGCCAAGCGTCCAGACCGGAGTAAAACGGGAGGGCGGCTTTATGATTTATAGCCCGTATGAGCTCAGCCAATATTGTTTCTTTGTCCAGGGATACATGAAGGGGCCTTTAGCGTGTGTGCTTCAAGACGGCAGAGTATTCAATATAGAAGGCAGGGCATTTCCTTTGGAGATTCCTTCGGAATTCGTACCGCGCAAAATTGAATCGGTGTCAACGCCTCCGGGGCAGACAGCGTGTCAGACAACTTTTGCTCCCTCGTTCGACTTCTGTCCCAATGGGAAAGTGGTATACGAAAAAGATAAGCGCGGGTGCGATCTTACTCCACGCTGTGAGCCGTACAAAGATCAACAGCAAATAAAGATTCATCCTACGGACAAATCTGTTTGTGGGGGCTTGTCTGAATATCAGTGTGTGTCCGGATACCGATGTCAGTACCCTGATGTCAGAGGGAACTACGCAATTGACTTTTTTGGAAAGTGTGTTCCGGAGACGCAATACACCTGTCAGGCCGAGTGGCGCGGTTTTGTCTTTGATTCTGCCAAAAAAACATGTCGGGCCGAAAGCGCCACCGGATGCTCAAGTCCTTTTACTTTCAGCACTATGCCCGAATGCGAGAAGGCCAACAATATTGGCGTAAAAACCGGGCCGCAAATATGTCCTGCTCTTTCCACGATTGACATCTGCCCGGCCGGGCAGAAAAAGGTGGTGAGCTATAGTTCTCCGGATTGCGGGACTTATTATGCTTGTGAACAGGAGAAAACGCCCGTCGGGATTATCTATCCGTACACTTTTACCAACGGTTTTGTGGCCAAAGATTATTCAAGTGCCAAGGCCCAGTGTTTGGCCAATCCTCCGGGAAGCGGCGGAGGCATTGCTACGGAGTGCGAAATGAAGTTTGGTATTGTATACGGCGTCCCAGTTCCCGTACCAACTCCGACCACGGGCAACTGGGTGAAAAAACTTTGGTATTTCAGCGATGGTCTTCAAGAAACTTCTTTCATCCTTAACCGGACCGATGCCGAGTATCAGAATTATATCGCTAAAATTGAAGCGCAATGTAAGACTATATCTAAAAATAGATTTACGTGGAAATCAGGCGCCGGAGACGACCGGGCCGAAAACTGGCAGAATTTCGGAATTCCTGACTGTTCCGGGACGGCTACGGTTTCAACTGCGCAGTGTTCTGACGGCAAAGATAATGACGGTGATGGCCTGATTGATTATCCGCAAGACGCCGGCTGTTACGGCGCGGAAGACAACGACGAAACTCCCGGTACCTCAACCACTTATCAGGGAGACGCCAACTCCTGCCCCGGATTTGCTTATAGCCGTTGGGACTCAACAGGCAAAAGATACTGCCAGTTGAATTCGGAGCGAAGATGCGACTACAACTACCCCAGTTATCTTACCAACGGCGCGAATTACAAAACGGAGAGCTGTCCGGCCACAGACAGCACGGGGGGCGGAGGAGGAACTGCCTGCAGCAGTTATTCATCGCAAACAAGTTGTACATCAGTCTCTGGGTGTTCCTGGAGCACTGCCGCAAGCGGCGGTTGGTGCCAGTCGACGACAACGACAACAGCTTCGGGTAGTTGCAGTCAGTCGTTAATAGCGCTTCTGGGCACTGGCTGTCATTGGATGTATAGCGACTCATCCGGAAAGGGTATTTATTGCGACAGTCCGATGAGTAAATCCGCTAAAGAAGGGGATACAACGACAACCGCGGGTTGTCAGTCGGGCACCACGTCAGGAGGCGGTACGGGGGTACCGGCCGCGCCAACGGGACTTAGTCATACTATTTCAGCAGACTGGTATGTGACTTTGCGCTGGACCGATAATTCCACTAACGAGACATCCTATAAAATTGAGCGAAGGTCAACGGCAACGACCGATTGGATACAAGAAGGCACAACGCCGACAGTTTCCGGAGGAAGCGGCTCATACACAACGTATAATCCTCTTCCGAGCGGAGAGTGGGAGTTTGTGGTCAAGGCATGTAATGCCGGCGACTGCTCCGCGCCATCCAACTCTGTAAAAGCGATGCGTTCCTCAACCACCACTTCCACCACAACTACAACTACGACCACCACTCCGAAATATCCTGGATTTTTCATGACGCCCAATAAGCAAAGCTACACCAAGGGGGAGGTGATAGCGCTCACTATAAAAAGAGCCGACGTGAGCACGTATCCTTATTACGTGGATTTCTACGCCAACGAAACTTCATCCGCCAAGACCGCGGTCAAACAAAATCTTGATGTTAGTTCGTACGACGGCATAACCACTTCCATAGATACTTCCGCGACCGAACCCTTCAAGAGCGGAGTAAGCGGAACTTATCTGCTTTTGATATGCGCGGCCGGAGAGACATGTACGGGAGGCACCAATACCAATAGCGTTACCGTAAGTTACGCGGCCGCGGCCATACCTGCTCCGGCTTGCAGTTCTCCCGGAAGCTGTACCAACTCCGCGGATTGCTCCTCTTCCGGGTACTATTGGTGCTCTAACGTTAATAGTTGTTATTCCAGCGCTTCTTCTTGTCCCACCACCTCCACCTCCGCATGTAGCACCCCCGGCAACTGTTATGATTCGGCAATATGCACATCTTCCGGGTGGTTCTGGTATAACGCTGGGTGCTGGAGTTCTCCACAATCAGGCACAAGCACCTCGTGTCCATCCGGTCAATACTGGAGCGGAACTGCTTGCGTAACAAGTACCAGCGGAGGCGGTAGCACTTCTGCGTGTAGCGCTCCAAGCAGTTGTTATGATTCGGCCACATGTTCCTCTTCCGGATGGTATTGGTATAACGGTGGATGCTGGAGTTATCCGCAATCAGGCACAGGTACGGCGTGTTCCGCAGATCAATATTGGAATGGTAGTACCTGTGTGGCGAATACGACCACGACTACCAGCACTACCTGCTCGTCTAGTCAGTATTGGAATGGAACTGCCTGTGTTACGTATACTAGCGGAGGTACTGGCGGAGGATGCGGTTCTTGGCCAAGTCAAAGCGATTGTACTTCGCATACAGGATGTCTATGGAATAGCACGGGCAATTATTGCTACGTCCAGTAAGAGCAGGAGTTTTTACAAGTGTCCCCTGACTTCAATCGGGGGGCATTTGCTTTTTACGTTCAGTTTTCCGTAAGCGGGGTAGCGTTGTATGGATTTACATCTCTTGACCGCAGGGCGTTAAAAAGTATATAGTTAGAATCAACAACTTCATAAGTATTTATCAAGAGCGCGGGGAGAGCACTGGCTCTGTGATCCGCCGACAACCGATTTAGTTACTGGTAACTGGTTACTGGTAGCTTGACACGGTGCCAAGTCCAGCCCATCAAGCAGTTGGGGAAGATAATACATTTATCAGCCCTTCTTGCGAGGGAATTTTAATTTTTTTGTCCAAATTTTCGAGCCATTGGCGAAAAAAATTCGGTAACAAAAATTTAACCCAGCACTAATTTTGCCCTTGAGAATCTTGCGGCGCGCGCGGCCGAATAGGCCACCCCTATATGGGCGAAGCGCGCCGCCACCGATACGGCAATTAGAGTTTATGAATTAAAGCATCGGGCTTGAGAGCAAAATTAGTGCGGGGTGTATACCACTATTATGAAGCAAACCTATACGGTAGAGAGTGTCACCTCCGGGCATCCGGATAAGATATGCGATCAGATCAGTGATGCGATTTTGGACGCTTATCTTGCGAAGGACCCATATTCACGCGTGGCCGTGGAAACCTTCGGCTCGCACGATCTTCTGGTCGTCGGCGGAGAAGTAACGTCTGGAGGGAGCGTGGATGCTAAGGCCATCGCCCGATCCGTATATCGAGATATCGGCTACACCGATGACATAAAAATTATTGCCAATATCATCCAGCAATCTCCCGATATAGCGCAGGGAGTTGATGCTGGCGGAGCAGGGGATCAGGGCATTATGTATGGGTATGCTACCGGCGAGTCGCCTGAATTTTTGCCTAAAGCCGTGGCTTTGGTACACAAGCTAACGCAGGGACTTGAGCATTTGCGCAAGAAAGATCCAGAATGCGCTTGGCTGGGCCCGGACGGTAAGGCGCAGATAACTATTGTGGGCGGAAAGATAAAAGCTGTATTGGTCTCTTGTCAGCATAGCGACTCCATTGATCAGACGGAGATCCGTGAACTTCTTATAAAAAAACTTATTGGTCCTGTGATTGGCGATTTGCGTAACACAGAAATTTTGGTGAACCCGACCGGAAAATTCGTGGTTGGAGGGTTTGTTGCCGATACCGGCCTCACGGGCAGGAAGATCATGGTGGATACCTATGGAGGGTTGATACCGCATGGCGGAGGCGCTTTTTCGGGCAAAGACCCGACTAAAGTTGATCGCTCGGCCGCATACATGGCGCGGTTTGCCGCCAAAAATATTGTGGCCGGCGGTTTTGCCAAGGAGTGCTTGATTTCCGTCGCTTATGCCATCGGCCGGGCAGATCCTTTAATGATTTATGCCCAAAGCGGCGAAGGAAAGGATTTAAGCCGTTTGGTGGCAGATAGGTTTGATTTCCGGCCTGAAGCCATAATCGAGCGGCTCGGGTTACGCAGGCCGATTTACAGAGAGACCGCCGTGTACGGGCATTTCGGAAAAAAAGGACTGCCGTGGGAAGAGATAGGGGCGTTTTAAGAGACTGTCTCTCTGGTTGGGGAAAAAGCTTTTGACACGGCTCTTCGGCTATGCGAGAATGGGATTATTCTAGAGGCTTGCTTATTAAATAAATTTAAGTTATATGAGAAAAATTACAGCTATTATTATAGGTTCATCCTTGGCTTTGCAAGTGGCTCCGCTGGCAGTTTTTGCCGCATTCCACGAAGCAGTAAAGGAAAAAAGAGAAGCGGTTAAACAGGAAGTTCAAGACAAGCGCGAGGCCCTGCGCCAGGACGTTAAAGATAAACGCGATACGCTGAAGCAGGAAGTTAAGCAAAAAGGCGATGCGTTAAAACAGGGGTTGCGCGAAAAGAAAGAAGCCGCTGCCGAAGAGTTGAAAAATAGGAGTCAGGCCGTACGTGAAGAATTGAAGAAAAAACAGGAAACTTTCCGTGAAGAGTTAAAACAAAAACGGGAAGCGGTAAAACAAGAACTGCAAGATAAGCGCGAGAAGTTTAAGGAAGAGGCACAAGCTAGAAAGGAGGAATTAAAAAAGAAGCTTGGCGAGAAGAGGGCAGAGAATATCGAGCGGTTCTTTAATCAGATGGCTGTAAAATTCGAGGCAGCACTAAGTCGTCTAAAAAGTCTTTCCGATAGGATAGCTTCACGATTGAGCAAAGCGGAGGAAAACGGCCGTGATGTGGCCGCGCTTCGTCAAAAACTTGTCGAGGCCAACGATAAAATAGCAGCTGCCGAACGCTCGCTTGAGGATGCGAAAACAAAATATGCCGAGGCGGTAGGAGACCCGGATTTTAAAGCGGCCTTCAAAAAAGTGCGCGAGGTTGTGGATGGCGTGAAAGAAAAGGTCAAGGAAGCCCATCAAGCGCTTGTGAATGTAACGAGTTCCACCAAAGGTCTGGGCGAAGGGGAGCGAGTGTCGACCACAACGCCAGCAACACAATAATTGTGTATATGAATCCCGCACATAACTTGTACTAATCTAATATAATTGTGTGGGAGATAAATTCACTTAATTAACTTGTTCGGCAACTGTCGTTCTGTGAAAATAGAGCATAACGACATACCCCGTACAAGTTATGTGTGGGATGAATGGCAATCAACCTCAAATGCTTCCAGCGCCCAGGAGCAAAACTTGGGTTTGGGCAGTAATAGCAGTGGTAGCTATAGTAGCCCTGCTTTTTGCCGTCTACTACTATTACTACGGTTATACGCCCGCGCCCTCAGACACAGCCGAGGGATTAGATAGTACGGCTGCGATTGAACAAGATTTGCAGGCGATTGATATCGAGGGGCTCGATGTAGAATTAGGGGATATCGAGAAAGAATTACAATAATTCATTTGGAAAGCAATTCAAATCGGTCCGATGGTCATCGGACCGATTTGAATCTGAAAGTAGAAGCGTGTAATATGAAGTATGAGAATGATGCCGAAGAGGGAAAAATATTTATGGACTCATCACTCTCGGGATAAGATGCGTTATTACCGGCTTACGGAATCAAGAGTGCGAAGAATTGTTCGGCATCCCGCGAGGGTCGAGGAGGGTATTTTTAAAGGAGCGGTGGCATGCATGCAGCCCTCAGGCGGCAAAAGTTATTCGGAAATATGGGCGCTTTATATGCTCGCAAAAATTCAAGGGGAGAAAAAGTTAAAAATAATCACCGCCTGGCGCTACCCCGGCAGAAGTCCCGCGCGCGATCCGATCCCGCCCGAGGTTTTGAGAGAAATAAGGAGTTTGATCTGATATAAATAGTGTTGCGGTTCGGGAAAAAAATATAAAAATTATCATGTCCATGTACGAAGCCATAAAAAATTTAAATAAGCAGTTTGAGTACGAGCCGAAAGTGGAAAATCAGGAGCGCTTGAAAAAGTTTGAAAAGTTTGTGGTGGTGGGAATGGGCGGCTCGCATTTGGCAGCTGATATTATCACAGCCGTAAATCCGGATCTTGATTTATTAATTCATCAGGATTACGGCCTGCCATCGGTTCAGGACGACCGGTTGGTTATCGCCAGTTCCTACTCGGGAAATACGGAAGAAGTAATTGACGCGTACCAGGTCGCTAAAGAAAAAAAAGCCCCGCTGGCCGCAGTCTCCGTTGGCGGAAAGCTTCTTGATATGGCCAAAAACGATAATATCCCTTTCGTGCGGATTCCCAATACCGGGATTCAGCCGCGCTCCGCAGTGGGGTATATGTTCCGGGCACCGCTTAAGCTTATGGGAAGAGAAGACGATCTTTCAGAATCGCGTAAGCTTGCCGGAGAATTGCGATCAGCAGATTATGAAAATGAGGGCCGTCGCCTTGCGGAAAAAATAAGAAACCACGTGCCTATTATTTATTCCTCAATCAGGAACGAAGCCATTGCCAAAAATTGGCGCGTGCGATTTCACGAAACAGGGAAAATACCCGCGTATTATAATATCTTTCCGGAGCTCAACCATAATGAGATGAACAGTTTTGACGTGGTTGATGCTACCCGGCCGCTTTCCGAGAAATTTTATTTCATTTTTTTGAAAGATAGCGAGGATCACCCGCGGATTTTGAAGAGAATGGAGATAACCGGAAAACTTTATCAAGATCGCGGTCTGCCGGTTGAGGTCATAGAGCTTGAAGGCGAAAGCCGCCTGCATAAAATTTTCTCCGCAATTTCTCTGGCCGATTGGGCGGCGTACTATACCGCCAAGCACTACGGCACGGATCCGGAGGAGGTACCGATGGTGGAGGAGTTAAAGCGACTGATTGCCTGAAGCGGGGATAGATGATATACTAAACGAATGGCTAACGCCGAATTTAAAAAACTGCGTAGCGATTTAGCGGCCCGCAGGAGAAAATTAAAAACTATTTTTTGGACAGTGGGTGTTTTATTACTCCTTGCCGTTTTGGCGTACGTCCTAATCAGCTGGAGCAGTTGGCGCAACAGAGATCTGCCGGGGCAGTTAATTCCTGATCAGGGCAGGGAGCATGTAGGCCCCGGGCATGCGCATACGTATAATTCCAATCCTCCAACTTCCGGATGGCATAGTCCGCAGGTCGCGGAGTGGGGAGTGTATAAGGAAGAGCTTAATGATGAAAACTTGATCCATAATTTGGAGCATGGCGGGATCTGGATTTCTTACAAACCGGATATCTCGGAAGAAGTTCGCAAAAAGCTGGAAAGCTTCTATGACAAATACGGACGCAAAATTATTGTGGAGCCGCGGGCCAAAAACGATGCGGATATTGCGCTTGTTGCTTGGAATCGCTTGGATAAATTTTCCGTAGCCGAGTACTCGGATGAGAGGGTAGACAAGTTTATAAGGGCTTATAGAAATAAAGGACCGGAGTTTGTGCCTTGATTGATGTACACTAATCTACGAATTTGCACACAAATCCACGAATAGTATATTCGTGATTGGTGGATTAGTGTAATCATTTGTGGATACGTGTGTTGCATATGCTATATGATGTCATAATAATCGGCGGCGGACCGGCTGGCGCTTCGGCCGCGGTCTATACCGCCCGTAAAAAGTTAAAAACATTGCTTATCACCGAATCGTTCGGGGGGCAATCTATAGTATCCGATGATATTCAAAATTGGATCGGGGAGCCGCATATCTCCGGTTTTGATTTGGCTAAAAAATTTGAGGAGCACGCGCGCTCCTATCCGGAGATGGTGGATATAAAGGAAGAAAAAGCGGTTGAAGCGCGCTCAATTAAATGCGAGCAGGGTACGAGAATTTGCGACTTTGAAGTAAAAACCGATAAGGGGAACAGTTACGAAGGGAAATCAATTATTCTTGCCGCAGGAGCGCGGCGGAGAAAGTTGGGGGTTTCGGGGGAAGATAAATTAAACGGGAAGGGGGTGGCCTATTGCTCAACCTGCGATGCTCCGCTTTTTGCCGGAAAAAAAGTTGCGGTGGTTGGAGGAGGAAACGCTGGGCTTGAGGCAGTACAGGACCTTTTTCCGTACGCGAGCGAGGTATATTTAATTCACCGGGGCGATGTTCTTAAAGGAGATCCGGTAGAGCAGGAAGAGATAAAAAAGAACCCTAAGCTTAAGGAAATTATTTTAAATTCCGAAACTCTTGAGATTTTCGGCGACAAATTTGTGACAGGCTTGAAGTATAAAAATATCAAAACCGGCGAAGAAAAAACATTGGGTCTTGACGGGGTTTTTGTAGAAATAGGGTCGGTGCCGAATTCCGAGATAGTCAAGGGCTTGGTGGATCTTGATAAATGGGGGCAGGTGGTGATTGATTCCAAGCACGCCTCTACCTCTCATCCGGGTATTTTTGCCGCGGGGGACATAACTGATGATCCGTACAAGCAAAACAACGTATCGGCCGGAGACGCGGTAAAAGCGGCCTTGGCGGCGTATGCGTATTTATTGAAACGGGAAAAACAATCACCCGCGACGGAGAAGTAAAAACCGCAACCTTTTCGTAAAGTTTGCGGCAAATTTATCTCTGGCCGTTTCCCGGTAAGCCTATTTTTTTGAGAAATTTTCTATTTTCTTCTCTGGAAAGTAGTTTCCCGTCAGGGTGGGGTTGTCTAGGCGATTCTCTCATTTTTATCCCCACCGTTTTGAGGAGTCGTCTGGTTTTATTCTTAGAGATCTTTTTTCCATCTTTGGGATATAAACGCGCGTCTTGTTTTTTAAAGGCCCACAGGCCGTATAGGAAGGCGACAGTGAAAAGCAAGTATAATAGTAATGTTAGTATCTTCCACCAGAAAATCTCCGTATAATTCAGTAACCAATCCAGCATTGTCGTCTCCCCCCCGCCCTTTATAACTATTATGATGATTTTATAACTGTTAAATGTCAACCTTTTTCGAAAATACGCAAAAACTAGTTGAGGAGGCCGCGCGAATCGCTCAAGTCCCAGGTGATGTTTTAGCGCGCCTGCAAAAACCGGATAAAATTCTGGAATTTAAAATTCAGGTAGGATCAAAAAAATTTCAGGCCTGGCGTGTTCAGCACAATAACGCACTGGGGCTCTACAAGGGCGGTATTCGTTTCCACCCGGACTCCAACTTAGATGAAGTAAAAGCGCTTGCCTCTTTAATGACCTGGAAAACATCACTAATGGGGTTGCCTTATGGTGGTGCTAAGGGTGCTGTAAAAGTTGATGCGCGTGCGTTGAGCGCAGGCGAGCTTGAAGAGTTGTCGCGAGGGTATGTTCGCGCGATTTGGCAGGAAATCGGCCCGCAAAAAGATGTTCCGGCGCCGGACGTAGGTACTAATTCTCAGATAATGGATTGGATGACAGATGAGTACTCAAAACTTGTTGGTCACTGGGAGCCGTCCGCATTCACGGGGAAATCCGTTGAGAAGGGCGGGTCTCGCGGCCGTGAAGTCGCCACGGGTTTTGGCGGTTTCGTTATTCTTCGTGAATTCCTTAAGTTTAGAAATTCGAAATTAGAAATTAGAAATTCGCCACCAGAGGTGGCGATACAGGGTTTTGGCAATGTCGGTTCAAATATAGCTAAACTTCTTTTTGACAATGGGTTTAGAGTCGTCGCTATCTCCGATTCCAAGGGCGCGCTGTATGAGGAAGATGGAATTGATATACCGAAAGTTCTGGATGTTAAAGAAAAAACTGGCATTATCGAGCGCCCTCGTTGTTATGCAGTGTCTTCTCACGGAGAGACCTGCAAACAATTTACCAATGAGGAGTTATTGGAACTGTCAGTCGATATTTTAATCCCGGCAGCGCTGGAGAATGTTATCAACGAGGCTAATACCGAAAGAATAAAGGCCAAAGTGATTTTGGAAATGGCTAACGGGCCCACCGTATCAGAGGCGGAGAAGATGTTGGTAGGGCGGGGCGTGGAAATAATTCCCGATATTCTGGCGAACGGTGGAGGAGTGGTAGGATCGTATTTTGAATGGCTGCAGTCTTTGGAACAGAAATATTGGGGCGAGGGAGATGTATTAAAGAAAATTGATGAGCAGCTGGTAAGAGCATTTCAGACGGTGTTGGAGATTAAGAACAAATACAATATCTCTTGGCGAACAGCTTCTTTTGTACGTGCGATGGAAAGAGTGGCGAAAGCGGCCACTAAATTATAAGAAAACCGCGTAATCGCGGTATTTAAACTTTCTATCCCATCCTTTCAAATTTTTTCTTGAGCATAAATAAAGAAGCAAGAAGGAAGGATATGGAAATAAAACTTCCGAAATGATATAAAAAGATTTGCCAGATGGCTAATTCGTGTGTCGAAAAGACCGGCATTCCGGAGAAAGTAAAAAGAAGCGCCAGAACCGAGCTGATAACAAGAGAAGTCGTCAGGAGCCGTAGTAGGGCGCGCATTTACTCGCCTCTTGTAATGGTGTTATACTTGAAGAGTATATGAAATCTGTAAAAATTGCAATTAATGGATTCGGCAGGATCGGACGTTCCTTCTTTCGAGGGGCATTCGGAATGCCAGGATTTGATATTGTTGCCGTGAATGATCTTGCCGACGTCAAAACTCTCGTATATCTCCTCAAATACGATTCGGTATACGGTCGGTATAAAAAAGAAGTCGTAGCTGGGGAGGGACATTTTAAAGTCGAGGGCGAAAAAGTCGAAGTTTCTTCCGAGAAGGATCCGGCTAAACTTCCCTGGAAAGAACTAGGTATAGATTTAGTAGTGGAAGCTACCGGCCTGTTTGCTTCTTATGATAAGTCCAAGGCGCATCTGGATGCCGGTGCGAAGAGGGTAGTGATCACTGCGCCTGCCAAAGGCGACGTTACAACCGCGCTTATCGGCGTAAATGACGATCGTTTTGAAAAAGCAGGACCTATCACTTGCAATGCCTCCTGTACCACCAATTCCGTGGCGCCGGTTATGGCCGTGCTTCTCGAAAATTTTGGCGTTAAAAAAGCGCAGATGGTCACGGTGCATGGTTATACCGCGACCCAAAAGTTGGTTGACGGGCCGGAAGAGAAAGACCCGCGTAGGGGCCGCGCGGCGGCGGTAAATATCGTGCCATCCACCACGGGAGCGGCAGAAGCGGTAATCCAGTCCATTCCGGAACTCAAAGGCCTTTTTGACGCCGTGTCCGTGCGGGTGCCGACGATTTCCGGCTCTTTGAGCGTAAATACCGTGCTTACGGGGAAGAAGACAAACCCTGAGGCCGTAAACGATGTTTTCCACAAAGCAAGCCAGATGCCGCGCTGGTCAAGGGTTTTGAAAGTAACTGAAGACCCGATTGTATCTGCCGATATTTTGGGAGAACCCTACGGCGCCATTGTGGACCTATCTCTCACCAAAGTGGTTGACGGAGATTTGGTCACGGTATATTCCTGGTACGATAACGAGGCCGGATATACGGCGACATTGGTGGAGCATGTGAGGAGAATTGCGGGAAACTTGTAGGAGGTATATGTTCAAACTATGGCAAGGAAAGATATTACAATTGACGACTTGGCGGTTATGGTAAAAAGTGGGTTTGACGGGACCGCCAAGAAGAAGGACGTTGATGAACAACTAGGAAGAATAGGAGAGCGGTTAGGAAGAGTCGAGGAAAAAGTAGATAATATTGAGAAATTAATTCTGAAGCAGCACACTTTTGAGATTCAAGATTTGAAGAAACGAATGAAGCGCATGGAAGACTTGTTTGCGATGAAATAGTGGCATATTTGAATCGGAGTTAAATTAAAGAAACGGCTGATGGTGGCCGTTTTGTGCTATAATCTCAGGAAACCCGTATCCTCGGTAGCTCAGCATAATAGATCATAGCATATTTATATAGTCAAGTACACAGCTTAAATCATTTCTTATACAATTGTCTTATGCGTCAATCTCAACTTTTTGGAAAAACATTGCGTGAGGCGCCCAAAGACGAGGTGGCCGTAAATGCCAAGCTTCTGGAGCGAGGTGGTTTTATCTATAAAACTATGGCCGGGGTTTACGATTACTTGCCGTTGGGGCTGAAGGTGCTTGAGAAAATACGCGCCATTGTACGGGAAGAAATGAATAGTGTCGGTGGCCAGGAACTTTTGCTCACATCATTGCAGCCCAAAGAGCGTTGGGAGAAAACAGGTCGGTGGGAGGAGCTTGGCCGAGAGCCTATGTATCAGTTTAAGGATCATTCTGGTCGGGAGGTTGGTCTTGCCATGACTCACGAAGAAGCGCTTGCAGAAATTGCGTTGCGATCAATTCAGTCCTATAAAGACTTGCCTTTATACGTCTATCAATTTCAAAATAAATTCCGGGACGAGTTGCGCGCCAAATCCGGCCTGATACGCGGTCGGGAGTTTTTGATGAAGGATATGTACAGTTTTCACCGAGATGAAAAAGATCTGGATCGGTTTTACCGAATTGTTGACGGGGCCTATAAAAAAATTTTCAAACGTTGTGATCTTGACGCCTATGTTGCCGAAGCATCTGGAGGCGCATTTACCAAAGAATTTACGCATGAATATCAGGTGTTTAGTGAAGCAGGAGAAGATATAATATTTTACTGTTCCAAATGCCGCTACGCCCAAAACAGGGAAATCTCATCAATGAAGGAGGGCGATGCGTGCCCAAAATGTAAAGAGATGGTTAAGTCGGCCAAAAGCATTGAGGTGGGCAACATTTTCAAACTTGGTACGAAATACTCGATTCCCATGGGACTTCTGTACTCTGATGAGAAGGGCGTAAAGAAGCCAGTAGTTATGGGAAGCTATGGTATCGGCCTTGGCCGCCTGATGGCGACAGTTGTGGAAATACACAGCAATGGCCTGGGAATTATGTGGCCGGAATCAACGGCGCCGTTTAAGGTTCACTTGATTGTCCTTGATGGCGGAAAGAAAGCGCCGCCCAGCAAAGCTGGGCGAGCCTCGCCCACTGCTGTGGGCGGGGAAAAGTTCTATAAAATTCTTCTTGCCAAAGGGGTGGAGGTCCTGTACGATGATCGCGATGACAAATCAGCGGGCGAGAAATTTGCCGATGCGGATTTAATAGGGGCCCCCTGGAGGGCGGTGGTTTCAGAGAAAACCATAGCGGCGCGCGGAATTGAAGTGAAAAAAAGATCGGAAAAGGAGGGAAAGATAATATCCGAAAAAGAACTGTTGAAACGAGTAATATAGCCCATGTTTAATAAAGTCTTCGCTTATTTTTCTCAAGATGTAGGGATTGATCTTGGGACGGCCATCACGCTCGTCTATGTGCGCGGACGAGGCATTGTGATTAATGAGCCTTCGGTGGTGGCGGTAAACCAAAAGACCGGGCAGCTCGTGGCCATAGGCGCGGAGGCTAAAAGAATGGTCGGGCGTACCCCTGCTTATATTACCGCCGTAAGACCGCTGGTAGGCGGCGTGGTATCGGATTTTGAAGTTACCGAGGAGATGCTGAAATACTTTATCAGAAAGGTACACGAAGAAACTTTTTCGCTTTTTGCGCGGCCGCGAGTGGTAATTGGTATTCCGTCGGGTGTCACGGAAGTTGAGAAACGCGCCGTCGAGGATGCCGCCAAAAACGCAGGAGCGCGGGAGGTATACCTGGTGGAACAGCCCATGGCCGCGGCTATTGGTATACGTTTGCCCGTGCAGGAGGCCGTGGGCTCCATGGTGGTTGATATCGGCGGCGGCACAACGGATATTGCGGTGATTTCTCTTGGCGGTATAGTGGTCTCCCGCGCCCTTAAAGTAGCGGGGGATAAATTCAATGATGACATTATCCGCTTCGCGCGTGATGAATTTAAGCTTTTGATCGGCGAGCGCACCGCCGAGGACATCAAAATCGCCATAGGGTCGGCTTATGAGCTTCCGGATCTGATGGAGGCTACTATGAGAGGAAGAGATTTAGTGACTGGACTTCCTAAGGAAGTTGTGGTAGATGATGCTGATATCCGCCGCGCGCTTCGTCACTCGATTAATGTCTTGGTGAATGCGATAAAAGCTACGGTTGAGGAGACTCCGCCGGAGCTGGTCGCCGATATTATGCATCGTGGCATAATGCTCGTCGGCGGCGGGTCGCTTCTGCGCGGACTTGACCATCTGATTAGCGAGGAGACAAAAATTCCGGCCAAGGTTGCGGAAGATCCCTTGACGGCAGTAGTGCGCGGTACGGGAATAATTCTGGAGGATATCGATTCGTTGCGGGAAGTTTTGGTTAGCACGAGTTTCGAAAAAGCACCTGCATAAATTATGATTTTTTCATGGCGTGGAGAGGGAAGTCAACTTTATTTCTTGTCATAGCGCTCCTTTTGGGGCTGCTGATTTTTTTTAATGACTCGGCAATCTTACGGAGGGTGCAGACGATGTCGCTTGCGGCAATAAAACCGCTGATCGGCATCATTAATCAGGTCCGCAGGATTTCCAGCAGGGAGACGCTTACCGGCACAGAGGCAGATAGCTTGATTCGCGAAAATCAGCGTCTCAAGACAGAAAATGTAGAGGTAAAAAAATTACAAGCGGAGAATGAAGCGCTTAAAAAGGTCTTCTCCTTTCGTCAAGATTCCGGACTGACTCTTAAGGGGGCTCGTGTGCTTCTTCACGGTCGTGAAGCAGGACGGGAATTCTTGCTTCTCGACGCCGGCAGAAATGACGGCATCTCTCAGGGAGATTTAGTGATTGATGAAAACCGCGTTTTTATAGGCACGGTGCGGGAAGCGGGAGACATATCGGCTAAAGTAGTGGTTGCTTCCAGCTTCGGAGAAAGTATTGAAGTTGAGTTGCTTCCTTCCAGATTGCGGGTTTTAGCCAAAGGCCTGGGGTCACATGCGTTTTTGCTGGAATTGATTCCGGCGGACGAGATAATTAGACGCGGAGATGCTGTACTTCTCGCATCCTCTAAGGGGAGATATCCTTTTGTGATAGGTGAGATTGTACAGGAGAAGCCGCCGTCCGCCTCTGCCTTTTATGAAGTACGGGCGATACATATTGCCCGTCCTGAATTTTTGAATCAGGTATTTGTCATGCATCCGGCGCCATGAAATACGTTTTAGCCATTTGTTTTCTAGCCGGCGCCTTCTTTATTGAAATAGCGTGGGGGAGCAGGATTGCGCTATGGGAAGTCCGGCCGCCGCTTTTTGGCGCCACACTAATTTTTTTATTCTGGAATATAGGTTTATCCCGGCGGCTGTTTTGGGCAATTCTGGCTGGGGTGTTGATGGACAGCGTATCTTTATACGTATTCGGGACATACACCGCCATTTTCATAATTTTGGCGTTTTTTACCGAAATTCTGCGGGGCATTTTTTCGCACGCGGAGTCTTTTATGACGCGCGGTGTGGGCACTGCTATGGGCACTATTTTATTCGTTAATCTGATTTTATTTTTTGGCTGGACGGCAGATTATGTTCACGGTTTGCCTGTGCCAGTTTACTGGGAATTTTGGGGTCACGTATTTTTAGCTTCGTTGGTATGGGCTGTTTTACTGCCAACTTTGATTACCTTTCTGACCGGAGCACTTGGTTTATTATTTAAGAGGGTATAAGCATGGCTTTCGGCAAAAATAAAACAGTTGTTCCGCTTGATCCCGATGAAATTCTTGCTGATTCGGCCGACCAATTACATTTTTCTTCGAACCTTGAAGGGAAGATGGAGCGTTCGATAGGTCGCTTCTTCCCGTCGGTTTTCCTTCTGGTTGTTGTCGTCGGAGTTGGGTATCTCACCTGGGCGGCGGCCGATCTTACGCTCCATAGGGGGGATTATTTTTTGGGAAAGTCGCAAGAGAACCGTTTTTTTGTATTGCCGGTTTTTCCGCCGCGCGGAGTGGTGTATGATCGTTTTGATATTCCGCTGGTCGTAAATATGCCGTCATTTGGCGTGGCATTCAGCAGAGAAAAATTTAAAGAGGGAAGCGGTGGTCCTGCTGAACTGCTTGCGTCTTTGGGGGCGCTTCTCGGTAAAGACCGGGAGTATTTTTATGATTTAGGATTCCCCGTAGATGGCGATATTGGCAAAATGCCAAAACATGTCGTGCTCGCGGAGGATATGCCGCGGGGCGCAGTAGCGGTTATAGTATCTGAGCCGGAGCGTTTTCCCGGAGTACAGGTTTTTGAAAGTTATAAGCGCATATACCGTGAACCGTTGGCTGATTCTCATCTCCTGGGATTCATAGGCAAAGTTTCGCCGGAGGATTTAGAGCGGCAGCCGGATCTTAATTCTGAGGAGACGATAGGCAAGAGCGGTATCGAGGCATTTTACGATGGCCTATTGCGAGGCGTGGGTGGGAAGAAAATTGTTGAAATCGACTCACGGGGAAAAGAGACCAGATTTCGGTTTACACAGAACACCGTAGAGGGTTCTAAAATCAAGCTGACCGTGGACGGCGAATTAGAGAGGGTTACCTATGAGACGGTACAAAATTATGTTGGTAAGAGCAAAGGAGGAAGTGTGGTGATACTAGATCCGCGTAACGGATCGGTACGGACATTGGTAAGTTTCCCGGGTTTTGACAGCAATATTTTTTCTAATTCTCTTTCGCGAAAAGAGTTTGAGGCGGTTCTGGAAAATTCTCTTGCCCCGCTTTTCAATAGGGCTATTTCCGGCGAGTTCCCTTCCGGATCCACCATCAAGCCTTTGGTCGCGGCGGCGGCCCTTGAGGAAAAAATAATTGACCCGGCAAAAAAAATTTATGATGAGGGATTCATTGAGATCCCCAACCCTTACAAGCCGGGCGAGAGATCGGTGTTTCTTGATTGGAAGAAACACGGGTGGGTTGATTTCTATGATGCTATAGCGCAATCGGCCAATGTTTATTTCTACATGGTAGGCGGCGGGTTCAAGGAGCAAAAGGGCCTAGGGATTGAGCGGATTAAAAAATACGCGCTCGCTTTCGGCTTGGGAGCAAAATTAGGCATTGATCTTCCGGGAGAGAAGGCTGGTTTTATCCCTGACCCGGAGTCAAAAAAAATAGCCGAGCCGCAGGATCCAGTCTGGCGTATTGGAGATACCTATAATGTTTCCATAGGACAGGGAGGAGTAAAGGTGACGCCTCTGCAGATGGCAGCTCTTACTGCGGCTATTGCCAACGGCGGAAAATTATGGAGGCCTTATATTCTTGATGCCGTTCTGGCCGCGGATGGGGGGGTGAGCGACAAAAAGGAGCCGCAGCTTATTAGGGAGCGCATGGTAAGCGAGGATAATGTCAAAGAAGTCATCAAGGGTATGCAGAAGACGGTTACTTCGGGTACGGCTAGACTTCTCTCCGGTCTTCCGGTCTCTGCCGCGGCTAAAACCGGCACAGCGCAGGCGGGTTCCGGACTTCCCCATGCGTGGGTAACGGCTTTTGCTCCGGTGGATAATCCGGAAGTCGCTATTACCGTGATGGTCGAGCATGCCGGTGAAGGGGCAACGGTCGCCGTCCCGATTACGAATGAAATTCTAAAATGGTATTTCGAACATAGAAAATAATTCATATGTGCATAAAGCATATTGACAGTTTTTAGGAACTAATTTACTCTTTATCTTTACTATGTCAGAGTATCTTTCCGAGGAAGGCCTCGAAAAATTAAAGAAGGAGCTTCAGGAGCTGAAGACCGTAAAGCGCCAGGATATTGCGGCGAGACTTGAGCATGCCAAAACATTGGGCGACTTATCAGAAAATGCCGAATATCAGGAGGCCAAAGAAGAACAATCGCTCATGGAATTGCAGATTGCCGAATTGGAGGAGACGGTGCGGAACGCCGTGCTTATCAGGGGGCACCGTACGGATCAGGTAACGGTGGGCTCCACCGTACGTGTACGATCCCAGAGCGGCGAAGAAATGTATATGATTGTAGGTTCGGAGGAAGCCAATCCGGCAGAAGGAAAAATTTCTAATGAGTCGCCAATGGGCAAAGCGTTTTTGGGCAAAAAAGTGGGGGATGAAGTAGAGGTGAAAACTCCCGGAGGAGTTATTACATATCAAGTGGCGGAGATACGGTGAAGCGCGGTTCCCTGCCTGCGGCAGGCCTCGACAATTTTTCTCGAAAATACGCACGGCTGCTCCTTTCCTAGAGCGCCTTTTCTTTTTTGTCCACGTGCAATAAGATAAAGCTATGCCCTTAGAAGATATCCGCAACGAGAGAATAAGGAAATTAGAAAAGCTGCAAAAAAGCGGCTTTGATCCCTATCCCGCTGAAAGCGGGGCGCATTTGGCCATTGCGGAGGTTTTGAAGAAATTTTCTGCTTTTGCCAAATCAAAAAAGAAAGTTGTCATTGCGGGGCGCATTATGGCCAAGCGCGAGCATGGGGGTTCTATGTTTTTGGATGTGCGTGACGCATCTGGCAAAATCCAGCTTTTTCTAAAAAAGGATGTGTTGGGGGGAAATTATGATCTTGCTCTCGAGGTTATAGATATTGGCGATTTCCTTGAAGTTGAGGGCAAACTTTTTAAAACCAAAAAAGGCGAGGAAACGCTGGAGGTAGGAGAGTGGAAGATGCTGGCTAAATCCCTGCGGCCGTTGCCGGAGAAATGGCACGGATTGCAGGACGTGGAGGAGCGATTCCGTAAAAGATACCTGGATCTTTTGATGAACCCGGAAATAAGGACACGTTTTGAGGTGCGGTCAGAGATTATTAAAACTCTGCGGAATTTTTTTAAAAAAAACGGATTTCTGGAGGTGGAAACTCCGATGCTGCATCCGCTTGCCGGAGGCGCTCTTGCCAAGCCCTTTCAAACCCATCACAACGCCCTTGATGTTGATTTATACTTGCGGATCGCGCCGGAACTTTATTTGAAGCGGCTCTTGGTCGGCGGACTGGAAAAAATATATGAGATTGGTAAGATCTTTCGTAATGAGGGCATTGATGTCACGCATAATCCGGAGTTTACTATGCTTGAGTGCTACGCGGCCTACTGGGACGAAAATGATATGATGAAATTTGTTGAGGAGATGTTTATTTCGCTTGCCAAAATGTTTGGCCTGCCTGCGCAGGCAGGCAGGAAGCAGGAAATTGAGTTTTCCGCCCAAGGTGCCCGCCTGCCGGTCGGGCAGGGATCCGCCTCTGGCGGAGAAGGTAAAAAAATTATCGTCAAAAAACCTTTTGCGCGGGTTGCTTTCAAAGACCTTCTCTCGCGCTACGCCCTTATTACCGATTACGAGCGTGAGACGCGCGATTCTCTGGCCACGCGGGCGCGGCAACTTGGCATTGAGGTTGGGAAGCACGAATCCAAAGGTAAAATTGCCGATGAAATATATAAAAAAGTATGCCGGCCATATATCGTTCAGCCCACGTTTGTGGTCAATCACCCTATCGATATTTCGCCCCTTTCCAAAAGACGCCCTGAAAATCCTGCTGAAGTGCGCCGTTTTCAGCTTATTGTTGCTGGGGTAGAGCTTACCAATGGGTTTGCGGAATTAAACGACCCGCTTGATCAGCGTAGCCGTTTTGAGGAGCAGGAGAAAATGCGCGGTGGCGGGGAAGAAGAAGCGCACCGCATTGATGAGGATTACTTGGAGGCGATGGAGTACGGCATGCCGCCTACAGCAGGACTTGGGATAGGCGTAGATAGATTAATAATGCTTTTTACAAATACGAAAAATATTAGGGAGGTGGTTTTATTCCCGACTATGAGACCAAAGTAATGAAACGAGATTACGCATTGTACCAAGTGGCGTTGAAGTTACTACTGCGGAAGGGTGGGCGGGTACTTTTTTTGCGTATTTCCAGACGAAACTTTTTGGATTTGCCCGGCGGACGTATTGACAACGTGGAAAACAAAATTCCTTTGATAAAGATTCTAGCACGGGAAATAAAGGAAGAACTGGGTCCTTCTGTTAAGTACAAAATCGGGCGTCCTATATTTCAATTCCGGCGTCCTGTTCCTTCGCGTGGAGTTTTGAACTTTCTTACCGTTTATGAAAGTAAATATATATCTGGAAGCGTAAAGTTATCATCCGAGCATGAAAGTTACGAATGGATTAATCCAAAAACTCATCCATTTAAAAGAAAGGACTTCATGAGCCACGAGGAGTATAAAGCATTTAAGGCATATTTCAATTTTTAGTATGTTAGACATTAAATTCATCCGCGAGAATCCAGAGAAGTTAAAAGAAGCCCTTAAAAATAGGGGTGCAGAATTTGATTTGGAGTATTTGCTCGGATTAGACGAGAAACGGCGAGCAAAAATTAAAGAGGTGGATGACTTGCGCGCGCGGCAAAATGAGTTATCTAGCAAGATAGCAAAAGCATCCCACGAGTCTCACGAGACCCGGTCTCGTGAGATGGGGGAGGCGAAGGGACTAAAAGCAAAACTGGGCGATGCGGAGTTTGAGTTGAAGGCGCTTGAGGAAGAATTCAACGAATTAGTATATAAAATACCTAACTTGCCGTTGGATGAAGTGCCCATAGGAAAGAGCGAGCTGGATAACGTGGTCTTGCGGGAGGTGGGTAAGAAACCAAAATTTTCTTTCACACCTAAAGATCATTTGGAGCTTGCGGCTAAACTTGACATTATAGATTTTGAGACCGCGGCTAAAGTTTCCGGCTCCGATTTTTATTATTTGAAAAATGAGGGAGTGCTTTTAGAGTTGGCGCTCGTCCGCTACGCGCTTGATTTTTTGGTGAAGAAAGGATTTACGCCGATGATAACCCCTGATATGGCGCGAAGCAAGTTTTATCTCGGCACGGGATATATGCCGCGCGGGTCAGAGGCGCAAACTTACATTATAGAAAATACAGATCTTGGACTTATTGCTACTGCTGAGATTCCGCTCGCAGGTATTCATGCGGATGAAATTTTGGATGGGGTAAAATTGCCTTATAAATATGCCGGCTATTCGCACTGCTTCCGGCAAGAATCAGGAAGCTACGGAAAGTATTCCAAAGGTCTCTACCGGGTGCATCAATTTACCAAAGTGGAGATGTTTGTATACTGCCGGCCGGAAGATTCGTCCAAAATTCACGAGGAGCTTTTGGAGCATGAGGAAGAAATGTGGCGGGGCCTGAAAATTCCTTACCGCGTGGTTGAGATGTGTACCGGAGATTTGGGCGCGCAGGCCGCCAGAAAATTTGATCTGGAGGCCTGGATGCCCGGCCGCTCAACTTCGTTGAGCGAGCCTCGCTCCAAAGGAGCGGGACAGGGCGATTGGGGGGAGGTGACCTCCACATCTAATACGACGGATTATCAGACCAGGCGTCTGGGAATAAAATATCGAGGTAACGACGGGAAAACGGAATACGCGCACACCCTAAACGGCACGGCCATCGCCACTTCCCGTGCCATTATCGCTATCCTGGAAAATTATCAGCAAAAAGACGGCTCGGTTAAAATCCCTGAAGTATTGCGGCCCCATATGGGCGGCTTGGGAATGATCGAGCGATAAAAAAAGTCCGCCTTGGGGCGGCTAGATTTTAGAGAAGTTATAAAGAATCGGCTGAAGAAGATTCCAGATGGCGTGTACCAAATACGGCTGCAGGAGCGATCCGTAGTAAAAAAGAGTCAGGTTGAAAACGAGCATCGCCGTTACTGTCGCTATACTCAACACGCCATGGTCAAGAACGAAAAGAATAATAGACAACCAGAGCAGTAGTAATAAAAGAAGTTTTCTTATACGGAGAGTTATCCTTGATCTTTTGAGCAGGAAAATGCCCAGCCATACAAAACCCTGAAAACGAATTGTTTCTTCGAGGGCAAGGGAAATCGTACCAATGAACCCCACCGTCGTGTAGTTGTCCCGGATGAATTCCCGGAATTTCGGCAAGGGCGGAGGAGTAGTGACTGTCCGCACGAACGTCTTCGCAGAGTGAGGGATTACTAATTGGATTTTTTCGTTCTCTTGCAGGGATTTCAGCGAGACTATCTGTAATATAAAAAATGATAACGCGGTAATGCCGAGAAATTTCCACAACGGGAGGAACTTTTTGTAAAAGTGCATTCTGTTTCCTCCGGCAACTTTGTTGTCATAATACATCACTTAATTATAAAAAGTCAATGGACCAGTCGGGCCTGCGTACCTGGATAGAAATAGATAAAAAAGCGCTCCGGTACAATACGGAGCAATTTTTGAATATAATACCTAAGAAAACCCGTTTGATGGCCGTGATAAAATCCAATGCCTACGGCCACGGCTTAGTGCAAGTTGCGAAGCAACTTACAAGTTACCAGTTACCAGTAACTGGTAATTATCTATGGTTCGGCGTAGATTCCATAGTTGAAGCTCTGCGTCTCCGACGTGAGGGCATTAAAAACCCGATTCTGGTTTTGGGTTCAACTCTGCCCTCGCGGATTAAAGAAGCCGTGGAAAGTAATATAATTCTTACCGTTTCTAATTTTGAATCGCTCCTGACGCTTGCTAAAGCAAAAAATCGCCCGCAATTTCATTTAAAAATTGATACCGGCATGCACAGGCAAGGATTCCTTCCGAATGACATAGGACAAGTCATTCGGAAAGTCCGAAGTCCGAAGTCCGAAATCCGAAATTTATTAACCGGAATATATACTCATTTTGCCGCCAAGGATTGGGGCCACCCTTCCTATACGGAACTCCAGCTTGCGGAATTTAAAAAAATTATAAAAATTTTTGATCGCGCGGGATTTAGGAATTTAGTCCGTCATGCCGCGGCTTCCGATGCAACGCTTCTTTTTCCCGAAGCGCATCTGGACATGGTGCGCGTGGGCATGGGGCTTTATGGCTACTGGCCTTCCTGGGCAGCCAAAGTTAGGCATCCTAAAGGATTTTTTTTAAAACCGGTGCTTTCTTGGAAAACTATTGTTGGCGAAGTAAAGATGATACCTAAAGGCTCGTACGTGGGGTATGACCTTACGGAACAAGTGCAAAGAGACACTAAGATTGCGGTACTTCCCGTGGGCTACTGGCATGGTTACGATAGGGGATTATCTAGCGTGGGCGAGGTATTGATTTGTGGCCGGCGTGCAAAAATCCTTGGCCGTGTCTCTATGGATATGATGACGGTTGATATCGGTGATATTTCTAAAGTGAAAGTTGGCGATGAGGTAGTTCTAGTAGGACGGCAGGGCAGAGAATTTATAGGGGCGGATGAGCCTGCTTTAAAAATCGGGACTAGTCAGTATGAGTTTTTGACCAGGATTAACCCTCTTATAAAGCGTTTCGTATTATGAGTCGTGTTATCTATACTCCGCGGGAAGAAAGGTTGCCTCGCAGACGTTTTCATATGCGGAGGTTTTTTTTGGTTTTGGCGGCTTTTTCCCTATTGGGTGTTATCATAGCCGGTATGGTTTACGTTTTACGTTTTCCGAGGTGGCAAATTCGAGAAATTTCTTTTTCTGGTTTGGAAGTGTTGAGCCAAGAGGAGATCGCGTCAAAAATAAAACATGAGCTCCAGGGCGAGTTTGCGGCACTGATTCCCCGAAGTTCTTTTTTCTTGGCCGAGACCGCTTCTCTTGCCGAAAGCCTTCAGAAAGAGTTTCCAAGGATCGAGCAGATTTCAATTAAAAAAGATTTCCCGGATAAGCTCAAGATTTCGGCAAAAGAGCGCAAGCTTTTTGGCATATTTTGCGGGCAGAGCTCATGCGCCTATATAGATGCTTCCGGATTTGCGTACGAATCGGCGCCCAATTTTTCCGGGTCGCTGATTACTAAAATAAAGAGTGATGCCCCGGATCCCGCAGTGGGGCAAAACGCGGTTGAGCCGGCGCTTATGGAGCGCCTAATATTTTTAGGCGAGGAGATAAAGCGCTCGCTTGGCATAATGTCAGTAGTGCACGAATTATCTTCCCAAGCCCCGCGTGAGATACGAGTGGAGACGGACGAGGGATTTAAAATATTTTTTAACCGCGATGATGATTTTCAAAATGTGTTTAGGGTTCTGAAAACTGTTTTGGATGAAGAAATCAAAGAGAAGCGCGCGCGACTTGAGTATATTGATGTGCGATTTGGGAACAAAGCTTTCTATAGATTGAAATAAAAATGACGAAGCCGAGCGGTGAAGCTCGGCTTTTACTACGGCGGACGGACAGAGGCAATGGTGGAGCAACGGTGCTCCTCGCCGCCGACTTCGCAGTCGGCATGACCACTTGCACTCTGCCCGCCCGCTTGCCCATGGGCTGGGCGCAAGCCGGTGACCTAGCGATCCACGCGCATGGCTCTCCGGTGCCTCCACGAGGAGGTCTTTTCTCGT
>JACPMG010000008.1 GCA_016186095.1 Candidatus Sungiibacteriota bacterium | reverse complement strand
GCTAACTTAAGTAAAGCGTGACAATAAGCGCAAGTTGCTAATAAAAGCCTAAAATCCCACAAAGTTAACTTCCGTAAAACCAGTGCAAGTTATGTGTGGAATCCATATTAAAAACTATAACAGAATTATCCGCCGCCTGACAATATCTGCATATATAAATAGATCGACTTCGCTGAAGCCGATCTGCTAAAACTCTCTAAAGAGGAATCTCTCCGGCACCTCCGGCCAAGTGCGGAAAACATCCAAATAATACTGATGGTTTGCTTCTACCAGGGCGCGGCTTGATTCTTCAGGACGGATGCATCCGGGGATGTCAGGCACGTTGCAAACGGAGATCGCTTTCGGCCCCAGCATCACTTCGTAAACCGGATCATCCCAGAAAGTAACCTTGCAGAATCTCTCGTCATTGATGCTTCCGCCCTCATCAATATTTACTTGAATAATGAGGGCACGGTGCGGCTTTATGGCAAGGTGGCGGTGCTCATGGATTTTGGGCGCACGACCCTCTTTGTCCAATGCCGCGATGATCTCGATACCGCACACTTGGAGCGCTATCATAAACTGATCCTCGTCAGCAATGCTGAAAGTCTCGTAGCGACGCGGTACTGCGGTATCTTGCGTCTCAAACCATCCCTCAACTATGTCACAGGCATGAATCCGCTTAGGATCTACACCGGCAAGCAAAAGATTATCAATGCAATGCCGTCCTACGGTTCCGCGCGCCCCGGTGATTAAAATATTTTCTTCTATCCAATTCTTTTTACTCCCCCTCCCGTTATAACATCTGTCCAGAATATCTCTTATGCGCCCCCCGACAGCACGGCTCATCTGATAAAGCGCTCCTTTGTTGGCTTCCATGGGCAGAAGCTTCACTCCTTTTTCAAGAAGCTGTCTTACTACCCCTTCATTGGCCCTCACGTGCTGAAAGCAACAAGAACCTTGTCCTCTACGGAATAGAGAGACCGCTTCCCTCAACGGCTGTTTGACGCCCAAGATAATATCCGCGGCTCCGTATACAACATTCGCGCCCGGTACAACAGCCGCCACCTTTTTCCAATCTCCGTCCCTCAACCCGATGCCTCTTCCTAGGCCGCTTTCTACCATGAATCCGGCAAAAACTCCGTATTTTTCCAGATCGCGCTTCAGACGCGCCGCGGTTTCCGGAAAAATCGGCACTCGCCCCTCTCCGACCATCACTTCACACGGAACCCCAATAATCAGTTTGCTCATCTCCCGCTCCTCTAAAATAAAAGTACGTTCCTCGTAAAACGTACCAAAAGGGACATTTACAGGCAATAGCAAATTTACACAGCTTCCACTCTTGCTACCTCTTTCACTTTAGCTTTCAAGATCTCCTCCACTCCGCCCTTAAGAGTAAGTTGCGCGAGCGGGCATCCCTGACAAGTTCCGAGAAATCGGACATACACCACCCCCTCTTCAAATTTCACAAATTCAATGTTGCCTTTGTGCCAAGCAAGCATGGGGCGAATTTCTTCCAATGCTTTTTCTATTTGCTGCTGCATATGTATGATGCAAATCTACAAATTTTATGCCAATCTACAAATCGCTAATCTTTTTTGTTATTCGCGATTCGCTATATTGGCATTAAATTCGCATTGGATTGGCATCATCGCTTAAATCTTTTTTCCACCACCCCCCAATCTATCGCCTCAAAAAAGGCCTCAATGTAGTCGGCTTTTTTTATACCGTAATCAAGCGTGTAGGCATGCTCAAAAATATCAAGCACCAAAAGCGGTTTGCATCCGGCCAAATGCCCCATGTCGTGCTCATTCACCCACACATTAAAAAGTTTATCGGCTTCCGGATCATAATAGAGAATCGCCCAGCCGATACCGCGCATGGCGCCAACGGCCTTGAAATTATCCATCCAAGCGGGCTTAGGACCGAAATCTTTATCCATTTGCGCCCAGAGCGAAGATGCGGGATCAAGTTTTGATCCTCCGTTTTTCATATTACCGAAGTAAAGTTCGTGCAGGCGCATGCCGTCAAATTCCCAGCCAAAACGCCTGTTCAATTCCGCAAATGCCGGAGTCCCGGTCTTCCCCGCCTCTCTCAATTCTTTCAATTCCTCCACGATAGCATTTACGTTCTTTACATATCCCTGGTATAACGTGAAGTGATTTTTCAGAAGAGTATCGCTGAAACCCGGCGTGCCCAGGAGATGGTCAAAGTTTTTTGGTTGATACATATCGTGTAACGTGCATCGTGTATCGCACATCGCAAATAAAAATTCTTGCGTTATACGTTACACGTTGCGCGTCTTGCGTGTTACGGAAAAATCTGATTCCCTTCCTCGTCAAAAACCAAAATTGCTTGAGTCGGGCACGATTTAGCCGCTAAAAGTATAGTTTCATCATCCGCGCCTTTATCGTTATATACCACCGCTTTATTTTCCGAATCAAGTTCAAAAACACCGGGCGCTACGGCAATACAGGATGCCGCGCCAATGCATAAATTTCTATCAACCACAATTTTGCCGATTTTCAATGGTTTTTTTTCTTCTGATTTCTCCGATGATTTTTGCTCGTCCATAAAATCTACGGCTTCACAATTGAACTCTTTTTTTCGAGAAAATCACTGCGCGGATGCAATTCTCGCCCGATCTGCTCCAGCCTGTGCTCCAACCGCCCTCTTTCTTCGCGGGATAATGATCTCGCCTCACGCTCTAATTTTTCTCTAACCATGCGCTCTTCTTGTTTTAATCCTTCCTCACGAGGCAGTTCTTGAACTCCTTCTTCGGTCGGAAATATTCTTCCCCGAAATTTTCTTTCAAATTTATCCATAATATTTTTCTTTATAGAATCTAATGAGTTGTTCTACTTCCGTAATAATTTCCGGCGACCCTACTCCTACTTTTAATTTCTTCTGCACGCCGTCCAAATCCACCGCGCCCTCCAAAACCGCCTCTTCAATATCTTTATCGGTTATATTCAGTTTAGCATCAATCACCCGGGCTCCTTCTATTATAATACGATCATTCTGCCCTGTCCTGCGGAAATAATCATTGGACGCCTTGCGAAAGGCCTTATCCGCCAAAACCGAGCAGTGGATTTTTCGGTTGGGCAGACCGCCCAGACGCTCCATAATATGTTGGGGTTTAATTTTTAACGCCTCGCCAATGGGCAGTCCATCGTTTTCCGTAACCATCACGCTGAACATCGAAGTGGCCGCAATGGCCGAGCCACAGTTATGGAATGATATTCCGTTAAGTCTATATATGTGGGGTGGTCGGGTTAGGCCGAAATCGTATATAAAACCACGGTAGTTTCGCGGAGAAATCTTCCAAATTGGAATCATGAAATACTGCCCGCTCTCGCAATATTTTATACGGGAATATTGTTTCTCTTTTCTGAAAATAAGATTTAGCTCCCCCTTGTTTTTATACGTTTTACCCCTAATCACAAAAGTTCTTTCAGGCCTTTTATGAATCGGCGCAAAAACTTTGTTACGCGCTAGCATCATTTGTAACTGGTGCGCTAGGTGCTCGAGCGACGTAGATATGAAATACTGCTCATGCCAATTCTCATTTTGTTTTTCAAACCAACCGTCTCCTTTCAAATATGCATCCACGATGCGCATTTGCTTTTGTGCTGGTAACTTCATGACTTCTGCTGAAAAACGCTTTTTTGTAGGAGCCCCGCCATGACGAACAAGCCAGGCCACCAGTTCTCGATCCGTTAACTGAATAGCGAGAATGTGTTCGTTGGTCCTTTCATACACACGGAAAGGGATACCTCTCTTTTTGGCCAAATTGCTGACTTCCTTTATATATGCATCTTCACTCAAACCAAAGTCAAATCTTACGCGGTTGGCCGATGGGGCATGCCCGTCTGAAACGTAATAACCAAGTAAAGTACAACGATCATCCGTAAACTCTTTTTGATCAACCTCCTCTTTATCAACCTGATATATCAAAAAGTCACCCTCCTTTAATTCGCCCGCGGGCTTAGTCACAATCTGTGACTTCTCTACTAAATTCTGATGAACTTCAGACCACCGTTTTCCTCTACGATGGGGATACGCTACAGTATAACGATCCACGCAGGGAACTGGATGGGCAGGAGTGACGGTAAATGTATAGTACGAAGAGGTAGCGAGACGCACTGAAAGCACTTTATCAAAATACCTTTTCTTGAAAATGGATTCTATGGTATTCGCTTTCCCAGATGCGTCAAGAACGGACATGCCTTCCCGTAAATTTTCTGCCGCAGTAGTAGAAAAATTGTTTAAAAGAACTCGCTCGTCGCCAATAAGAGACCCAAAAGTTCTCCATTTCATTTCTTTTACTTTCTCCGTTCCTGTCTCAATTTTCAACCACATCTTCATCATATCTCCGCAGGCCGGACTACCGACCATACCGGTTGCCTGATACTGCGATTCGTCCGGATCTTCCAGCATCAGATTTCTCGGATTGAAAAAATGCTCCTTTACTATGTCGGAGTAATACCATTTCTCACCGGTAAATTGATTGACCACGTCCGCATTAACATCTATCTTTGCCTTTTGAATTTGATCCTTTTCTTCCATGACTTTATAATGAAACTGATCGCTCATTTAAAAAGGGGTGCGGCCATGCCCAGAATTCTAATCCTGCAGCATAAAAATGTCCTTAACACGCCCCGCTCCAACCCACTCAACCTGACATATCGCGGTTCGGTGATGAATGATATGTATGAAGTCGATGATCCGGAACTCCTGGCCATGAGCAAAGAACAACTTGCCGAACACCTAAGAAAAAAGGGTATGCTTTTCGATAGAATTATATTCTGGGAGGAACTTGACATCGGAAAGCACGATGGATAGATACAAATATAGCGGAGCCAAAGGCTCCAATTTTATTTATACGTTTTGCCTCCAACTTTCACCTTTGCATTCTGCCCGGCAAAAGCCTCCGGATGACTTATAGTCGTCTGCCCCATTTCCAGCCGCACCGGAGAAATCCTGCGAAGTTTCTCCACTATTCCCGGAAAAACCTCCATCACATAATCCAAATCTTCTTTGGTTGTCCGCTTGCCCAAAGTAAAACGAAGCGACCCATGCGCGTACTCATACGGCCTTCCGATGGCCAAAATCACGTGCGAGGGATCAAGAGTGGTTGAGGTGCAGGCCGATCCGGTGGAAATATAAATTCCCTTGGCGTCAAGATACAAAATCACCGCCTCCCCTTCTATGTCCAGAACGGAAACATTTACATTATTGGGCAACCTCTTGGTCGGGTGCCCGTTCAAAACTGTTTTAGGAATTTCTTTCAGTAGCCTATTGGTGAAATAATCCCGTAGCCCAATCAGACGGGCATTTTCTTTTTCCCTCTCTTTTTGCGCCAGTTCAAACGCCTTGGCAAATCCCACAATACCCGGCACATTCTCCGTGCCGGAGCGCATATTATTTTCCTGCCCTCCTCCGTAAATCAAGGGTTTTATCCGTATCCCCTTCTTTATATAAAGAGCGCCTACTCCTTTTGGCCCATACATTTTTGAAGCATTAAGCGCCAGCAAATCTACCCCAAGTTTTTGCACATCCATATCCATAGCTCCTGCGGCTTGGCAAGCATCCACCAGGAAAAAGGGAGTTTTTCCTGAAATTTCTAATTTCAAATTTCTAATTTCTAAGCCCTCTTTTTCTCTACGATATTCTCTAACTACTTTGGCTATTTCCGCAATCGGCTCAATAGTCCCGATCTCATTGTTCGCATACATGACAGAAACTAAAATAGTATCGGGACGAAGCGCTTTTCGTACATCTTCCGGATTCACCAATCCATACTCGTCAACATCAAGATAGGTGATCTCCCAGCCAGAGGCTGGTCCGCCTCCGGCGGAAAAGCCCTGCCCGCCTGCCTGCCGGTCAGGCAGGTCCGGCAGGCGGGCCTCTTTTCCGAGTGCCTCCATAGAGTGCAGTACGGCATGATGCTCAATTTTGGAAGTAATGAGATGTCCGCGAGATCTGGTAACCGGTAACTGGTTACTAGTTACTGTCGCATACGCTCTGGCCGCTCCGAAAATCGCAAGATTTATCGCCTCCGTTCCTCCGCCCGTAAAAGTAAGTTCGTCCGAACGGCAATTCAAACTATGCGCGATGCTTTCTCGCGCCTGATCCAATGCTTCTTTGGCCCTGCGACCCGGACGGTACAAACTTGAAGGATTGCCGTACTCCAACTCCCAGTAGGGCTCCATGGCTTCTTTTACCCGTGGGTCCAGGTAGGTCGTGGCCGCGTGATCCAAATATATTTCTCGAATATCGCGCTGATGCATGGTTTTAAGTTTATAAAAAGACGCCCTTGGCGTCAACGGACCTGGACCGGACATCGCTATATTTTCCGCACTATTTGCCGAGCAAAGAGTCGTACTTATCTTTTCGCTCGTCGAGCAGACGAATCACTTCGTCAAATTCCCCAACAGAGACAGCCGGTTTTTGACCGGAAACGACACTCCGCATTCGCGTTTCCACAAGCGTACCATAGAAAAGATATGCATCCCACAAAATAAGAAATATAAGAAAAGCGCCCAGCATTGCTACGCCGCCCACGATCACCTCTTTCCGACCCAACAAAGGGAGCCGGACATACGAAATGATTTTAACTGGATTCATAAATAAAAATCTCATCGGCTACAACGCTTTTACGGATATAACGGCCAAAAGACGGTGGGTCGGACGAGAGACAACCGGCTTCAGCGACGACTCGGGCGACGACGCTGATGAGACGTCCGCCGTGATTTGCTGGAACACCACGTCTTCTATTCTAATTTCATACGGCATCAGCTCAAGCAGTTTTAAGTAATTACGCGGACCATTTTCGTCTCCTTCCGCCGTGACCCGAAAAATCAAGCGCCCGTTGGTCTTGCTTCTTCCTTCGTCAAAATCAAGAGTAATTGAATTACCGGTATCTTTCGCCGCCATCTCCAGATTTTCAATAAATTCCACTGGCCGCTCCCGGTTTGGCGAAAACCCGCGGATACGCTCAAGATCCCCGTCACGCGCCTCGCTAAGTTCTTCAAAAGCGCGCGCGCTCTTGCGCTCCGCCTCGCTTGCTGATATTTCTGTCTCTATCCGCCGTAATTCCTCGATGCCGCCCTGTACGTTAACCGAAAGCCACCAAAAAATCGCTATAAAAATGCCAACTAACAAAATAGAGGAGACCAAAGTCATAAGAAACTTTTGCGGCTGGGTAATGCGTACCATAACGATTATAGGCTAAAGGCCGGCTTTAGTTTACCTTTCATGGTGAAGTTTATGTTCGTTTCCCGGATAATATTGGAAAGAGGCGAAGAGATTTCCTGAAATTTGCCGGAGTCGCGAAGATTTTTTTCGAAACGGAGAAGATTGTCGCGGCTTTCCGCAGTCCCCGTCAATATCACGTCTCCCCCCTTCTTTATAGTTATATTTACTATCGTTATCCCATCCCGAGATTGCCGGAACAAATCCTCTAAAATTTCAGAGGCGCGCGGAGGAGTTTGTACAAACGCTTTTATGGAGAACAGAGCGGACTTAAAAGCGCGGAGGCGCGCGGTTGCCTCGGCCACGTTAAGAGCTTGCCCCGCTTCTTTCTCTAACTGCAAAGACCGTTCCAGCTCTCTTCGTTCAAGAAAGAGAGGGAGGAATGAAGGCGCAAGAAGCGCAGATCCGATAAACAAAACGGATATAAGTCCTCCGGCAAAAAACCTGATAATTCGCCGCGCTTCTTCAAGCCGGACAAGTCTTTTTTCTTCTTGAGGCAGGAGATTAATGGTAAACATAGTTAGTAACTAGTAACTGCTCTATCTCGTAGGGCCAGGCCGATGGCCGTAGTAAACGCAAGCGCCTGGCGCTTGGGCAGCAGGGGAATAAAAGGCGCCTTCTTTTGTAAATACGCGAACGGATCGCCAAGAGAAACGGGAATTTTAAGTATGCTTGAAAAATATGTGGCCAGGCCGGGTATATTTGCCTCGCCTCCAACAAGAAAAACTGCGTCAATGACAGGATTCATGCCGTGCGCATGTTGGGAGTGGTCCTGGTAATAGGCAATCGCCCGTTTGATCTCCTCCGCCAAAGCAGAACAGGCGGGCAGAAGCGCGGAAAATACTTTTCCCTCGTACTCCTTTTTCCCCAGCCCAGCCTCCTTTTTGAGGAAATCCGCTTTCTCCAAAGAAACTTCCATGGAGCGAGCGATATTTTCCGTAAATGTTTGCCCGCCCAGCCCGATCGTTTTGGTAAAAATAATGGCTTTGCCGGATACTATCATAATCCCGCTCCTTGTCCGGCCGATATCAATAATAATTTCTGCCGTGTGCGTTTGATCGGTAACGACAGCCCGGGCCACTGCCTGCGATTCAAGCTCAAGCACGGATGGCGCCATGCCGGCTCCTTTTAACGCCCGCACGTACGACTCCACAATATTTTTCGGAAATGCGGTAATGACAACATCCAAATGATCAAAATAGTCCGCCGGGGACTCGATTATTTCCTGCCCGTATATGAGCTCCTCCATAGGGAGAGGGATATTTGCCTCAATTTCCGATCGCACCGCGGCGCTGACTTTTTCCCGATCAACTTTGGGCAACCGTATCAGACGCAAAAAACCTTTCTCCTCCGGAAGGGACGCCGCGATAAAACAGGAACGCAATCTTTTTCCCTCTCGCGAAATCAGTCCTTTAAGAGTTGTAACCAGATCTTCTTCCCGGCGTATCTCCCCGCCGACGACAATCCCTTCGGGGATAGAGGCTTCTCCAAAAAATTCTATTTCTCCCTCCTTTGTCTCCGGCCGGAATTTAAGATACTTCACCGAGCGGTCGGAAATATCAAGCCCGGCCACAGGAACTTCTACCCACGGTTTTACCCAATTCAAAATTTTCTTTCTCAAATCAAACGCCATGCCTATATATTACTACATTTGCTAGGGTATTTCCTCACTCTTTCATAAGCTTGACTTTTGCCGTACTTGGTGTATAATTAGAATACAGTTCTCTCGATAACGATCTGGCAGTTAATGTTCGGTCTGGCCGCGCCGCCCAATCAGGGCGAGCCTCGCCCGACGGAGTCGGAGCGGGAGGCCACAGAGGAGGCATACCATGAGGAAGTTGACCGTTCTGTTCTGCCTCGTGGCCATGGTGGCCACGGGGTGTGGGCCCTACACGAAGGCCGCCGCGCCGCTCCTGATCATGCAGTCGGACGGCAAGGTCCTCGAGGCCGTCTCCGTCGTCACGACCGATCCGTTCGGTCATGACCTGACGGTCCAGCGCGGCCGTGAGTGCGAGGTCGCCGAGAAGGACGAGGCGGGTAGCCCGACCAAGACGAAGGCCTGCAGTCAGGCCTACGTCGAGAAACAGGGCGGCCCGAACATCGGTCAGGTGGCGGTCGATTCCCTGATCGACGCCGCCGCGGTCGTGGGCGGGGCCCACGTCTTGGGCGTGTCCATGCCCAAGACGGGCAAGACGACGGTCCAGGGCAGTTCGGCCTCGGCCACCGCCAGCCCGACGGTCAAGGCCACCTCGGGTGCGCAGTCCACCGGCGCACTCACAGGCGCCGGGTCCTCGGCGACTCTCAACGTTCAAGCTCCGTAGCAGGTCGCTCCCCGCTCCGGCGCAACACCGGAGCGGGGAGCGACGCCCAAAAAAACCACGACTTCTAGTCGTGGCTCGCTTTTTTATTACTAAACTTGTAGTTTCTACATTTACTGGCATATGCCGATAAATATGGAAAGTTACGGATTACTCCACTTCACGCCAGTATTTCACATCCGCACTTCCCCCGCCTCCTCCACCGCCGCCTCCGCCGAAATTAGTGTTTTGCAGAAGCGTGTCATAAATTATCTTGGCGCCATTTTCCAGATGAATTTTATTGGCCACCAAATCGGTTACCGTGACATTATTATGCAAATAAACCATGCCGTTGCCCGCGTAAAAAATTACGCCCGAAGCATTATTGTGGATGTCTATGGCCGAGCCGTGATGCCCGCTGCCCGCGGCCAAAGACAAAAGCATCAGAAAACTTCCCGCGGTTCCGGAACCGCTAAAAGTCCCGTTATTGGACAGATGAATCCAGCCGTCCGATAAAACCACGCAGGACTGGGCGCCGTATGATACGGCACATTTGATGCTAGAGCCATTGGAAATATCTATATTGCCCTGCACATAAATCGTGCCAGTAACGGTCAGAGTTTTATTGTTCGCCGTCATCAATAAATCTCCGGTAATTTTTTTGGGGCCTAAACTTATGTTGCTATCCACGCTATAATTTCCGCTTATGGTTCCTCCTGCAGCGGCATCGGTTTTCCACTGATTAATTTGAGCGTCTGAAATAGGCAGAGCCAGCGCCGGTAAGTTTGACGCCGGGGTAAATGGCGTGTTGGGAAATTCTCCCAAGATACAAACGCTATCAACCTGGGTCTGGTAATAACATTTCCCGTTGACAACTGAACTTACGAGGGTGTCGCTAAAAGAGTCTTTATTCAATACGGAATTATCAACGGAGTTAGCATATCCTCTTTCGGCCACCGTCCCACTTATGCTCACGGTTGAGGTAGCATCACCGCTTATAACGGAACCGTCTATCGCGTTGGCTTGAGCACTACCAGTAATTATTATATTTTCTATAGCCGATGCCCCCGCCGCAGAAGCATTTCCGGTAATTTTCGCGTTGCTTGAGCTTGAAGGGCCCACGATCCGTCCATTTGAATAAACACTTCCCTGAATTTCACTATTTTGGGACATCTCCACGCCTCCGGAGCCCACTTGCGCGCCATAGTTGAAACTGACGCTCGGAGGCGGAGCGGAGGCGACCTCAATTTGCGTCTCCAGATTTTGCTGGATATTGCCCTTTTTCCCTTCCGAACGAACGGTTTTTTGATTCCCTATGGTGGTCACCAAAATGGTCGCGACTCCACTGCCCACCGTAAGCGTCTCCGACGAGCCGATCTGCTTTCCCGCGGCTATCCGGTATACCGCGTCCTCAATTCCGCCTTCGGAAATATAATGCGATTCTATAGATTTGGTGAATGCCCGAT
>JACPMG010000016.1:2333-14015 GCA_016186095.1 Candidatus Sungiibacteriota bacterium | reverse complement strand
ATCCATGAGCACCGCCACCTTGCCATAAAGCCGCACCGTGCCCTCATTATTCAAGTAAATATTGATGAGGGCGGAAGCATCAATGACGAGAGATTCTGCAAGGTTACTTTTTGGAATGATCCGGTTTACGAAGTGATGCTGGGGCCGAAAGCGATCTCCGTTTGCAACGTGCCTGACATCCCCGGATGCATCCGTCCTGAAGAATCAAGCCGCGCCCTGGTAGGAATAAACTACCAATATTATCTGGATGTTTTTCGTACTTGGCCGGAGGTGCCGGAGAGGTACCTCTTTAGAGAGTTTTAGCAGATCGGCTTCAGCGAAGTCGATCTATTTATATACGCAGATATTGTCAGGCGGCGGATAATTCTGTTATAGTTTTTAATATGGATCCCACACATAACTTGCACTGGTTTTACGGAAGTTAACTTTGTGGGATTTTAGGCTTTTATTAGCAACTTGCGCTTATTGTCACGCTTTACTTAAGTTAGCGGGAAATTGTGCAAGTTATGTGTGGGATGGATGAAAATCAAATTACAACCAGACAACTTGTGATTTTTACGGTGGTTTTGAGTTTTATCGTCTCCATTATTGGTACGGTTTTGGCATTGGGTATGTTTGGGCCGGCACTCGGCTTGGGGGAAGAAACAAGCGGGCCGCTGCTTTTTAACAGGCCTACTATTCTTGAGAAAATAACGGAAACCATTATTCCCAAAGAAACCGAGCGGATCGTGAGGCAAGACGAGCTTGCGGTAAAGGTTGTGGAGGAAGCCTCGCCCGCGGTGGTGTCAGTGGTCGCGTCCAAAGACGTTCCGGTTATTGAAAGATTTTTCGTTGATCCTTTCGCGGACGATCCGCTTTTCCGACAGTTTTTTGGAGACGGAGGATCGGGATTTCGCATCCCGCAGTTCAGGCAGAAAGGCACTCAAAGGCAGGAAATATCTTCCGGCACGGGGTTTATAGTATCCGCCGATGGGATGGTAATAACCAACAGGCATGTGGTGGCCGACACCGAGGCCGAGTACACGGCGCTCTTTAATGACGGCAGTAAAAAACCGGCCAAGGTGCTCGCGCGCGATTCTTTGCAGGACATAGCTATTTTGAAAATTGAAGGTTCTGGTTTGCCGTTCCTTCGCTTGGGCGACTCTTCTAAAGTAAAAATCGGCCAGACGGCAATTGCCATTGGCAATGCATTGGGAGAATACCGCAACACCGTATCGGTCGGGGTGGTGTCCGGACTCCAGCGCTCGGTTGTGGCTAGCGGCGCGGCTACCGGCCCGGAAATGCTGCAGGAGTTGATTCAGACGGACGCGGCTATAAATCCGGGCAATTCGGGCGGTCCCCTTCTGAATATTTCTGGCGAGGTGATCGGGGTCAACACTGCGGTAGCGCAAGGCGCGGAAAATATCGGGTTTGCTATTCCGGTAAATAAGGCCAGGCGCGATTTGGAAAATGTGCAGAAACTAGGCCGTATCGTGTATCCTTTCTTGGGTGTTCGTTACACTTCCATCACCAGGGATTTGGCGGAGAAACAAAAACTTGGCCGCGATTACGGGGCGTTGATTGCGCCAAGCGACAACGAGCCGGCAATTGTTTCGGGAAGTCCGGCCGAGAAAGCCGGGATTCGTGGAGGCGATATTTTATTGGAGTTCAACGGAGAACGAATTGATGCGGACCATCAGCTGGCCTCGCTCATCCAGAAATATCAGATCGGGGAGGAGGTAACATTAAAAGTGTTTCGCGATGGAAAAGAAATAGAGTTGAAGGTGAAGCTGGAGGAGAGGAAATAATTTCGCGGTTTCCTCGCCCCGCCCTTTGCCGTTCACAAAGGAAACCCCCGCCCTTCAGTTCACGGACAAAGGGCGGGGCTCGACCGCGAAGAGGATAAATTAAGGTTTTCCATTGTCGCGAGAAGTAAAATACCTAGACCAGATCGCTCACTTAAAATTTTTTACTTGGCCCTCGAAAGCATGATGCCTTCGCAGCCGTTGCATCAGACGTAAGTAACCGAGCGCTTGACGTACCAAAATTGTAGTAGTATACAGAAATTAGAACTACAGTTGGAGGTGTGCCATGTCGCTTTGCTCGTTCTGCGGTCTCCAGCTCTCGGGCGACGCGACGCTGTGCCCCCACCATCACTGCGTCTACGGCGACGACTGGGCGGTGGCCAACCGCATCATGTGCGACTTCTTCCATCGGGGGAAGGTGCCGCCGCGACTCGCCCAGGGCGACCGCGACGACGACTTCTGGGCCCACGCCGGCGAAGCAGCTTAATTTTTGGTCTATTAGACCTAGTTTTCAAAAAGGGCCTCACGGCCCATTTTATTTAAACAGGACTAGCAGTTGACCGCGATTGTGTATTGAACTATCCTGAATATAGAACCATTTTTTGGAGGCAAGCGATGAAGCGTATCATCGGAACGGTTGTTTTGGTGGCCACTATGTTTATGTTTATCGGATCGCCCGCTTCCGCGCAGTTTCTGGCCGAAGACGATGGCAGATGCGCCTTGGGTCTCCTGTCGGCGCACGCGGCTCATGAATGGGGTCATGATTTCGGGGCCATTGCGGCGGGCGGAAGTCCTTGGCGTCCTGGTGTGATCTGGGGCAATAAGTGGGACGAGAGTCAGAGAAACTTCCGTTGGGTGGCCTCGAGCGGATTTAAGTATCAGCATCTTTACGCGGCTTTCAGCGCCGCGACTCCTGAAGATTCATTTTCGCAATGCGCCGTGCATGGAAGTACGATAATCTCCGGATACTACGCCATGCGCGCCAAACTCACGCCTGATGATTCGGGCGATTATGACCCGTTCCCTGCGCCTAAGCGAAAAGAGATCACCGTGATTGACATCGCGTTTTCATTGTTTCTGGAAGGACTCACCGAGTCGAATGCGACTGATGAACAGTGGATCCGCAGCCACAGTTCAGTTTTCGATTTCCAGTCTATCTTCATAGGACAATAGTATTTAGATATAAAAAGCGGCCCTCGAGTATTCGAGAGGCCTTTTTGCTTGGTTAGTTACGGAATTGGTTAGTTACGGAAGAAGAAAGAGTACTGCGACGCCGCCACCGAGCATCAGGACGGCATCTTTGGAGGAGTAGCTTGTACTGCGTGTCGGAAGTGTCGTGAAGCCGGTCTTTACTTCCACCAGCTTGTTATTGTGCGCGGTGGCCGAGAGCGAAAGGCCCATGCTGGTACCCTTCCGCCAACTCTTCACCGGGATAGACAGCGTCTTGGTCGAGATGACGGCAAACCGGAAAGTATGGGTGACCACCTTGTTCTGCGCAGTAATAGTTGCGTGCCGGTCGGGCAGAAGGTCAGGGTAGGAGCCTTTTTCACGTGCGACTTTGCTTGACGTCAGGATGTGGTTGTCCACATCGAAAAGATTCCACACACCGATCTTGGCGGTCAGCTCCGTCTCGAGGTCCATCAGCGCGCGTAGACCCGCTTCAAAATCTTCCTTGTCAAGATCGTACGGCAAGAAAAGTCCGCCCTGCTGGTCAGTTGACACGGTCGCGCAACCGGCTGCGCCTACGATGAAAAGAGCTGAAACGAAAAGGACCATTGCTGTCCGGAAAGCGTACTGTCGCATCTGAAAACCTCCTAATTGGTGACCTTGTCCAGCCTAGCAGTTATGATATTTTCTTGTCAACCCCCCTGGGAATTAACTGTGGATATCTTCAGGGCCTATAATATGGTCTATAATTTGAGGGGTTGATTTCCCCAAAAATTTTTGTTATAATACCCTTATAAAATGTCAAAGTGAGCATAGTTCGGCCGAGCCGTTCTGTGTTTAAGTGAGGAAATCTGCTTTTGAAAACGCTTGAGCGACGAGCGGCCATGGTGTCCCGCTTTCAGCGGGACGAGCGAGGAGTTCAGGCGATGAGCAAAATCTCGGTGGGATTTTGCGAAGATTTTCAAAAGCTGTTTCCGAAACAACCTTGCCCCCCTTTCAACAATTCACCATCAAAGCCCAGGAGGTGCTTAAAAAAGCTCATGACCTGGCGCTAGAAAGATCACACCATCAAATTGATGTGCTGCATTTACTTACCTCGCTGGTTTTACAGGAAGAAGGAACGGTGGACGCCATTTTGGAAAAATTGGAGATTGATGTATCTTCTCTGGCTGACCGTCTGCTGGAGACGCTTGACTCTCTGCCGCGGGGCGCGATGATTGCCACTCCTCTGGGACAAGTTTATTTGACGCAGGATTTGGCCAAAGTAGTTGAACAGGCGCATAGGGAAGCGGCGCAATTAAAAGACGAGTTTATTTCTACCGAGCACCTCTTTTTGTCTTTAATCGAAATCCCCTCGCGCGCCAAAGAAATACTGGAGCGGGAAGGGATGAATAAAGAAGTGGTTTTGCGCGCTTTGGCCGAACTTCGCGGCGGGCAAAGAATTACCGATCCTGAACCGGAAACAAAATATAATGTCATTGAAAAATATGCGAGAAACCTGACGCGCCTTGCCCGTCAGGAAAAGCTCGATCCGGTGATCGGACGTGACAACGAAATCAGAAGGGTGATGGAAGTTTTATCGCGCCGCACCAAAAATAATCCCGTGCTTATCGGCGAGGCCGGGGTTGGGAAAACGGCTATCGCCGAAGGGCTTGCGCAAAGGATTATATCAGGAGATGTGCCGGAAACCCTGAAAGAAAAAGAACTTATCTCCGTGGATTTGGCGGCCATTGTCGCCGGCACCAAATATCGCGGTGAGTTTGAGGATCGGCTGAAAGCGATTTTGCGCGAGATTGAGCGGGCACAGGGCAAATACATAATTTTTATAGACGAGCTTCACACTTTGGTGGGTGCGGGGGCCGCGGAAGGCGCGATTGACGCGTCCAATATGTTAAAGCCCGCCCTCGCGCGCGGAGAACTTCACGCCATAGGCGCTACCACCCTTCGCGAATACCAGCGCTACATAGAACGCGATCCGGCTTTGGCGCGCCGCTTCCAGCCGGTTTATGTGGATGAGCCAAGCGTTGAGGATACGATTTCAATTTTACGCGGGCTCAAGCCCAAGTATGAGGCGCACCACGGTATAAAAATTACCGATGCGGCTTTGATTGCCGCGGCCAATCTTTCTTCGCGGTACATTACGGATAGATTTCTTCCGGATAAGGCGGTTGATTTGATGGACGAGGCGGCTTCTTCCCTGCGGCTGGAAATGGATTCTTTGCCCAAAGAGCTTGACGAGACGCGCCGCAAAATTATGAAGCTGGAGATTGAAAGAGAGGCGCTCAAAAAAGAATCCGGAGATCGCAAGGCCAAGGAGCGTTTAAAAAAACTTGATCGGGAGATTGCCGAGTCACAGGAAGGGACCCGTGAATTTGAGGGCGCGTGGAAGCAGGAGAAAGAAACGGTGGCCGATATACGAGTTTTGAAAAAAGAGCTGGATACGGCGCGTCAGGAATCGGATATTGCCGAGCGCGCGGGAGAGTTTGGTAAGGTGGCGGAACTTCGCTACGGAAAAATTCCGCAGGTTGAAGAAAAACTTCACGAGGCGGAGAAACTTCTTACCAAATTGCAAAATTCCCGCCATATTGCGCGGGGCCAGGTTAGTGAGGAGGATATCGGCGCGGTGGTGGCGCGCTGGACCGGGATTCCGGCCACCAAGATTTTGGAAACCGAGGCCTCGCGTCTCATGAAAATTGAAGACGAGTTGCGTCGTCGCGTCATCGGGCAGGAGGAGGCAATTAAAAAAATTGCCAATGCCGTCAGGCGGTCTCGCGCGGGTATTGGTGAAGAAAACCGTCCCATAGGATCATTTATCTTTTTGGGTCCCACCGGGGTTGGTAAAACCGAGCTTGCCAAGACCTTGGCCGAGTTTTTATTCTCGGATGAGAAGTCGCTGATTCGCGTGGACATGTCCGAATATATGGAGCGTCACACCGTGTCTAAATTTATCGGCTCGCCTCCCGGCTATGTGGGCTATGAGGAGGGCGGTCAGCTTACGGAACTCATCAAGCATCGTCCTTATTCGGTCGTGCTTTTTGACGAGATTGAAAAGGCCCATCCGGAAGTATTCAATATCTTGTTGCAAATTTTAGACAACGGCCGCCTGACCGATGCCAAAGGACGCGTGGTAAATTTCAAAAATACCATTCTTATTATGACCTCAAACATAGGAGGTGAGTACGCGCAGGAGTTGGGAAATATCGGTTTTATGTCCGGAGACGAGGATACGAGGGAGCGCAAAGAGGGCGATATGAAGGGTAAAATCCGGAAGGCTCTTGAGCGTCATTTCCGGCCGGAGTTTTTGAATCGCCTTGACGAGATAATTATTTTCTCCTCGCTCACCCCGGCAGTTATTCAAAAAATCGTGGATATACAGCTTGAGCGGGTTCGCGCGCGTATGGCGGGCAAGGAAATCAGCATATCGTTTACGCCGGAGTTTAAAAAATTTATTGCCCAGAAAGGATATGATCCGTCATACGGCGCGCGGCCCCTTAAGCGGGCTATACAGACGCTGATCCTTGATCCTTTGGCGCAGGAAATTATTGCCGGAAAAATCAGGGAAGGGGATGCGGTGTTGGTTGAGGTTCGCGACGGCGCGGTGAGTTTTGCCAGGGGTATTAAAAAGACAGGCGGCAGGCAAAGGACGGTTGCGGTTGCGGCGAAAAGTTAGGGATTTAAAAACGGAGAAGCCCTATGCTTCTCCGTTTTGGTTTTAAGGAGCGGATTTAGGGACGCATACCTTGAAAAAGATCACGCAGTCTCTTAGCCAGCGGTTTCTTCACCGTGCCCCATATCCTGACGGAGACCGCATTCGCAGAATCATGGGGTATACTTCTTTTTACTTCTTCAAGCCAGTTTTCTTCCTGGTGTTTATCCGCAAATGGCCGGTAAACACAGCGCCTTAAGAGGGTTACGGAAAAGCCATTTTTCACGGCTCCAGTGGCCGTTTCTTTTACACAACTGGATGTAAAACATCCGGCAAGCATTATTTCCCGTACTCCCAAGGAAAGGAAGTGTCGCAGCAGCATTTGGTTGGAGAACGCGTCCCACTTGGTTTTCATAAACATCGGCTCAAACGGATGATGACGATGTCTAAGGAAAGGTGCAAGGCGAGTTTCAGCTCTACTGCAACCAATACAGGGCTTCCGCTCTTCCTCTATTTTGATTTGCGCCTCTTGCCCTGAAAATTTCCTGTCGTCTGCGAATATTACGAAAGCGACAGGTATTCCTTGAGATCGCGTTTGAGCAAGCGCTTCCTTTAGGGCTCGGGCGACTCTCCTTTTCTCTTTTATGACAAAGAATTTGTGGTGCCAGTCGTTTGCCAAATCCACATCTACCACCAGGAGCGCTCGCATAGCCCCTCCTTAAAGATCAGTGTTCTGGTTTACGTTTTATCATTTATTTGTAAGGATTTCAATGATATGTTTTCCATTCGCTAGTTTCGGTGTTATTCTAGAAAAGGAACATCTCATTTCAGATAGGGGAATTTCAATGCGCCGGGCAATCATCGGCGATATCGCGGGCTGTTTTGATGAGTTGGAAAGATTACTTGATGCCATCGGGCTCGCTATCGGGGATGAGGTAATTTCGGTAGGCGACATGGTTGATCGCGGACCTAAATCTCCGGAGGTGGTGCGTTTTTTTATGGGGGGTTACGGTAGGCGGGCTGTCAAAGGAAATCATGAGCGCAAGCACGAAAGAGTTTTTAATGGCCTGATGCCCGCGAATGTTTTCGGCAAGAATCAGCAGGAAACCATGCGGCAGTTCCGCGAGCGGGGAGATCGGCTGGGCGTAAGCTATGAGGACGCGATTAGATATTTCTTTACTCTTCCGCTTTTCCTGGAATTTCCCGAAGCAATTGTGGTGCATGCCGGGTTGATATACGGTGTTTCGTGGGAGCAGCAGAACGAAAAAATTGTCACGGGCGCGGGATTCAGGCCGGAGAACAGGCGTCACCCAACAGAATTATTTAACTGGTGCGCAAGTTACCCCCGAGACGCCAAGCCGGTGATTTTCGGCCACGCGGGGATTGCCAAAGCCCCTTGGTCTTTGCCACAGAGAGAAAATCTCTGGCCGATAGATACGGGCTGCGCCACCGGCGGGTTTCTCACCGCAGTAACGATTCCCGATTTTAGAGTTTATCAAGTTCCGGGCTATAAACATTAGAGCCCGGATTTTTAATTTTGGCGCTAGCCAACACCGGGTGTTGACTACCTAATGTTAGCGCAGAGTCCCCCGGGCTTGCCCATGGTGTCTACATCAATAGAAGTCCTAAAATAAAATGCGCCGCGCGCCTAATCGGCGGGCGGCGGAGTTAGAACAAGCGGGTCTTCATGCATAGCATCAGAAGTATCCCGCGCGCGCGATGGCAACCAATCTATCAGCACCTCCAATTTTAGGGATCCTAGGGGGATAAACTCATCGCAGCGCTCGCGCAATTCGGTAGCAGTCCGATGAGTAGATCCGACAACCGTTACCCGTACCGCATAATTCTGCAGTTGCTCTGCAAGATATGCGAAATCGCTGTCGCTGGAGAAAAGAAAAATCTCGTCAATGCGGCCGGTAGCGGCTAGCGTTATCGCGTCAACCGCCATCTCCACATCAAAATTACATTTTCCTTTGCGCCCTTCAAGAGTCTCTATATATTTAATGAGCTTAGTGCGCACTCGGAAACCGTTCCGACGGAGCCACCGGAGCCATCTGCGATACGCCTCGATCTTTTTTTGCTTTTCCGGATCGTCTGAATCGGCTAGATCAACGAGATAAATGTATATCCCCACAAGATTCCCCCATTTACGTAAAAGGGCTGTAAGTCGCGTCCAGTCCATCCTTTTACCGGGGAAGTCTTCTCTGATCGTGTTTTCCAAGTTCTGACCGTCTATGAAGACCGCAATGCGATGAGAAGGGGCGCGGTCTTGTCTTGGCTGTCTTACTTTCTGATCTTCGGCCATTGTTCTCTCCGTGCGGAATGTACCTTTATAGTTATACCATAAATCTTATTTGGGGTCAAATTAAAATGAATGACGACTGCCAGGGGCAGTCGTCGGATTGGAAAATGGTGCAGAGCACGAAGCCGATCAGAGTTGTTTCAATCAGAGGCGCGCGTTGCACGCGAAGTTAAATGTAAAAGACCGTTGTAATTGGCGGAAAAATGGAGTAAGTAGCTGAAAATGGATTAATCGCTCCAGAAGCGTTGAGCACGAAGCTCATCTTGTTCAGAACTTACTTCAAGTTTCCTCTATTCATGATTATCTGTGATTTTGCCGGGCGCGGCAAACGGAGTTATCCACAGGGCTATTTTTCTTTAATTCCCCATTTATAATCGTATCCCACTGCTTTTTTCATGGTTTCTTCGGATTCTGGCATCGTCAAGCCTTTTTGGTTCATCATTTTGCCGATAGTCAGCATAGTTTCTCCGGATATCATTTTTTCTTCATGGATTCTATCAAAGATAGTTTTTATTTCTTCAAAGCTGAAGGCATCGCTTATCTTTCGTATGAACATTATTTTAAGATGTGTGTCGGCAGTGATTGCGGGAAAGTAGTTCTCGCTAAGAGTCGCCCACAAGATCGTTCCTAATAAGCCCCGGGCCACCAGTTCGTCACTGACTTTTTTTCCGAAAAGAAAATGACGGGTAGTATTCTCATCCATACCGCCCATAATAAAAGGCATGCGGGAGAATTGGCGTGATACGTTTTCACCCCGTCTTTTTAGCTCATGATAGACCCCAGTGTGGGCCGCGCCAAGAAATACCAGGATTTTTATTCGATCCTTGCCGCGAAGTCTGGGTATCGCGCCTTGCGCCAGCTCCTTCTTCAGATGCATGATTCTTCGAAGTATCAACTGCTCGCGCTCCTTTTGTAAATTGGCAAATTCATATCCCCATCTCCTGCGTAAGGAGATTAGTTTTTCAAAGGGCATAGAAAGATCGAACTCAAATTCGCTAATGTGTTTAAGGCGCCCGTGCAGTGGATGGCCGACCGGAACATCGGAAATAACCACTAGTTTATGCGTATTATAGATAGCCATGGCGAGCGCCGCCCAAAATGGTTCAAATCCTTTCTTGATTCCTTCCAGGTCTGTGCCGCCCTTTTTAAAATACTCATGCGGAGAGGCCGTTCCTTCCGAGAAGCGTTGAAAGAGGTCCACCGTTTTTGGGTTTTCTCCGAACATCTCCGGTATAAAAACATCACACCCTTTTATTTTCTCGGCAAGTCCCTCAATGTCTTTGCCCGTGCCGTGCGCGCCATAAAATATTTCAATTTCAATTTTGGGGCCTTCCTTATTCTCGTTGGCCTCGCTTTCCAGAAAAGCGGCGGCTTCTTTGGCTTTTGCCGGGATCGAAGCTCCTAGCGCCAAGGCTAGCGTACCTTTTAAGAAATCTCTTCGGGCGAGTCCTTCTTGAGCCGTTGATAATCTTTCTTCTTCTTGCGTAGTATTTTTTGGTTGTTCCGGGCGGTTTTCTTTCATAGGATTTAGCGTTTAATAAATCTTGGAAATTTAAAAGCCGATGGGCAGATGTTGTTTAATGGGCATAAATCGCATCTAGGATCTTTGGCTGTACAAATTGCTCGGCCGTGGTCAATCAAAAGATATGTCAGTTTGAACCAATCTTTTCTGGGTATAAGCCGCATCAAATCTTGCTCTATCTTTACAGGATCGTCGTGTTTTGACAACCCCAGGCGCTGGGATAGGCGCCGCACATGTGTGTCTACGGCAATTCCCTCTACCACTCCGTAGGCATTTCCCAAAACCACATTGGCGGTTTTTCGCGCTACCCCTTTTAGGGTAAGCATCTCCCGCATAGTTCGCGGCATTTTACCCCCAAATCTTCCTTTGACCAGTTTGGCTGAGGCTAAGATATTTTTGGCTTTGGCGCGGTAAAACCCGGTCGGACGGATCATCTGCTCAAACTCTTTAGGCTTGGCCTTCACATAGTCATCAAGCGTTCGGTATTTTTTTCCGCCAGAGGCGGATCCGCCTCCGGCGGAGAAAAGTTTTTCCGTCACCTCATTTACTTTTTTGTCGGTGCATTGTGCCGACAAAATTACGGCCACCAGCAATTCCCAGGGGCTGGAAAACTTGAGGACAATTTTTGCATTGGGGAATTTCTTTTTGAGTCGGCGGATGATTTCCAGAGAGCGGTTTTTACGCCGTACTAAGGTCTCGTTTTTGAACTTGACTTTTTTCATAAAAGGATATATAATTAGATTGCGTAGTGAATCTGGAAAGGAGGGCGTCATGGGTATTTTGTTCGGTGCGCTCGTCAACCTGGCGGTTCAGCTTGGCCTGGCCGTAGCGCTGGCCGTCTCGCCGGCTGACAAGCCGGCTGACGTCAGGCAGCCGGTTGCGGTCGAGCGGGCGGCCGCCGATCCGGCGGCCGCAACGGTCGGGGGGTTGGAGGTCCAGAGCCCCTGACCGGTCAAGTAGTAGCAGCCTTCGTCCTTCGGGACGGGGGCTGCAATCATTTCTGGACTATTTCTGCCGGACATTTTTATCCCACTTTTTGTCTAATAATAGGAGCTGTCGTCAAAAGAAATATCAATACGTATTGTTTGTCCGGCGACAGTTATGGAAAACACGCCATCTTTGTGAGCGGCAAATTTTGGGTATACAGAAAGATCGCGTGTGCCTTCGGGAGTATGGGCGGCCGTTCTTTTTGTCTCGGTTGGAAGCGGCAAGATTTTTAGCGGCCGGCCGTCATAGTACCCCAAGACATTTCTTTTAGAAT
>JACPMG010000016.1:0-2305 GCA_016186095.1 Candidatus Sungiibacteriota bacterium | reverse complement strand
GTCTCTTCTTGGCGGTCGGGACTCGGTTTAAAGTGTTCGGAATTGTGATAAAGTATTCCTATGCTGTTATCCTCAAACAGTAGTACTGCTTCTTTGGGTAGATCCTGGGAAGTATCTTTATAGCGTTCCTCGGAAACAGTTTCCGGTACGAACAGATGTCCGTGGAAAGCATCAAGACGTGAGATGAACTTGGCGGCGTTTAAGTCCAACATCTCCTCCATGTGCCGTAACATTCTGTCTATAAATTTTTGCGGCACTATAATTTTTTTTCCATCGATTGCGCCGATTAGATTATCGCCTTCTCTTACTACGGCATTTTTTAGTATTTTTTCTCCATTATATTCGCGGTCATAAATAGTTTGCATTTCTGCAGATGTATAAGACCACCCTTTTTCATAGCGTGAAGGTCTAGGCGGCTCCATTTGGGCCTCGGTTTTTTTTACGCCCAAGCAAAAAGCAAGGCCGCCACCAAGCAGTTGTAGCATTTTACGACGCGGCATCCCTTGTTCCTTTTTTTCTTCCGCGTGGACTTTTTCTGCCCCTAACGACTCCGGCATTTATTTAAACAATTTATTGAATATCACAAAAAGAATAGCAAAAAGTATACTTATCAAAATACTCGTCCCGATGGGAAAATAAAATATCCAGTCGCCTTTCTGCCACAAAATATCGCCGGGTAGTTTCCCGAGCTGTCCTATTCTTCCCGAAATATCAAGGCCGAGGATGATAAGAAGCGTGCCAAGAAAGATAAGGAGGATGCCTAAAACATTCATACCTTAACGATACTGGAAAGCGAAGATGCCGGAAACTTGATTTTTGTGGCGATAAGTTGTATTATTATATAAATAATCATCCTGGAGAAGGATAAGATCATGAAATTCTGGGTAATCTTTGGCGCGGTGTTGTTTGTGGGTAGTCTTGCGGCTGCAGCCGAGGAGCCCGTGCTTCCAAACTGGGAAAGCTGGGAGTGCGGCGAGTTCCAGCCGGCCGTGCCGTACGGCTATGCGCTTGAGATAAGTGTATGCTCCCTAGATGACAGCGGTGCCAAGTTCATTTATAGAATGGTAGGAGGCAAACCGTTCCTAATTGTATGGGGTTATGATCCAATGCCTTGGACAGCAGATTCCATGCAATGGGGTTATGCTGCTTTGCTGGGCGATGACGGCAGATGGGTAGTGGGCGCACGAGGGAAGAAATATCTTGCAGTGGAGAAGCCGCGCGGTACGTTCACCTTTGCCGTACGAAATGAGGACGGCTCTGTTAGGGCCAAGCGCGTGATGTATATATTTTACTAATGCGTTCCCATGATGCATCCTCACGCCGTGAAAGAGAAGGCTCTGGGCTTTCGGGCAAGAGCCCTTTTATATTTTCATATGTTTTCATCTAAAACCGGTTTTTAGAACGAATTTCCCCCGCCATCAGTATAAGAAGAAGTTGAATCAGCCCGTATATTGGTTTCGTTGTTGCTGAAAACGGTATTTTTAATTAGCGGCGTTGAGGTGGAAGTGAGATTTATGCCGTAAAATACTTCGGAGGTGGAGTCGCTATGGTCGCGGATTATGGAGTCGGAAATTACCGTGGAAGTGGAATTTTGCATCCAAATTCCGGCAATATAATTTTTCTCAATAGTTGAGTTTAGGATATCAATTGAAGTGCCGATTAGGCGCAGTGCCCCGCGTGGGGGATTTGACAGGGGATTGTCGTTATTGCCTCCGTAGCGGACGACAACATATTGCAGAGTTGAGGAGGCCGCGCCGGAATTGAAAACGATATTATCCCAATCGCCAGCCACAGGAGTAGTGGTGGTGGCATTAGTGTCGCCGCATCCTCCGGAAATTCCGCAGTCATCATCATGAAGAGAAGTAAATATTATTTTTGCTGCGCTTGAGCCCAGGGCGTTTATTTTTCCGGACGCGGAGATATTTCCCGCGCCGGATAATTTAACTATTGTTCCGGCATCTATGGCCAGTGTGGTTGTTGCGGGCACGGAATAAGTCGCCTGAATCACAAAAGGCAAGTTGGAGGAAAGAGTATAATTTTGCGAAATTGATCCCTGCAGGAAAATGCCGTTGGTTCCGTTGCCGCTCGCGGTATTTGATGAGAAAGTAGGATGTGAAGAATTTACCTCTACTGCGGAAGTGGTGTTTTGCGAAAAAGTATTGCCCGAAACCGTGGGCGCGCTTGAGGACTCAATTACGAGCGCTTTAGTATTTTGCGTAAATTGATTATTGGAAACGGTAGGCGAGCTATTGGTTATTTGCAGACCCGTACCCGGGGTCTCGCCGGATACGTTGCGATCGTTATT
>JACPMG010000009.1 GCA_016186095.1 Candidatus Sungiibacteriota bacterium | reverse complement strand
GTCTTTAAATCTTTTTCGGCAACGCCCTGTGCTTTGGTAAACTCAATAATACGGTTGGAGCGCTGGGCATTTTCCTCCTGCGCGGTTCTGACTTTTTCCGCCTGCGTAACTACCGATGCCGTAAAGGTCGCGATATCCGGTTTTACGGCGACCTTGCCTTCGCCGGAAACATTGATTTGCCTGGTAGAAACTTGGTCTGATTGATTTTTAGCGTAAGCAAGATACGACAAAGTAATAGCAAAAGAGCTTAGTACTAGGCCAAAAATCAGGAGTACTATTAAATAGCCGGTAATTTTCTGGAGATTTTGCGGGACATTGTTTTGTAGAAAGTTCATTTGGTTTTATTAGTTAATAAAAACTACTCAATGCGCGGGAGAGGATTTGAACCTCCACGGGATTGCTCCCACCACCCCCTCAAAGTGGCGCGTCTGCCAGTTTCGCCACCCGCGCACAATAAAATTATTCCGCCGGTAGTTGCTCGATACTTTCTTCAGTAGACATCGATGGTTCTCTCCAAATCTGCTTCATCTTTCTCCTTACCTCCCGCGCTGCCTTATCACGGATATAATAAAGTTTCGCCCGCCGTACTTTAGAACGGCGCAGAACTTCAATTTTATCAATCTTTGGTGAATGCATCGGAAATACGCGCTCCACGCCAATGCCATCCACCACTTTGCGGACGGTAAAAGTGCCGGAGATGCCTGCCCCGTGTTTTTTGGCGATAACCAAACCCTCAAAAGCGGTAAGCCGTTCTTTCTCCCCTTCTTTAATCTTTTGCACCACGCGAATCGTATCCCCCGGATGTATTGCCGGAAGATCGGAGCGAAGTTGTATTTTCTCAATTGCCGTTACGTGCATAAGTTATAGCTTATCATAAAAGTTGTTTCTCGGCAATGAGTTAAATTCCAGAGGGGTTAGTGTTCTGCCCTCCTTCTTTTTAGATATGCTTGTAGATCTTCCTTTCGGCCGCCCAAAAGCTTTTGCGCTATTTCTTCCTTTTCGGCCTCGTCATCGGTGCTGAAAAATTTCATGGCCAATTCCTCCGGCTCATTTCCCGAAAGACCCGGGGGAATATCGTCGTCCAGCGCCGCCAGGACAATAAGAGCTCCAGGCCCAAAAAAGCGTTCCACCTCGCGCAGATGCATCATGTGTCCGGAGAAAAACCCCGTTTTGATTTTATCCCATACTGCCTCCTGCATCTTACCGCCCTTTTCAGATATCCTCTCGATTATTTTTTTGATTAGACCCATTTCAAAATCATAGTAAGCGACAGGCGCGGCAGACGCCTCTTTGGCGCCTATAGGAAAGTCCTTTTCCAATTCTTCGCGGTGCGCACGTAAAAATTCCTGCGTAATAAGGTCGGTAACCCCTTCGTTAAATCGCAAAAAACGGTCGGTGGATTTAATATAATAACCGCTTCTATATTCCCCAACGGTCGGTCTGGCGTTATCTTTTTTCTTTTTAATCTCGTGGGCGTGGTACGAGGCCATATGCACGGCCTCGTGCATGATAGTTTTAAAAATATATAGACGAGGCATATCTCCTCTCAAATATGCAGCTGCCTCGGATGATATGTAAAAACCGCACGGCCAAGTGCTATCAGTAATTAGAGTCTCATATGTCTCGTCGGGTAGAATATGAAATCTTTCCGGGACAATTTGAATGGCGGGCGGAAGGCCGAGACGCTGCAGTTCCTCGCCAATATGTTTGTCGGCTTTAACAATAAATCTGCCCTGCTCCTCGCTCTTTTCATACTCGCCTTCAAATGGCTCTTGCATGACCTCTCTCAACCCCGCTATAAGTTCCTCCGCATCTTTTTTTTGTTCAGGCGTCGTTCCCCTTCTTGAAATGAAACGCTCGTTTTCTTTCATAACAATTATACTGTTATAATACTTCGACCGCTTTTGAAAAATCTTCAGGAGGGTCGGCTTCAAAATGCAGCTTTCTGCCTTCTGGAAAACTAAATGATAAAGACTTGGCGTGAAGAAGCTGTCTTGCCATCACCTCCGGCTTGCCCGCCGCAGCTTTAGCGGAGGTGGGACAACATACGTTTTTACCTCCATATATTTTGTCGCAAGCAACTGGATGGCCAAGGGCTTTCATATGTACCCGCAATTGGTGCATACGGCCGGTTTTGGGCCATAGCTCCACCAGCGAATATTCGCTTCCCGCTTTCAGAACTCTATACTCCGTAATCGCCTCTCGCGCTCCCCGTATCCTGCTCTTCGCCTGCTCCACCCCCCTTTTCAGAGGATTTTTTACCATACGTCCTATGGGCAAAGAGATCATTCCTTGTCGCTCTTTGGGTTTTCCGCAAACAATCGCCCAGTATGTTTTATCCGCCCGCCTCTCCTGAAAAATCTTTTTTAGTGTCTCAAAGCTTTTCTGATTTCGCGCCACCACCATAACGCCGGAGGTGTCTTTATCAAGGCGATGGACAATTCCCGGACGAGCAGGATCTTCGCCAACGCCTTTGATCTCCGGAAATTTCTTAGTCAAGAAATCGGTGAGCGCCGGCCCCTTTACATGTAAGCCGCCGTGGACTGGAATCCCCGGCGGCTTACTCACTACGATTATATCTTGATCTAGATATATGATTTCCATTGCATTTTCTAGCGCGCTCGGCTGAAGTAGTTTTGCCGCACAAGTATGAGGCGCAGAAATCCTTGCGTAAAATGCCGGACGATGAGCACGAAAAGCGCCAGTATGATAAAACCAAGGATTCTGGCCAGAGGAGTGGCGTTGGTGAACATAGCGAGAGCGAAAGAAAAAATCTGCTGCGGATTTATGAAAAGAACCCTTAACGCGTTCTCAAAAATCCTTTGGAAAAATATCGCCCGCCCAAGCCAATAAAGAATGGCGGTAAGAGCCGCTACTTCAAAAATAAGCACCGGCAGCAGTTTCCTGAAAAGCCAGACGCGGTATATTTTGTTCAAAACCTGTCCCTGAAAGCGGGGAGAGGCGTTTGGTGAAATTGAATTATCCATCATTTTCGTTTATTCGCGTGGGCGCGTTCGCGTTGCCGTAGTCCCGCTGTAAGCGGGACGAAGGCGCGCCGTTCGCGTGCTTAATTTTTCTAAATAATTTTTTGGCCCGGAAAAGGCGCATCTTCAAAGTTGGTATGGATATTTTTTCTTCCTGGGCTATGGTTTTGTAGGCCTTGTCTTCCAGATAGTAGCTTTTGAGCACCTTGCCCAGATGCTCCGGCATTTTATTCAATAGCGAGGTGGCGGTGGCCTTGGCATCGGCGGCTATGGAGAATCTGGTATCTACCGGCTCCACATCCGGCTCCTGAAACATGGCCGGATCCTCTGACAAAAACTCGCCCCGTTTCAGTTTTCGATAATGCGTGATGGCCGTATTGATGGTCACCTTATAGGCCCAAGACTTAAACTCTATCCCTTCCAGCTTCTCAAACTTGTCGGCGTTTTTATACATTTTGACAAACGCCTCCTGCACGATGTCTTCGGCCTCTTCGCGTCCTTTGACCACGCGCCAGGCGGCGCGCATCAAAGGCTCATGATATTTTTCCACCAATATTTCAAAAACTGCCGGCTCTTTAAGCGATGCCCGCAAAATCTCTTCATCCCTCATCCCTTCCCAAGGGCTGGAATTTTCTTCATCTTGCAAATATGACGTCATGCGCTTTAAGGGGGACAACAGGCGCTATGTTCTATATGATGTAACGTTTTATCTTCATCTGCCAGTTTCGTCCCACCAAGAAGAATATACAACATTTTTTAATTTGACGCAACCCCGCTACCTTTACATCCGGAGCTTACGTTATATAGATTATAAATATTACCAGCATTTATCCTATGAATCCCACACATAACTTGTGCCGCGCGTACCGCAGATCAGAACTGTTACATATAGATGTGGGGTTTGACCAATCAGCTTGTCTTCTGATTCGCGCGCTTGTCGCGTAAATCAAAAGCGCAAGTTATGTGTGGGATGAAAAAAATAACTATCTCGGTCATCAAGGCTGATGTGGGTTCTATTGGAGGTCATACCAAGCCATCGGAGAAAATGTTGGCTTTAGCGCGTGAACGAATAAAAGGGGCCATAGAGTCAGGCCTCTTAATCGATGGTTTAGTCACCCATACCGGCGACGATATCGCGCTCACTATGAGCCATACTCAGGGGGTGAGCGCCACGCCCATACATCGCTTTGCGTGGGAGTGTTTTTTGGCTGCGACCCGCGAGGCGCAGCGAGCGGGGCTTTACGGCGCCGGGCAGGATTTACTGGTAGACGCGCCGGCAGGAACAGTGCGTGGGGCAGGACCTGCGGTTGCCGAGATTGAGCTGGTGCGGGACTCGGAGAGCAAAAACCGTCCGGCCGAGGCATTTGCGGTATTTACCGCGGACAAATGCGGGCCGGGATCATACAACTATCCTTTGTACTCCGTATTTTGCGACCCCATGCATGATGGAGGATTATTGCTAAATCCTAAAATGCGCAAGGGCTT
>JACPMG010000007.1 GCA_016186095.1 Candidatus Sungiibacteriota bacterium | reverse complement strand
TCCTCAATAGAGTTAATTCGGGGAGGTGGGACGGGAAATGGCAATGGAGATTTTATACTTGCCAATGAAGCGGGTGAGTTTTACATCAGATATGGAGGAGATGAAAATTACGCAACAAATCTATTGACCATTATGAGCAACGGCAATGTCTTCATCAACGACACCGCCAACTCCGGTATGACCACTGGCCTGACCATAAATCAGGGAGCGGCGGATAATGAGATTATTACACTTAAATCAAGCGACGTAGCGCATGGGATGACAAGTAACACAGAGACAGACACGTTTGGAATGTTAGAGAAAGTGAACGGTGTGAGCGGCGGGCTTGTGATCCTCGGCTTCCAGGATGCCGATAACGATGCCAATCAGGGTAAAGCGATTTTGATGCAAGGGGCCACTGTTAACGCGGCCGATACCACGAAAAGTGCCGCTGCCAGAGGACAAATACATATAAACGGAAATCTTAAAACAGGAACGACCTTTGATGCAGTAGGAGCTGACGGCAACCTAGTGACGATTGCTAATTATTCGACCACTCGCTTTATCTTTGACGCCGAAGGCACCGGCCACGCCGATGACGTCTGGACCGACAACGCGTATGACCTGGCCGAAGAATACGATATCTCAGAGTTTTCGGAAGAGGGCGCTATCTTGACGATTGACACAACGATCAACGACCGCATGGCGCCGGCCACCGCGATCGGTCAAGTTCCCTCCGGCGTCATCTCCTATCATACGGCCCAACTCGGCAGTTCCTTCGGGAACATCCGGGAGAAGTACCCGCAGTTAAACCTCCGGGGTAAATATGATACCCCCCAGCCGGTGGCCCTCGTCGGTCGTGTTCCGGTAAAAGTGAGCACCGAGAACGGACCCATAAAAATTGGAGACCGCATCACCACCTCCTCTCTCAAAGGCACAGGCATGCGCCAAACAGAGTCAGGTTACTCTGTGGGTATTGCTCTTGACTCATTTGATGGAGAAAACTCAACCACCACCGCTATAGTTAATGGGCAAGAAGTTAAAACCTGGAGAGTGCTTGTCTTCGTAAACCTGGGCTATGCCAAACTTGATGCCACCGTGCAAACCCTCACCGATCCCACCAACGTCGCGTCAAACGCGACTGCGGCCTGGTCCGTAGACCAGCAATCCGGCAAAGTGAATGTAACCTTCTTCGGCGACTTGAACCTCAACGGCAACTCCATCATCAACGTCTCTAAACTGCTCGGAGCAAACGGCCAATGGCAAATTGACGAGACGGGGAAACTAATCATCAAAGAAATCGAGACGGAGAAAATTACGATTAAAAATTCGGATATCTCTAAAACAGGAATTACGATTTATGATCGCGTGACCGGAAAACCCATGTGCGCGTACTTTGCATCAGGCATACTGCAACATGAGGAAGGGGGGTGCGGAGCTTCCGCAACTGCAACGACCACAACTACAAGTAATGTTCAATAGTGTTGCACCTTATATCGAAGTAATCACTTGGACGCTCCGCGTCCAAGTGAAGATTCCCTCACTTTTACGCTAACCCTCCAACAGCAAATGCTCCATATCTTTTCTTGCGAGCATTACCTTCAAGGCATCTTCCGCAAAGTCCTGATATTCCGCAATGGTTTTAAATTGTGAAAGGATAATCCTTTTCTCGCAAAGCCCCCCTTTTCCTTTTTTTTCCTTTCAGATATTCTTCCCAGCTAGACTTGGACGCGGAGCGTCCAAGTCGGTGGACGCGATTGTTGAGATTCACATAGGCGCTTACATGCAGAAGGTACTCATTAATATCAACATGAACCGCTTTGAAGGGACCTTGAAACAGGGCCCCCGAGCGCTGGTGTTTACCGTTAAAATATTTTGAGAATCCCGTGCAGAGCCGATGCATGAACTTTTCTATACCTTTATCGACGACCTGCTTTAATAGAAAATGGTAATGGTTTGGGTTTAGGCAGTAACATACAAACTCTACCAGTTTGCCTTGTTTCTGGTACTTGGACGCGGAGCGTCCAAGTGGGGATTAATTAAGTTAAAAACTTTATTGAACTTTGAATTTTTAGAATATGTGATATAGTGAGATTTATGCGTACTCTTACGAAAGACGCCCCAAATAAGATCGGAGAGCAGATAACCCTTATGGGCTGGGTTCACGCGCGCCGCGATCACGGCAAGCTTATTTTTATTGACCTGCGGGACCGATGGGGGATTGTACAGGTGGTATTCAACCCTAAAAATAAAGAGGTGCTTTTAGAAGCCAGTCGTCTGCGCCCGGAATGGGTGGTAAAAATAGAGGGCGTGGTAAAAGAAAGACCGGAAGGAATGCAAAATCCCGAACTTCCGACCGGAAAAATTGAGATGGAAGCAATGAAACTTGAAATTCTGGCCGAAGCGAAAACGCCGCCTTTTACCCTTGATACGGATGGGCATGAGATAGGCGAAGAAAACCGGCTGAAATATAGGTACCTTGACCTACGGAGGGAACGACTGAAGAGAAATCTTATCCTACGCGATGAAATAATCTCTTTTATACGCTCGTGTTTGCATGAAAAAGATTTTATTGAGATTGAAACCCCGATTCTCACTAAATCCACCCCGGAAGGCGCGCGGGATTACGTGGTGCCATCACGGCTTTATCCTGGAAAATTCTACGCCCTTCCCCAATCGCCCCAGCAATATAAACAGCTTCTGATGGTCGCCGGGGTTGAGCGCTATTTCCAAATAGTACGTTGTTTCAGAGATGAAGACACCAGAGGTGATCGCCAGCCGGAATTTACCCAGTTGGATATAGAGATGAGCTTCACAAATCAAGAAGAAATTCTTAATCTCATAGAGGAAATTTTTACTGAACTCATTAAAAAAAAGTTTCCGGAAAAGCATATTACCCAATCGCCGTTTCCCCGGCTATCCTATGCGGAGGCTATGGAGAAACACGGTTCTGATAAACCCGACTTAAGAAAAAACAAAGACGACAAAAATGAACTTGCCTTCGCCTTCATCATCGATTTCCCCATGTTTGAATGGAAAAAAGATGAAAAACGATGGGATGCGGTACATCACCCTTTTACCAAAATCCAAAACAGCGAATCGCTAAATCTGGACGGAGATCCAACAGGATTTTTGGCCGAGCAATACGATTTTGTCCTAAACGGCTATGAAGTCGGCGGAGGTTCGATCAGGGAACATGACCCTACTATTTTGGAAAAAGTGTTTGAAATCATGGGCAATAAAAAAGAAGACGTGCGGGAAAAATTCGGCCATCTCCTGACCGCGTTTGAATACGGCGTGCCTCCGCATGGAGGCATAGCGCCCGGAATAGACAGACTGGCAATGATATTGGCGGGCGAGCCGAATATCAGAGAAGTGATAGCTTTCCCCAAAACAGGAGACGGGAGGGACCTTATGATGGATGCGCCTTCGGAACTTGAAAAGAAACAACTGGACGAATTGCATCTGGAGATAAAAAAGAAGAAGAAATAATGTTTTTACGTGGCAAGGCCCGCGGGGTTTGAAACCTCTCGCGGGCCTCTTCTTGCCGTCAGGAGCCAGGGCGATCACCATGGTAGATAGTAGAATCGCGACTGCGCTGTTACTCCCATAGCTCTTGCCTGCTACGGGCAGCAACGCGTCAAGAACCGCATTTTCCTCCCATGTGGTCGATCTGTGTATATTTATATTATCATACATAATATAAAAAGTCAAGTTTCGCCAAAGACAATATTTAGCTAAAGTGGAGAGATGTACGTCACCAAACAAGAAAAATTTGAGGGGCCTCTGGAATTGCTTCTGGAACTCATTGAGAAGGAAAAGCTTTCCATCACGGAAATTTCACTGACCAAAGTAACTGACGACTATATTAAGCACATAAAAGCACTGGAGAAAATCGATCCTGAACAGTTGGCCGAATTTCTGGTGGTGGCGGCCCAACTCATGCTTATTAAATCCCGCTCACTTTTACCGTCTCTGAAACTCTCGGAGGAAGAGGCGGGGTCTATTGAAGAATTGGAGAAACGACTTGCAGAGTACAGGCGCCTGCGGGAATTTGCCAAAGAAATAAAAAATCTAGAGGCGAAACGCGCCTTCATTTTCACCCGCGAAGCATATCTTGGGATGAGCCCCGTATTTTATCCGCCCCAAAAGACCACCGCCTCCATAATACGCGGCGCTTTTGCCGCGTTTCTGGCCGCCCTACCCAAATTAGAGAAACTCGCGGAAGAAAAAATAAAGAAAATTGTATCGCTGGAGGAAAAAATAGCGCATATCAGGACATTTCTGCAGGGGACGGTTGAGAAGGCCTTTTCCGAAATCATAAAAGGGGCGCAGGGAAAGGTAGATATTATCGTAAGTTTCTTGGCGATACTGGAGCTGGCCAGGCAGAAGTTCGTAGAGCTTGACCAGCAGAAACCATTTGTTGACATAACCATCAAACGGATTTAATTTTTTATGGATATTAAATCTATCATCGAATCTATTCTTTTCTCATACGGGGAGCCTCTGGCGCTAGAGAAATTGGCTAAGCTCACCAAGGCCCAAAAAGAAGCTGTATCCGAAGCTCTGGAAACCCTTGCCAAAGAGTACGAAGGCAGGGGATTGGCCATACTAAAAAAAGACGACGAATATCAGATAGGGTCAAATCCAGCTAACTCAAAGTATATTGAAGAGCTGGTTAAAAGCGAGTTTTCGGAGGAGCTATCCAAGGCAGCAGTAGAAACCGTGGCCATAGTTGCCTATAAAGGGCCGCTAACCAGAGCGCAGATTGAGTATGTACGCGGGGTTAATTCGTCTTTTACCCTGCGAAACCTTCTTATGCGCGGACTTGTGGAGCGAATTGAGAACCCCAAAGACGCGCGTTCATATCTTTATCGGGTAAGTTTTGACTTCCTTAAACACCTCGGCCTGACGAAAATGGAGGACTTGCCGCAATACGATGAATTCCGAAAAGAAAACATAGAGGTGCTAGACGTCACTCCGTGACGTCGCCCGACCTTGCTGTATCAGCAAGGTTTAGGGTGCTGGAGGAAACAACAGAGCAACAAACTTCATGAATCATGAGTCAGGCAAAATCATAACTATTTTTGCAGCACTCTTGCTTGCCGTTGTAGCTTTTACTCCCATTACCGCGAAGAAAGCACCGGTAGAAAATGAATTTGCTGCTATCTTACCCCAAGAGCCAGCACTTGACGCTCATGCCTATTCGATAAAAATAATCGGTGAGAAAAAGCCGCTGGCCAAACGCCGAGAGTGGAAACGCCTTGCCCCGGCAAGCTTAACCAAACTCATGACCGCGGTAATTGCTTCAGAAATTATCAGGGCTGATAGCCCGATTGTCTTTTCAGAAGAGGTCAAAAAAGCCGAGCCCAAATCAAGCGATGCTGGCGTAGGAGAAAAATTCTGGCGTGATGACGCAATACGTTTCGCGCTTATAGAATCGGCCAACGACGCGGCTCTGGCTTTGGCCGAGACCGTGGGTCAGGATATTTTTATAGCCAAGATGAATGAGAAGGCGCGCGCTCTGGGACTCCAAAACTCAAATTTTGAAAACCCGACCGGACTTGACGAAGCACAGCACCTCTCAACCGCCGAGGATTTAGCCCTGCTTGCCGAGTACATTACTGACACGCATCAGGAACTATGGGAGATTACCCGGATAATTGAGACAGAAATATTTTCAGCCGATGGACGCGCGCATAAAGCAAAGAATACTAACGAGCTTCTCCAAGAATTTCCGGCCATCACCGGAGGGAAAACGGGATTCACGGACAACGCCAAAGGCGCACTGATTTTTTTATATCCCGTACGACCGGGCAAAACCGCCGTTATTGTGTTGCTCGGATCAAGTGATCGTTTCGGCGATGGAAGGAAAATTATTAAGTGGCTAGAAACAATTTCATGGAATCCCAGCTAAACAATATCGTAAACGTCATCAAAGTGTTCGGCTTGGCCGCGCTTTCTTTCGCCATAGCCATCTCCTGGACTCCGCTGCTTACGCACTATCTTTATAAATATAAACTCTGGCGGAAGGATGTAAGACAAATGTCGCCCGACGGCACCAAAACTCCTCTTTTTGCCGCACTTCACAAAGATCGCGAGACCTCCGTGCCCCGCTTCGGGGGAATGCTTATTTGGCTAACCACCGCTACTATAGCGCTTCTTCTCTGGGGGATTGCGCAATTTACCAACAACTCTTTTTGGGATAAAGCCAACTTTCTTTCACGAAATCAAACTTGGCTTCCGTTATTTACTCTACTTGCCGCATCTCTCTTGGGACTTACGGACGATCTTCTCCAGGTGTTTCGTAAGGGGGGGTATGTTGCCGGAGGGATAAAATTTTGGCATCGGCTTCTCGCAGTATTTCTCATTGCGCTTGCCGGAGCCTGGTGGTTTTATTTTAAGCTCGGGTGGCAGACCATATATATTCCCGGCTACGGCGATTTGTTTATCAACGGCTGGTACATTCCGCTTTTTGTAGGAACCATGATCCTCCTTTTCTCATCGGGAATTGTGGATGGAATTGACGGACTCTCCGGCGGGGTCTTTGCCTCCATTTTTGCGGCCTACGGCGGGATCGCGTTTTTCCGCGGACAAATTGATTTGGCAGCGTTTGCCGCCGTAATTCTGGGCGCGCTTCTGGCATTTCTTTGGTTTAACATTCCTCCGGCGCGTTTTTATATGGGTGAGTCAGGAATTTTAGGGCTTACTACCTCGCTTACCGTGGTTGCTTTTCTTACCGATTCGGTGCTGGTTTTAC
>JACPMG010000012.1 GCA_016186095.1 Candidatus Sungiibacteriota bacterium | reverse complement strand
AATAACGGGTGATGGTTCTTAAGTCGAATGCGGGTGATAAATATGGTAGTCTTATTGCTCTAAATTCATTCCGTTAATTTACACACGGTTAAAATCAAAAACCTATTCTTTGGAAAAAGAAAATCAATTACTTTTCCAAAAGTATTAATAACTAATTATAGACTCCGTTGTGTTTTATGATTTCTAACGGGGCTATTTCTAACGGGATGAAAGCAGTTATACCCGCGGCCGGAGGGGGAATAAAAATGCGCCCGTTGACCTTGGAAATTCCCAAACCGCTGCTTAAAATTCAGGGTAAGGCCGTCATTGATTATGTCTTTGACGCGCTTCCGGATGAGATTGACGAAGCGATTGTGGTGGTTAAATATTTGGCGGAGAAGTTAAAAGTCTATCTGGGCAACAGTTATAAAGGAAGGCGCATCCGTTACGTCGAAGGATCGGAGAAGGGAAACGCTCTTGGTCTTTTGGCGTGTCGTGAGTTTTTCAAAGACGGAGAAAGATTTTTTATTCTCCACGGAGATGAGCCGCAGAGAAAAATTGAAATTGAATCCTGCCTGCGGCATCAGTATGCTTGGGTATGTTCTGAAGTTTCTGATCCCCGTATGAGCGGAGTCGCAACCATCGGCCCGGATAGTCGGATTCTTGAAGTAATTGAGAAGCCGGAAAATCCTAAGTCAAATTGGTCTGCCATGGGAACAATTTTGGCAGATGCTGATATTTTTAACTACGCGCCCGAACTTAACCCGAACGGCGAATACCACATTTCTTCTATGCTCAATCAGTTCGTAAAAGACCATCCGGTTTATATGGTGCGAGGCATAAATCGTCCGCCCCTGCGCTCGCTCGCGGACTTGGAATGGGATATGAAGGATTTTTTGGGCAAAGCGTGATTAGCCCATAAGGTGGGGGATATTATTCCGTATGAACATGGGTGTGTGTGTGGGGGTGTCGCATTAGATAAAAATAAAGTGTTACCGTAGCCGTGTTGGTATTTTGAAAAGTTTTTTAAGAATGGCGTCGCATTTCTGCTTGAGGATGACCGGATTCAGTGTAGCATACTTCTGACGCAGCTTCTCCTTTACTTCCGGGTCAATATCCGGATGAGCCACTGCCCGCTGATACGCGGTTTGCGCAGTATCGTATCGACGTACTTTTCGAGAGAGAATCCGCACCTTTTCAATACACTTCAGAGACGGAATGAAAAAGTTGATGTAATCTTCCAGTACGTTATAGAGTTCGTTCAGAATCGCGATGTGTCGTGGGTCATCAAACCGGGTATACCCGACGATATGCCGGATGTTCGCATAATTCTTCTGTTCAATTCTGGCGTGGTCATTTTTCATGTAAGGACGGGTTCTGGTCATCGTGATACCCATACGATCACACCAATGTTTGAGGTTCCAGTTTATGAACTCGCTTCCGGAGTCAGGGTCAATTCCCCGCAGAACGAATGGCAAACGCGACTTAATCCGTATCATACTTTCCCCAGTGGCGACCTCGCCCTTGTTCCATTGAGCTGAAAGTACCGTCCAGATAGTCGCCACATCCGTATACTGCACCGTGTAGCTAAAATCCCCTGAAATGGTATATCCGCAATGGGCCACGGTATCCACCTCGCCAAAGCCCGGAGGAGGATTCTGCCAAGGACCTCTCCGTATGGGAATGATCTCCTTGAGGTCAGAGGGTTTCGTTGTTCCTCTGCCGCCCCGCTTTTTGATGTTCTCAAATTTCGTAATGCGGTTCTTGAGAGTGCCGAGACTCGCTTGCAGCAAGAGGCTGGTTGTCTCTTCACCATGTTTCCACATCCCATCCCGCTTGAGAATTCGGACATACTCCGTAATGATGGGATGCAGACGTTCGGCGCAGATGCGGTTGGCGGCTTCCCATACTTCCTTGAGAGCGGCAGTGGTTCGGTGGTCGTAGACCTTCTTCCTCCCGCGGCGTTCTTCGAAGGAGTGCGAACGAAGCTGCAGGGTTTTGAAACGACGAATGGCAGATTTCCGATCCACCTTCATGATACTACAAACCGCATCGAGGATTCGACCCTTTCCCGCCTTATTTGCCGCAAGATATTCCTGCAGTTTT
>JACPMG010000011.1 GCA_016186095.1 Candidatus Sungiibacteriota bacterium | reverse complement strand
ACGTACAGCTGCACTTTGGTAGGAAAAATAATAGCTCCCTAAAATGTCTTAAATCTAAAAAACGCCCTAATCGGGCGTTTTTTAGATTTTGATGATTACCTTGCGTACTCGATCACTCTGGTTTCACGTATCACGTTTACTTTAATCTCTCCCGGATACTTCAACTCTCTTTCAACTTGTATAGCCACGTTTCTCGCCAAATCCCTAGCTTCCAAATCGCTTATCTTATCTGGGGTCACAAAGATTCTGATTTCCCTTCCTGCGGAAATCGCGTAGGCTTTTTCAACTCCGGGGAAAGAGGTGGCAATCCGCTCCAAGTCCTCCAACCGTTTAAGATAATTCTCAATAGAATCGCGCCGCGCTCCCGGGCGAGAAGCGGAAATCGCGTCTACGGTCTGCACAATTATAGATTCAAGCGTCTCGTACGGATATTCCTCATGATGCGACTGCATGGCCTGAATCACTTTTGTATCCACTCCGAATTTCTGCAAAATTCTGCGGCCAATTTCGACGTGGGTTCCGGTGACCTCATGATCAACAGCTTTGCCGATATCGTGTAGAAGCGCTCCCATTTTGGCTACGGCCACGTCTCCCCCCACTTCGCTAGCAAGCATACCCGCCAAATACGCCATCTCAATTGAATGCTGTAAAACATTTTGTCCGTAGCTTGTCCGGAACCTGAGGCGGCCAAGAAGTGTCAAAAGCCGCGGATCAAGATTAAACGCCCCTACCTCATAGGCGGCCTGTTCCCCGGCCTCTTTTATCAATTTCTCTATCTCCTCGCGCGCCCTCTCTACCGTCTCCTCAATACGAGCAGGCTGGATCCTCCCGTCTTGAATCAGCATCTCGAGAGCCGCTTTGGCAATCTGCCTACGTACCGGATCAAAGCCGGAAATCACAATGGATCCGGGGGTATCATCAACAATTATTTCCACTCCGGCGGCCCGCTCCAGAGCTTTAATATTTCGGCCCTCGCGCCCAATGATTTTTCCTTTAAGATCGTCCGAAGGTATGGAAACCGTAGTGGTGGTAACCTCGGATGTCGTTGAGGTGGCCAAACGCTGGATTAAAGCCGCTAGAGTATTTTTGGCGCGGCGCTCCAAATCTTCCATGCCGGATTGCTCAAATTTCTTTACGCGCATCATCATGTCCTCGCCATGGTCTTTTTCAATCAGCTTCATAAGCTCCTCTTGAGCTTCTTTTTGCGAAAGGCCGGAGACGCGTTCCAGCTCTTTGACCAATTCCCCTCTTCTAGTTTCTATCTCCGATTTTATGGCCTTGACTTTGGCCACCTGTTCGTCAAATTCTCTTTCCTTCCTTTCAAAATCACCCACTCTCCTATCCACAGCCGTTTCCCGCCCGATCAGACGCTCTTCCAGTTTCCGAAGCTGGGCTAGACGCTCTTTTTCTTCGTGCTTCGCCTCATCCAAAACCTTGGCCGCCTTTTCTTTAGATTCAAGCAGAATTTCCTTGGCTTCGGATTTGGAATCCTCTATGAGCTTACGCAGTTTAGCCTCAATCGATGATTTACGCTGCTGGGCGATTAGCTGACGGATAAAATAACCGGCCGCAACGCCCAGAATCAATGCTCCGCCTCCGATAATCAAAATATAGTTCATGATGAAATGAAAATTGGCACGATACCCTAATCGTGATCGGCAGGAGAAAACGATATTAGCAGTTCCTCGTTGGAACTGCGTCTCAGCTTAATAGCCCCCGGTTTTCCGAAGGTCTTTGAAGAGAGTATACCATGGACTTTTTATCCCCAAAGAAAAATGACATATTAAGCGGAATAATCTAGAAATCCTGCCAAAGGGTATCGCGACAGTTTTGGCTATTGACAATATAGATTAAATCTCAAAATATATAACCGCAGTATAACAAAAGCTGGTTTCAAAGTCAATATCTACTAAGACAGCCGGATAAACTTTATGCTACAATTACTTTCATGCGGCCCAAACCATTGCTTCTCATAATTCTAGACGGCTTTGGCGTATCCCTGGAAAAAGAGGGCAACCCGGTGGCTCACGCGCGTACGCCAACGCTTGACGAGATCGAGCGTAATTTTCCTTTTACGACGCTCCAGGCATCCGGCGTTGCCGTCGGACTTCCTTGGGGTGAGGCGGGAAATTCTGAAGTCGGCCACCTTACCATGGGCGCGGGACGCGTAATATATCATCATCTCCCGCGTATTATAAACTCAATATATGACGGAACATTTTTTTCCAATGAGGCCTTTCTTAAGGCAATGGCGCACGTACAGCGGAACAAATCAAGCCTTCATTTGGCTGGATTAATTTCTTCCGGCTCGGTGCATAGTTACATCGATCACTTCTACGCGCTGCTTGAACTTGCCAAGCGGGAGAAACTTGAACGGGTGTTTCTCCATATATTCACTGACGGGAAAGACGCTCCTCCCGAAGAAGGGGCAAAATTTCTTAAAATACTAGAGGAACGAATAAATCAAGAGTGGCCCAATGCCCACTTTTCTTCGGTCATCGGGAGATTTTACGCCATGGACCGCGACGAGAAATGGGACCGGGTACGCGCTTGCTACGAACTTATTACCGAAGAAAAAGGCAAGAAAATATCGTCTATCCACGGGTATTTGCGCGAATCATATGAGAAAGGGGTAACAGACGAGTTTATAGAACCCGCCTTCGTTTCGGTTGCAACCGGAACTACGGCGGGCAAGCCCGCTTTAGTGAGGGAGGGAGATTCGCTAATTTTCTTTAACTTCCGCGAGGATTCCATGCGCGAGCTTACGCATGCGTTTGCGGATGATTCTTTTGATCATTTCCCCAGGAAAAAAATCCAAAATTTGTTTATCGCGACTATGACCGAGTACGAAAAAGGTCTTCGGGTCAATGCGGCTTTCTCCACGCTTGACGTAAACTGGCCTCTTTCGCGTGTACTCTCCGAAGCGGGACTAAAGCACCTGCATATTGCCGAGACAGAGAAGTACGCGCACGTTACCTACTTTTTCAACGGGGGAAAAGAAAAACCATCTGCCGGGGAAGAGAGAATCCTCGTCCCCTCGGTGGTAACGGCCCACTTTGACGATGTGCCTGAGATGCGCGCCGCAGACATCACCTCAAAAATACTTGAGAATTTTGGCCGCTATGACGTGGTGATCGCCAATTTCGCCAATGCCGACATGGTGGGACATTCCGGCAACTTTAAGGCCGCGGTGCAGGCAGTTGAAATACTGGACGAACAGCTGGGACAGTTGCTCAACGCCGTTCTAAATAGTGAAGGCATTATGTTCGTAACCGGGGATCACGGCAATATAGAGTTAAAGCGCGATCCGGTAAGCGGGGAGAAGCTGACCAAACATTCCATGAACCCGGTGCCGCTTTATTTGCTGGGGAAAAATTTCCAAAGAAAAATGCCGAGGAGCGAGGCCGAAATCTTAAAACAAAAATCAGAGGTTGCCGGAATACTCACCGATATCGCCCCCACGATCCTGAAACTGCTGAATTTGGATAGACCGCAGGAGATGACCGGAAGAAACATTTTGTTTGACATTACTTAGGAATTTTATATTATGAAGCCAGTCACCGGCTGGAAGGAGAGAGGTATGGCCGATGCGGGCCCTATGATTAACTTGTGCTTCCGCCACCAGCATCCTGAAGCCTACGACCGGCCGGAGGTACCAATGGAATTCCCGCGGGAAGCAAGCGTTACCTCCGAAATTCTTCCGGAAGGCATGAACAGAGAAGGACACGTGTGGCCGGATTTGATTGAGCAACTTCAATAGTAGCACGAAGAACAGTAATATTGCGGTTGCGGCCGCAATATTTTCTTGACTAAGAATAGGACTTATGCTATCGTATCGGGAGTTGTCTCAATTTAAATAGTGGGGGGATGCGGTGAAAACCGATAAAGTCAAGCGAGTACTGCTTATGCAACTGGGAGCCCGCGCGGTGGAAGGAGACCCCAGCTCAGGACTAAAAGAAAGGGGCGCAGGAGGCCTGGAATATATACGAAAGCTGACAGAAATAGAATTCCCCGGGCTTCCTTTTCGAAAAATCATTCATGCGCCCTCGCCTCTGGCCGCGGCTACAGCCGAGGCCATAATCGGCAGTGCCCGCGATCTTTTATGGACCAGCGCCGAAGACACTGTTGTCAAAGAAAGCGGGATGCTCTTCCCGGATGAGAAATCAATGCCGGGATGGTTGGCTATTAGCAACGGACTGCCGAAAAATAATCCAAGGTTTGCTGATCTTAGAAAAGCGATCAGTGAATGTGTAGACCAATCCAAGATAGGAGCTAATTTCCTATCACACGAAGCAGGACGCATTTTCCAATTCATCGAAAGCGAGCTCACGGATATTCCGGAAGGAGAAACCATGCTCTGTCTTACGCCCAGCCCCCTTCCCGAGGCCATGGTGTTGTGGCTACGCGAAGCCCGTCCGCACCCAAGACTCAAGCTCAGAGATATAGGCCGCGCGCACATGTTGAACCATCTGGACGGATTTATACTGTTTTATAAGGAGGGCATACTTGCGGACGTGGCGCTAGCGAACTACCGCAAGAAGGTAAGAACTAGAGTTTTCGAAGAGGCGGTGACAAAGGCTCTTAAGGAAAAAGATAGAGGAGCGTATAATCAGGCGTTTGCCGCCGCAGCGGATAAATACGGCTTGCCGCTTGAGGAGATTGAAGACGAATAATCCCGACGTGAGTCGGGATCATTTTTTAAACGCAAATTTGATATCACCCGCTGGTTACCTGCTATTGGCTTTTCTTTTTATAATCTCATCAATAATCCCGTACTTCTTCGCTTCTTCGGTGTCCATATAAAAATCGCGGTCGGTGTCATGCTCTACCTGCGAAAGGGGCTTGCCCGTATGTTTGGCAAGGATTTGATTCAGCCGTTCTTTCAGGCGCAAAATGTGCTTGGCCGAAATTTCAATCTCGGTTGCCTGTCCCTCAATGCCTCCGGCCATAACTTGATGGATAAGAACTTCGGAGTTGGGGAGAGCAAAACGCTTGCCCTTAGCGCCCGAAGAAAGAAGCAGGGCTGCGCCGGATGCGGCCATGCCGATACAGATGGTGGAGACATCCGGCTTGACGTATTGCATAGTATCATAGATCGCCAAAGTGGCCGGAACCGATCCGCCCGGAGAGTTGATATAAAGCTTTATATCTTTTTTTTCGTCCTCCGATTCCAAAAACAAAAGTTGCGCGATAATTGAATTGGCAATAGGATCCACGATCGGCCCGCCCAGAAAAACAATCCGCTCTTTGAGAAGCCGCGAATAAATATCATAAGCCCGCTCGCCAAATTGCGATTTTTCGATAACCGTGGGGATCAGATATTGGGAATAAATTTCCTCGTCCATGAAATGTGATGCTAATCTACAAATCTTATGCCAATTTTGCGAATCGCGAATTCGCGATTGGTAGATTGGCATTAAATTCGCATCGAATTGGCATCATTGCTTTTCCAAAAATTCAAACACCTTCTCGTTCCTCAATATGCCTCTAGTATACTCGCGAAGCGATTCGGCGTCAATGTTTTTTTCTGTGTCCTCCGCGGATTTATATTGTCTCAAAAACGCGTCTGCCCGCTCCTGAATCTCCTCCTCGCCCGGCTCAATCTTCTCCGCCCGCGCAATCTCGCGAAGAACCAGGCCTGCGCGCACGCGCTTTATCGCATCTTCCCGCCAACCCGAACGCAATTCCTCGGGCGTTTTCTTCAAATGCACCAAGTAATCCTCCCATTTAGCGCCCATGCCCTCCACCCCGGATTTTAGCTCCGCAAACATTTTTTCAAGCTCGGATTCCACCAAAACATCCGGCACCTCAAGGCCCGAGTCCTTGGCGACTTCCTCAAGAATCCTGATACGAATCCTCTCCCGCTCCCGCTCCTCTTTTTCGGACTGAAGTCCGCTACGGACGTTTGATCTTAACGCATCAACCGAAGGAAAATCGCCCAAACTTTTGGCAAAATCGTCCGTAAGTTCGGGGATTTTTCTATTCTCGCCCTCACCCACGGCTCGCGATTCCCGCACCCATTTAAGAGTTTTCTCCACCTCCTCATCGCTGACCAAAACCTCTTTTTTCTCCTTTTTAACGCGTCGGGCTACGGATTTATAGTCGGGAAGTTTTACTTCGGGAAGCAATGCTAACTTTACTTTGTACTGTAACTCATTGCCGGGCGCCAATTTCGTTATGGTAATTTCCGGCCGTCCAACTGGCGGATTAGCGGCCAGTAACTGGTTACTGGTAACTAATTTCTCCAATACCTCCGGATATGTTTTCCTAACTGCTATCTCGGCCGCTTTCTCATAAATCGCCTGCTCCCCAAATTTATTTTTGACAATATCATACGGCGCCTTTCCTTTTCTAAAGCCCTCAATCTCCGCTTCTTCCGAAATTAAAACCGCCGCCCTTTTTACATGCGGTTCAAATTCCAGAAATGTGATTATAACCACAATTTCAAGCTCTGATTTGGGAAGAGTGGTTACTTTATATTCCATAGGTTAGAATATAAGAAGCAAAAAAACCGGAGGCATGGATGAGAAAGTGGCTGGAACGAGCCATACTCATGGGTTACGTTATACAGATTCCCGCGGTAATAGCCATAACGCTTCTAGTTTTTGTCGTACAGTTTTTTGATAACTTCTATAACAAATTCCTCTTAGAGCCGATACTCGGACGCAACATTCGTTTTGCGGGATTTCTAGTAAGTATGGCGGTCGCGCTGCTCTTGGGATTTATTGCCGAGACCAAACGCGGCTGGAGGCTGGTAAGCCATCTTGGAAAAGTGCCTTTAGCCGGACAAATCGTAAATGTCATCGAGCAGTGGAAAAAATTCCGCTCGCTCGCGCGCTCTAAAGGCGTGATACTGGCGCCATACTATCGAGGGGCCTCCTCCTTCGCACCCGGAGTGGTGACCGGCGTGATACCGATTGAAGACGGCGGCCACATAATAACGGTAGTTTTTGGCGACATGCCCATTCCCAAACCCCTCGGCCTTACCGAACACGACATAATTTATGCAAGCCTGAGCCTCAACCAGGCGATAAGCTATATGTTAAGCGGGGGCCTGGCCCTTAAAATTTTAGAGAAAAAACTGCGGCGCATGACTCTTGGCGAATACGTTCGGTCAAATCCCGATATGGCGTTCGAGTAATCATGTCCGGCACCGGCTGTCGGACATATTTTATTTCCCCTACAGCAATCTTGCAATCAAAAGCGCCACAATATTTACAATCTTAATCATCGGATTTATGGCCGGTCCCGCCGTGTCTTTATAAGGATCGCCCACCGTATCTCCGGTAACTGCGGCCTGATGAGCAGGAGATCTTTTGCCGCCATAATTTCCCTCCTCAATATATTTTTTGGCATTGTCCCATGCGGCACCGCCCGAAGTCATGGAAATAGCGACAAATAAACCCGTAACGATTGACCCGACCAGAAGCCCTCCGAGTGCCTGCGCGCCGTTCGATCCCAAAACCACGACCAATAAAATCGGAACGGCCACCGGAATCAAGGCCGGCAAAATCATTTGCCGCAACGCGGCTTTGGTCACGATATCCACGGCTTTGTCGTATTGGGGCTTAGCCGTTCCCTCCATTATTCCCGGAATATCCTTAAACTGTCTTCGCACCTCCTCCACCACTCCTTGCGCGGCCTTGCCCACGGCGCGCATGGCCATGGAACCGAAAAGATATGGCATCATGCCTCCGATAAAAAGCCCGACCAAAACATAAGGGTCGGAAAGATCAAAAAACACGGCCTTGCCGAAATTTCTTAATTCCTCAACGTAAGACGCAAAAAGTACCAGTGCCGCAAGTCCGGCTGAAGCGATAGCGTACCCTTTAGTTATGGCCTTGGTGGTATTTCCCACGGCATCCAAGGGGTCAGTAACTTTTCTAACATTTTCCGGAAGTCCGGCCATCTCGGCAATTCCTCCGGCATTGTCGGTAATTGGCCCAAAAGAATCAATGGCCACAATTATCCCTGCCATGGCCAGCATAGTCATGGCCGCCAAAGCCACTCCGTAAAGTCCGGCAAAAAGAAATGAAATAAGCATGCCGGCCGAGATCACCACAATGGGAAAAGCAGTGGCCTCAAGCGAAAATGCCAAGCCCATAATCATATTAGTCCCATGTCCGGTAAGGGACGCGCGCGCAATGGATTTTACCGGACGGAATTTTTTGGAAGTATAATATTCCGTGGCCAAAGTCATGAGTGCTGTCACTAAAATTCCCATGAGCGAGGCCAAAAAATAAGGGTTAACCAGCGGGCGCTCAAGCAGCATGGAAAATACCGGCCAGAGTGCCGCCAAAGACAAAAGCGAGGAAACAATAAGCCCGCGGTAAAGTCCACCCATGATTGATCCGCCCTCATGCACTCGCACGGCAAAGCTCCCAGCTATTGACGCCAGCGACGCAATACCTCCGATAACCAGCGGCAGTAAAACAATAGTCTCCTTTCCGGGGAATAACAAAGACCCCAGAAGCATGGCGGCAATGGCCGTAACTGCGTAGGTCTCAAAAAGGTCCGCGGCCATGCCCGCGCAATCCCCAACATTGTCGCCGACATTATCGGCAATCACGGCAGGATTGCGAGGATCATCTTCCGGAATTCCGGCCTCCACCTTTCCCACCAAATCCGCGCCAACATCAGCACCCTTGGTATAAATTCCTCCGCCCAAGCGCGCAAAGACAGAAATCAGAGATCCGCCAAAGGCCAGTCCGATAAGCGAAGATACGTCTTGAGTTAAGTAGTAAAAAACGCTTACAGAAAAAAGGCCAAGCCCCACCACTAAAAATCCGGTGACCGATCCTCCAAGAAAAGCCACGCGAAATGCTTTGGGCAATCCGGATTTGGCGGCCTCGGCCGTGCGCACGTTGGCATCAACCGCGGTCATCATGCCCAAATATCCGGCCAGAGTTGAGGCAACAGCGCCCACTATAAAACCAACCGCAATTTGCGATTTAAAAAAGTACCAAAGAAGTGCCGCAACCGCGATTGCGACCACAGCCACCGTATAATTTTGTCTTTTCAAATACGCCTGCGACCCGTCCTTGATTGCCTGCCATATTTCAATCTGTTTGCCTGACCCCGTGGGATATTTTTTTATGAAATAAATTAAAACCAGCGCGAATATAATTGAGATAAGAGAAGAAATGATTGGGAATAAAATCATGTTACGCAATGTCTAATTCCTAATTTCTAATGTCTAGTGACGGCCGTTTTAGACATTAGACATCTAATGTTGGGAGTTTCATTAGAAATTAGATATTAGAAATTAGAAATTAGAAATTTATAGGCTATTTTCCTTCTTTTTCTTCTTTGGCTTTTTCTCCTTTTTCTCTTCAGAACCTTTCCCCGCGCCTTCTTTCTTCTCCTCCGTTCCCAGCGCCTCGGCGATCGTTTCCTTCAGCTCCTCTTTAGCCGTCTCGGACAATTCCTTTTCCTTTGCTCCTCCCTCGTCCGCCATAGCTTTAGCGACGGCGGATTCTTCTTCTGTTGGAATTTCTTCTTCAACGGCTTTCGGCTTTGATGATCTCACGTCAATTTTCCATCCGGTAAGTTTGGCCGCGAGCCGCACATTCTGTCCGCCCTTGCCAATAGCCAGCGACAGCTGCTCATCCGGCACAATAGCCCGCGCTTCTCGTCTCTTCTCGTTAATTTCCACGTCCAGCACTTTGGCGGGCGACAGAGAATTTCCTATGAATTCCGCCGGATCCTCGGCCCACTCAATTACATCAATTTTCTCTCCGCCAAGCTCGTTTATAACGGTAGAAACTCTGATTCCTTTCTGACCCACCAGCGACCCCACAGGGTCAACTCCATCCTCGTGCGATACGGCGGCAACTTTAGAGCGGGAGCCGGGCTCCCGCGCCATGGCTTTTATCTCCACAGCACCGGAAGCAATCTCGGGCACCTCAATTTCAAACAATTTTTTCAGGAGTTTGGGGTGAGAACGGGAAAGGAAAACTCCGGGACCTTTGGGATTTCTTTCCACAAGCGTAATCAGCACTTTGATGCGCTCGCCAATGCGATATCTCTCGTATGGAATCTGCTCCTCGGGCGTCAACACGCCCACGGTGCGGCCAATGTCTATGAAAATATTGCGCCCCTCCACCCGCTGTATCAGGCCGCTCACCAACTCTCCTTCTTTATTTTTATATTCGTCAAAAACCACTTCGCGCTCAACCTCACGAATCCGCTGGACAATCACCTGCTTGGCGGTTTGCGCGGCAATGCGGCCATAGTCCTCATGATACTCCAAAGGAAATTCAAGTTCATCTCCGGGTTTTACATCCGGCTTGGTCACGCGCGCCTCTTCAATCATCAAATGCTTTTCCGGATTGAAACGGACCTTTTTCTCGCCTTCAACTTCTTCGGCTTCCGCGACTTTGGCCGGAGCGGGTTCGCTTACTTTTCCGGAGGCGGCCATGGCTGTGGCTTCGGCAAGCCTCTTCTCTCGCAGAGCCTCCTCTTGAGCGACCTCCTCTTCGGACTTAATCATGGTCTCATCCACCACGATTTTTATCTGGGTCATGGTAACTTTTCCGGAGTCCGGGTCCATTTGGGCGCGCACAATCTGCCCGCGCTTTCCGTAATCGCGTTTATAGGCCGCGGCCAAAGCCATCTCGATCGCCTCGAAAATTTTCTCTTTGGCTATTCCTTTTTCATCAGCTATTTGCTGAATTGCTTGAGTAAATGATTTTAAGTCCAAGCTTGTAACTTGTAGCTTGTAGCTTGTAGCTTTAAGAGACTTTCTCCTAACGCCTACAAGCTAATTCCTACAAACTTAGTAAAAAGGGTCCGTTTCCACGGACCAGAACAATCAAAATCAGTAAACATTATCAGTATAGTTTGATAAGAAGCGGTTGTCAAGCGAATATACATGAATTCAGTAGACATTGCGGGCTGACCGATGACGAGACCATGCGCTGGTGCTAACTCCGCACCTATGTTATATTTCCCCCGGGAACATTGATAACCTGAGGAGAAACGCTATGGAACGACTGACGGTTGAAATGCTGGATGGCCATCTGAAGCTGAACTTGTACGATTTACTGCAACTTGAGAAACGTAGAAAATACGCATGTGATTTCATTGATTGCCGCGTCTGGATCAGCGAGGGCAAGGGTGCATTCCTTGAGAATGGAACAGTAAAAGGAATGGGAGAGAATTATTCTGGCGAATTCAACGTACGCGTGATCGCCGGTAATCCGGTAAGAGCGCCCGGATACGACGGCCAGACATTTGGCGCCCGCGATTTCCCGCAACTTCTTTCTCTAATCGCCTCGTCAATAGAAACCGCTTATAGGCGCGCCCTTGCCTCTTCTGCAGAAAAAAACAGACGCAAGGAAAAGTGGGGTCCGCTTGGAGAAGCACTCTGGTCAATGGAACTTGCCATGCCCCAGAAAGGACAGCTTATGCTGGATAGCGTGCCGGCAACGTATACGATTGACCCGCGAAGCGTGAGCTTGGATGCTATTACCGCTCTACTGAAAGATGTTTCCGCCCTTATCAAAGACCGCCCACGGATCAGATACCAGATAGTCGCCGCGAGTACAACCCTCATCCGCGAGTTTATAGTGGGAACGTTTGGCGCCTGTATTGACCAGACTTTCGCAATTACCGAAGCGCCGGTGCTCTTGGTGGCAAGCGAAGGGTCTGTGCAACAGGAACATATGGATTATCTCGCCCATCAGCGAGGATGGGAAATCATGGAAACAGGCATAAATGAAGAGCTGACCCAACTCCCGCCATACCGCGAATTCGCGAGATTATTTGCCCAAGAGCTTTCGGAACTCTGTGTGTCCCCTCCCTGTCCTACCATACGGGATGCGATTGTCGTCACCGAGCCGCACTTCAACACCCTCAAGGTGCATGAGATCGTGGGGCATCCCACCGAACTTGACCGTATTCTCAAAATGGAAACCGGTTATGCCGGACGCTCCTGGCTCTTCCATGGATTTGACGAGCACATGGTCGGTAAAAAGGTTGCCTCCCCTCTAGTCAGCGCTTATTCCGATCCTCAACTCCCCGGATTCGGATACTACAAGTACGACCACGAAGGCGTTCTTGGACAGCGAGTGGTACACATCGAGGCCGGAGTACTTCGCGGCTTCATGTCCAGCGCCCAGACAGCTGCAGTTTTTGGCGGAGAATCAAATGGACATTGGCGCGCCTCGCGCGGCGATATGGTGCCGCTTATCCGCATGTCCAACACCGTTTTTGCGCCCGGAGACAGAAACCCTGACGATATCATTAGAGAAATAGACCGCGGCTATTTACTTGCAGGACACGCTATTCCTTCCATTGCCGAATCGCGCGAGAACTTCAGAATCCTCGCCCGCCGAGTCCACGAAATTCGCGACGGAAAGATCGGGCAACTCTTCCGCGATGGAGGAATCATGGCTGACTCTTTGGGCTATCTAACTAGCGTAGACGCAGTAGGAAATGATTTCCGTCTCTACCCAATTCCCAATTGCGGAAAGGGGTCGCCCATGCAGGTAAAAAAGCTGGGCAACGGAGGCCCCACTATGAGGGCGCGTGCCACTCTAATCGGACCATCAGGGGAGGCGGCATAATGAGAAATAAAGAAGAACTGCGCCGCTTCGCCGAGGACGCTCTCCAATTCCTTGAATCGCAACCTGGCGTGATAGCAGCCGAGGTCTTTGTCGCGTCCAATGGGGCGCAGGTCGGCCGCTTCAACTACTCATCAGCTATACCATGCAATGGCCTGGAAGAACCAAAAGGCACGTCTTCTGATGGCCTAGGGACGCTGGTAGTATTCAAAAGCGCTAATGGGATTGAGGTCGGCTTCGGATCTGAAGAGGGCTCTCTCGGACCGGAAAGCATGGCCCGCGCCTTCAAGAAGGCCTGTATCGCTCGTCACTTTGATCCCGAGTTCCATTCACTGCCTTTGCCAAGCGGCGAGAAACGAACTCTTTCTGACTACCACGATCCGGATACTATGGAACTTTCGCCGGAGATGTTTTGCGATGCGAGCTGGAGAATTCTTGACGGCGCAATCGATGCCGCGCGTTCTTCGCAAAAACTCATAGGACTTTTCGGCGGAGAACAAGGCCTAAAAGATGCTCGGCTCATTGTGGGCGGAGATCTAACCATGCTCCAGGAACGTATGGCAGTCGTATCAAGCGTCATGCGGAAATCCCAAACTGACGAATCAACGCTGGCCATGGCATCTCTCACCTGCATGGTGGAAAAACTGAACGCCAAAGGCAGCGGATATGGCACTTGGACGCGTATCGCAGACGTGGATGAGACGCCGGGAAGAGTCGGCATGGAAAATGCCATCGCTTCCATAGGCGGGAGAAGAGTTCCGTCAGGAAAATACACTGTTATTTTTGGACCGGCTGCCATGGCCGAGATTATGGGATTGATACTTGGCTCTTTAGACCTTAACACCATCTACTCAGGAACTTCGCTCTTTAACGGAAAGCTGGGAAGCCGCGTGGCCGCAGAACATGTTCAACTTCTTGACTGGGGTAATGCTCCGGGCCTTGTAGCTTCCAAAGGCATTACCTGCGAGGGACTGCCCACGGGCCAAACCCAGCTCATAAGAGACGGCGTGTTTGTTGGAGCGCTTGCCAACTGGTACGAAATGCAGAGGATGCTGCATGATCCGCGCGCACAGGAAAAGCTCGGACAGGATCCCAACAACTGGAAGCAAACGCTGGTTCCACGAAATGGTTTTCGCTTTGCCGAACGCGGTGGCGGACGAACTCCTTCAAGCGAAACATCGTCTTTCGGGACTAACGTTATCCTCACAAGTTCCGACCCGATTCCGTTGGGTGAAATGATAACGCAGATAGGACATGGACTCCTCTTGGGACGTCTCTGGTATGTCTATCCGATGGGTCCGCCATCGCAAGGAGATTTCACCGGCACGGTAGTTGCCGATTCATATCTGATCGAAAACGGTAGGATTGTTGGCGGCCTGGCCATTAACTCTCTCCGTATCAACGACAACCTTCAGCGGATACTTCACCGCATTCAGGCAATCTCACGAGAAAGACAAACACCGCTTGTTTGGGCGGCAGATAGCGTGCGGCACATGCCGCATGTGCTGGTTGACGACGTGCAATTGGAAGCGATTGCCGGAAATGTGATGGAAACAGGAATGTAGTTCTTTCAGGATTAAAACGCTCCGACTTTGAGTCGGAGCTATTTCTTTTCTTCCACGAAAAACCAGCAGAGCCGGTCGCCTTCAGAAACCATGGAGACATTGCTGAAGTATGCCAAAAAGCCATCAACCGGAGATCTAACATCAGCCACTTTCTCAAGCGCTCCGCCTAAAATTTCGCCTATCAGTGTTCCTTTCCTCACTTTGCAAAATCCTTTGGCCAAGCCAGCCAGCGGCCGGAAAAATCCTGACTTTTCTGCTCGCGGCCCCGGCATACAGGCGTATTTTCCGACACCAAGTTCGCTTCGTGACAACCAGGCGTTCGGGCAGGTGACGGGGAAATTATAAAGTTCTTTCTCTGCAGGAACTATATTTAAAGTCCGCGCAGACACGGCATTCCAAATAACCGATTTTACTATACCTTCGGACTCGGCAACTGATACCGGACCGCCCGGAACCTCAACCGTGCATGCCGGAATACCTGCCTGAATAAAAGCTGCCGAGAGCGAGGAATAAAGGCGTTCTTTTTGGTACTCCTCATCGGGAAAATCGTGTACTACGCCCAAGCCAAGTTTTTCTGCCAAATTCCAAGTGATATCTCTCAGGACTATCCCGCTATGCCTGCTGACGGCATCCGGAGCAATTGGATCCACAATAATGCAGGAACTAGAAGGCATACAGTGAAGATCAATCACCAGATCCGGCGTCATGCCCAAAAGATAAGTGAAAATTACATGAGCCAGGCGCTCGCCAAAAGTGCCCGTGGGATCGCCCGGAAAACAACGGTTCAGATTCTCGTGCAAAGCCACGTCAGATACGCCGCTCAATTGAAACCCCCAAGTGCGCTGCATCAAGGCCAACGGATTGGCAAAGGGAAGGGCCAGAATCTTCCCGCGGATACCGTCTTCACCATAGAGTTTGGCAAGCTCGTCGAGGAAAAGATACAATCCTCCTATGCTGGAAAGTTCATCTCCGTGAACTCCAGAAACCAAAACCAATGTTGGTCCAGCGTATTTACCTTTTATTTCAATGAACTTAAGCGTAACTGGCCCGCAAGGAGTATCGCCGGCAACAACCTCGTAAGTCCGTATCATGTAAAAACCTCCAAACGCGTTCTTCCAGAAATTCATAGCACAAAAAGCATATGACAGCAAACAATTTGCGTCCTTAAAAAACCCGTGCTAACATCGCTTAAGCGCTGACAAAACGATCTTTGTCATAAAAGAAAGGGGTGAGCGCCATGCAGCATGAAAAGCTTTCTCGCTCTGTCGAGCGGACTGTACTCGACAATGGCGCGCGGGTGCTTTCCTCTTTCGCACGAAACGACACCGCAGCTTTCGGATTCGGATTCAACATCGGGACAATCTTTGATCCACCGGGGCTTGAAGAGCTCTTCCACATGGTTGAGCATCTTTTGCTGAAAGCCGCTCCCGGCTACCCGCAACGAAGAGCCATGCGCATACTTGAGAAGACCGGCGAATGTACGGCCCATACAATGCAGTGCCAGATTCTCGTTCCGCATCTTGCGCTTGTCAAGGGTAAAAAGTACAGAAAGAATTTCAGAAAAGCTTTCCGGGTGCTGTCCAAACTTGTCGCCCAACCCACATTTACCGAACAGGAGTTTCTCCTTGAACGAGATGCGGTTGAGCGGGAGATGGAAGAGCGCGCCAGCGAACCCGCATGGCATGCTTATGACTTCCTTTATCAAACGCTGTTTGGAGCGGAAAACCCTATAGCGCGAAAGACTGTAATTGATCCTCAAGACGTACGAAGACTTTCCTATGAAACCGTGCTGTCGTACTGCCAAAGCCTTCTTGAGCCAAATCTAGTTACAGTCGTGGGACACGGGAGCCTTCCGCATCGGAGCCTAGTACGAGCGGCAGATGCATTTTTCAGACGACATGAAAAGTCTTTGAAGCAAAAAGGGGTAAACCCCCGGCATATTTCACTCAACCACAAACAAGATATTGAACGATCAATCAGACAATGCCGTCTGCCCGATCCTCTTGTGTTAAAGCCGGAGCCCCGCCAAAGCGATCGTCTGCCGGCAGACCTTGGAGGAATTGCGCTTGGCTGCAGACTTCCCTCATTTAAAACGAAATACCGGTATGCGCTAGAAGTACTAAGATGCATTCTCGGCGGACATGAAATAGATGGAAAATCTTTCTTATCCGGCGATGTCTTCTATGAAGTCCGGGAGAAACGCGGACATATGTATCATCCCAATGTCATTGATTATGAGGTTTCGCCCTTGGCCGGTTGCTTCTGTATATGCATACAGACGAATAGCTCACTGCTGGAACGCGTAGAAGAAACACTATTGAATCTTTTCCGCACATACCGCAGAGACGGCATATCGCAATCCATAATTGAAGATGCGAAAGCAAGAATCGAAACTCATTTTGCCATTATGGCAAGCGACTATAAATTCGACTTCCTGGAATGGATGCTGGATATGGAGATCGGCGGCGCGCCGGAAGAAATTTGCGAGCACGTACGAAACATTCGTAAAACTACTCGCAGAGAGGTGCTGGAAGTTATAGAGAAATTCTTCGATCCGGAGACACAGATCGCCCGCACGCTTGTTTATCCTAATTCGGGCGAAGATCCGGCTGCCGCACCAACCAAAATTCATTCTGACTAGAAATAAAAACACGACCTTCCCAAACGGGATAGGTCGTTTTTCTTTTTTAGGCAGTCGAGGCGATCGACTTAAAGTCTCGCCAGGACATTTTTAAGTCCTTCCACGGCCATATCCGTCTCGCTTTCGGTGATAATCAGGGGCGGGGTAAAGCGCAAAACATGTTCTCCGGCCATACACCAGATCATTCCTTCTTCCAACAGCATCTCCTGAAGTCGGCTGCTCGAAACGCCCTCCGCAAACTCAATGCCGATAAAAAGCCCTAGTCCGCGAACCTCTTTGATGAGAGGATGAGAAAGCTCTCGCACATGCCGCATGAAATATTCCCCGACCCGCGCCGCGTTGGCTGTTACTTCGCCTTCTTCGAGAATGTTCATTGCCTCTATGGCCACCGCGCATCCCAGAGGATAAAAAGCAAAAGTGCTTCCGTCGTCTTTGGGCTCAATCAGCCCCACCAACTCTTCATCTCCCACCACGGCCGCTATAGGAAGCGCACCGCCGCCCAAAGCCTTGCCTACCAGCCTCAAATTCGGCTTTACTCCCTCGTGATCGGAAGCGAAATTCTTTCCGGTCCTTCCCATCCCGCTTTGGATTTCGTCAAAAACAAGAGCGATCTTGGCAGAATCACAAATCTGCCTCACCTGACGCAAATATCCGGACGGCGGGACATGAATGCCGCCTTCTCCCTGAATCGGTTCTAGGACGAAACCGACTGTTTGCGGAGTGATGGCCCGCTCAAGCGCCTCGGCATCGCCGAAAGGAATAGCCACAAACCCGGGAACGAACGGACCAAAGTTTTGACGGTAGCGCGGGTTGGTGGAAGCGCTTAAGGAAGCATAAGTTCTCCCATGGAAATTTCCGCGGCAGACGATAATCTGTGCCGAATTTTCTGTAACTTTGGCCCTATCGCCCCATTTGCGCAGAGCCATGTAGCCTCGCTTGCGCAGAATCTTTACGCTTTTTTCAAAAGCCTCTGTTCCGATAATTGCCGAGTGCATACGACGGGCTTTTGTAAACCTACAGAGTCGCCACGCAAACTCTGCGGCCGTTTCATTATGCAGGGAGGGCGCGACCACCGAGATTTTTTCGGCCTGCGTGTAAAGCGCTCTCGAGATGCGTGGATTCGCATGCCCGAAGTTTACGACCGCAAACATGGCGAAGCAATCAAGAAGCCTCCTTCCTTCTTTCGTATACAACCAAACGCCTTCCCCGCGTTCAATCACCACCGGCAGACGATTATAAGTACGCGCGGAACAGCTAGCAGTCATGGAGACAATATCGGCCGCAGTTCTATCTACCATTTTCTCACCTCAAGGTACTTGTCGCTGATGTTATCAGTAGCATATTGATTTAAAAAATCAAGAGCCTGTGGAGCAAAATTATGTCACCTCTTATGCGTGTATGATATACTAAAATCAATGCCTACTTGGGCGCGACAACTGAATATAGTAGGAGAATGCCGATCGGCTCATCTAAAACTTTGGCAATGCCCGCCTTTTTTGGTGCTGGTGATGGGGCTTATTACTGTTATCTCCATGATTGCCACATACATTCTCGCCACCAGATATACGGATGAACCGGAAATAGCGGCGCTAGTGGTGATAATCGTAACTGTGATCTCCCTGGTAGTGGGAAATCTAATCATCGCCGGATTCAATGCCATAGCGCAAGCCAACCGCATGAAATCCGAATTCATCTCCATAGTTTCACATCAGCTGCGTTCCCCGCTCTCTATATTCAAATGGACGATTGAAGCTATGGGCCGTCTATCGCATAACCAGGAAAACTCCCCAGAAAATAATTTTCTGGGAACGCTGCGCGGCTCAACCGAGAAAATGATCCGCCTGGTAAATTCGTTGCTGGAAGTTTCCAGGATTGAAGCGCGCACTTTTGTTATAAAAAAAGAGCGGATTTCGCTCGCTGCTCTTTCCAAAAGTATAATGGATGAGTTCCAAGCTTACGCCAAGGCCTCCAATGTCACTTTGGAACTTGAGCCCGGAAAAAATCTACCGGAAGTCAACGGAGACCGCGACCGTACTTTGATGGTGATACAAAATTTTGTTGATAATGCTATTCGTTACAGCCGCGGCAACGGTCGGGTTACCGTCTCCATCCGGGAGAAAGACGGCACGGTTGAACTGGCCGTTACCGATACTGGCGTGGGCATACCGCAGGCACAACAAAAATTTATTTTTCAGAAATTCTTCCGCGCCCAGAATGGCATCCGCCATCAAACCGAAGGCACGGGCATAGGCCTTTATATCGCCAAATCAATAATCGAAGCCATGGACGGAAAAATAGGATTTCGCTCCGAGGAAGGAAAGGGAAGCACCTTCTGGTTTGCCTTGCCGATAATAAAATAAAACTTCGCCTATGGAAAAAATAATACCCATAGCCATTGTCGTTTTACTCCTGGGCGGATGGTCGGCAGTGCTGAATTTTTTTAAAAAGCCCATAGAACCCCCAAAAACTTATACGGTTGGCATAATAGTCCGCGGCGAATCGTACCGGCCGGGAGTGGAAGGGTTCCGAAGCAAAATGAAAGAACTGGGGTATGAGGAGGGGAAGAACATCATTTATCGTATTAATTTCGTGGAAAAACGGGAAGAACTCCCCTCGGTAATATCCGGAATACTTAAAGAGGGGGTGGACCTCCTGCACATCTATTCAACTCCGGCGACCGTGGAAGCGCACAAACTCACCAAAACCGTCCCTATTGTTTTTGGCTCAATGGGCGACCCCTTGGCTTCGGGCGTCATTGAATCCCCGCAAAGGCCGGGGAAAAATGTTACCGGAGTTTCTTCTCTCTCTTCTCCCCTGGCCGCCAAACGCCTTGAATTTCTCAAAGAAGCTGTACCGAAGATAAAAAAAGTGGCTATACCGTTCACGCCCGAAGACATCCCGGGAGCAAGCTCTTACGACTCCGCGCTCGAGGCCGCCCGAAAGCTAGACCTAGATTGAACAGGCAAAAAAAGAAAAACTGCCATTTGCCGTATTCGATAAAGATATGGTGGAGAAAGGGGGTCTTTTGGGTTACGGACCTAACTATTTTGTGTCCGGTGAACAATCGGCAATATACGCGGACAAAATCTTACGCGGAGCGGATCCATCGCTTCTGCCGATTGACGCGCCGCGCCGACTCCTACTGGTGTTAAATAAAAAAACAGCGCGCGAGATCGGGGTAATTTTCCCGGAATCGCTGCTTCGTAAAGCCGATCTCCTCATCGATGGCAATCCCTAGCCCTCTACGATCACTTCGGGCGTCAGAAGCCTATCTTACCGCGAGCGTCATCGGCATCGGGCTCGCGCTTTTGGGTCTGTACGCCTTTCTTTCTTTTTCAAACTATCAATCTATTGTCGCCAAGGAGCTTGAAAGCCACACGGCCATACTTGAACGCGCCGCCGTGGAGCTGGATGGATTTGTTAACACACGATTCCTCCTATTGGAAGAACTCGCCAGCAGTGTAGCCATAGATTTTTCTGATCCTGTCAGCCGCGAGGAGAAGGCCTCTCTCTTCCTACATCGTTATCCGGAGTTTCAAAAAATACGGATTCTGAATGCCGCGGGCAAAGATCTCACCGTCTCCTCCCGATTAGTCACATTTGGCAAGCAGGACCTGAAAGAGGCCGTAGGCGAAGATGCTTTTGAAAACGCGCGCGCCGGGCGTTCTCATGTAGGCAGAGCACGGGTGAGTTTCGGCGCAATCCCCGCCACCCAACTTGCCATTCCTATCATGGATGAAATTGATATAGTGATCGGCGTTATGATGGCCGATCTTGATCTTCGTAAAATATGGGATGCGGTCTCGCAAATTAAGGTCGGCGCCCGGGGAGCAGTTTACGTAGTGGACAGCATGGGGAATCTTGTCGCGCATCCGGACAGGCAATTCGCGCTCACCGTGGCCAGCTTAAAAAATCGAGAGATAATCGCAGAAATTCTTCGGGAAGAATCCGGGAATCCTATCCGGATTATTTCCGGCAGCTATTCCAACGAACGAGGCAAAAACGTTTTTGCCGTTGCCCGCGCCTTAACATTTGGCTGGGGAGTGGTGGCGGAGGAACCAGAACAGGAATTCTTTGAGGCATCAACGTCGGTTCTTCGCTTAAATCTTATTGTCGCGGGTATAACCTCCCTGCTGATTTTCCTTCTCATCCTTAGCGCCCGTTCCTTCCTATCACTCTTTCGGGAACTCAAAAAAGAACGGGGCGAAAAGGCGGAAATCATCGCCAATTTAAGCGACGGCCTCATTGTTACCGATAGCGAAGGAAAGGTATTGCTCGCCAATGCGCGGGCTCGCGACCTACTTCTGCTGGAGGGAGAGATCACTTCCCGTACCATCCGTCCCGGCGATGACAAAAATACCTTCTGGGGGCTTCTCCCTAAAATTTTCTTTCCAACCGATGCCCCAAACGGAATTTTTAAAAGTATCGTGCCCAGGCGCGAGGTGGCCATTACTGCCCCCGCCGAGCTTTATCTGGCACTCGATACCGTGATGCTCTCGCAAGAAGAAACTGCCCATCGACAAATCCTTTTTGTGCTGCGGGATATGACGCGCGAGCGAGTACTCTCGCGCCTCAAGTCGGAATTCATATCCATCGCCGCCCACCAGCTTCGTACCCCGCTCTCGGCCGTAAAATGGGCGCTCCGGCTTATCCTTGACGGAGATCTCGGATCGCTTAAGTCAGAACAACGAGAATATCTGCAATCAAGCTACGACACCAATGAGCGCCTGATCCAGCTCGTCAACGACCTCCTTAACGTGTCGCGCATAGAAGAAGGGCGATTTGAACTATCTTTCCTGGAAGAAGACCTCGCGTCACTCACGGAAAAGGCCGTTTCTTCCTTCAAAGATATCGCCGCCAAGAGAAACGTAGAGCTCTTTTTTCAGAAACCAAAAGGGCCGCTCCCCGCGATTCCCCTGGATCGCCAAAAAATAGAGATGGTGCTTCAAAACCTCATTGAAAACGCCTTGGCCTATACGCCAAGCGGCGGCAAGGTACAAGTAAGCCTAGAGGAAAAACCAGAGGCGCTTCTGGTAAACATACAAGATACCGGTATCGGCATACCTCCGAAGGAACGTGAGCGGCTTTTTACCAAGTTCTATCGCTCGTCCCAGGCCACCAAAATGCAGCCGGGAGGATCGGGCTTAGGACTTTTTATCTCCCACAACATTATCGTTGGACACCGCGGTACCATTGAAGTAGAATCAGAGGTAGGAAAAGGAAGTATGTTTCAATTCTCTCTTCCTAAAAATAACCGCGCCGCCCGCCCATATACGCCATCATAATATATGTACAAAATCCTTATAATCGAGGATGACGCCTTCCTTCGAAAACTTCTTGCGGAAAAACTCGCCCGGGAAGGATTCCAGGTCAAAGAAACTGCGGGCGGCAAAGACGCCATGGAGCATCTTGCCCAAGAAGTGCCTCACGCCGTGCTGCTTGATCTCGTGATGCCGGGCGTGGATGGCTTCCAAATTCTGCAAGAAATCCGCAAAAACCCGGCAAGTAAAAATATCCCGGTGATCGTCCTTTCCAACCTGGGAGAACAAGAACACGTAGATCGAGCAAGATCATTGGGAGCAGACGATTACCTTATCAAGGCACACTTCATTCTTGATGAAATTGTGGAGAGGGTATCAGCCCTTATAGCGAAAAGATATGTTTAACAAAATAATGATCACTACGAATTACTAATCAGTACGAATATACGAATACTAATTTGTTCATTCGTACATTCGTAAAAATTCGTAATTCGTAGTAACCCATGAAGAAGATACTTTTCATAGAGGATGAATCCGCGCTTCAACGCGCCGCGACCCAGATTCTTTCCGAAGAAGGATACCAGATGTCATCGGCTCTTGACGGAGAGATCGGATTGCGTTTGGCCAAAGAAGAAAAGCCGGACTTGATCCTTCTTGATCTGATTCTGCCCAAAAAAGACGGCTTTGAGGTTTTGCAGGAGCTAAAACGCGATGAGGCAACCAAGAATATTCCGGTGGTGATTTTGACCAATCTTGAAGGAAGCACGGACGTAGAGAAGGCACTACAGCTCGGCGCCACCACTAAAGTATCGATACGAATATACTAATTTACCAATGATACGAATTCGTATAATTGGTATTCATTCGCATATTGGCATCGAGACCGCATGCGCGTTGAAGAATCTCAACTCAAAGCATTTCTCCTGGACTCAGGGCTCATCAAAACCGATCTCTTGAAAGAAGCGGAAGAAGAAGCGGTAAAACTGGGCAAGACACTACGCGAGGTCCTGCTCAATAAAGGTTACGCCAAGGAAGACGAACTTAAACGCCTTGAGGCCTATATACTTGGCATACCCTTTGTTGATCTCACCCGCGAGACAATCCCTCCACAAATTCTTCGCATTATACCCGAGCCCATAGCCCGCAAGCACAATATAATTGCTTTCAAAAAAACGGACGGCGATTTAGAGGTGGCCATGATCGACCCGGACGATATTCAAACTATAGAGTTTATCCGGAAAAAAGAGGGCCTGCGGATTCTTCCCCGCCTGACCACGAGTGAATCAATACAGCATATTCTACGACAATATCAGAAGACGCTGGAAGCAGAGTTCGGAGAAATTCTTAAGAAAGAGGCGGACACACTCAAAGTCGCGACGGAGACAAGAGGAGATAAAGGAGATACAGAAACGGAGAATTTAAAAAAACTGGCCGAAGATCTTCCGGTTATCCGCATCGTGGATACCCTAATCCGCCACGCCATATTGCAAAGCGCCTCTGACATACACGTCGAGCCCATGGAAAAAGAGGTACTGGTACGCTACCGCATAGACGGGATACTGCACGACGCGATGACTCTTCCCAAACAAATCGCCCCGGGCCTGGTCGCGCGCATCAAAGTAATGTCCAATCTAAAACTCGACGAGCACCGCCTGCCGCAGGACGGCAGATTTAAAGTTGAAAATGAAGAATACAGGATTTCTTTCCGCGTATCTGTACTGCCGGTATTTGACGGAGAAAAAATAGTGATGCGGCTTCTGCCGGAAAGCGTTAAAGGATTTGCTCTGGAGGAGCTCGGATTTTGGGGCGAGAACCTAGAAAGAATCCAGCGCGCCATCAGGCGTCCGACCGGAATAATACTAGCCACCGGCCCCACCGGCTCGGGAAAAACCACCACTCTTTATACGATTCTGGAAATGCTGAATAAGCCCGGCGTCAATATCTCCACCGTTGAAGATCCGATCGAATATCGCATCCCGCATATAAACCAAACGCAGGTCCGCCCGGACATTGGACTATCTTTTGCCAACGGCCTGCGTTCGCTCCTGCGCCAGGATCCAAATATAATCATGGTGGGCGAGATCCGCGATAATGAAACCGCGGGGCTCGCCATAAACGCAGCGCTCACCGGCCATTTAGTGCTATCGACTCTGCATACTAATTCCGCGGCCGGAGCGCTCCCGCGGTTACTGGACATGAAGGTAGAGCCGTTTTTGATTGCCTCTACTGTCACCGCCATCATCTCGCAACGTTTAGTACGGCGGTTATGCCCAGAGCATGAAGCCTACAAGCTATCGCGTGGAGAAATCACCAGTCTCCAAAAAGACATTAATCTTGATCGTGTACTGGAGGTTTTGAAACGCGAAAAAATAGTTGACGCGAAAACCGCCATTGAGAAAGTGGAATGGGGAAGGCCGCAAAAAGGAGAAGAGTGTCCCGAAGGGTATAAAGGCCGGATTGGAATACATGAGGTGTTGGAGATGTCCGAATCCATAAAGGAACTCGTCATGAAAAACTCAACGTCGGATGATATTGAAAAACGGGGCCGGGAAGAAGGCATGCTCACCATGCTCGAGGAAGGATTCATCAAAGCCGCGCAAAAGATAACATCCATTGAGGAGGTATTGCGGGTTACTAGCGAATAAAAACGCACCATGCTGAAGTTTTTCAATACGCCACCCGGGTGGCGTATTGAACTTTTGCATCTGTGTAGACACCTGATGTCTACAAAACACAACATGGACAAAAAGCACGGGTTGTGCTATTTTTGTTTTGGCTCTTGATTTTTTGAACTGGAGACCAAGGCATGGCTCTTGAAAGAGCGCTGACTGCGGATGGAAAGGAAAAGTGGAACTTAATATTGATCTTTCTGGATACCCCTCGCCGTTCACCCCGCTTACTTATCAAAGACATTGATTTCGAAGCAAAAGATGATATGGCCGCAAAACAAAAAATGCTTGATCTTCTGAAAAGATCGCTCAAAAGAATTAGGAGGATGCGTAACCGAACGCTTTTTGCAACCGCAGCCCCTTATGTTGTATTGAACGGCAGGGAAGGCCTGGACGGAAACCGTATAATTCGTAACAGGCGTGCATATTCTAATAAGCAGCTCCTACGGGTTACAAAACCTGACCTTGCGTTGGTGCAAGGGTTCGGCACCGAAGCACTGAAAAAAATCTTTACCTAACCGCCTGGCTCGCCCAGCGGTGTTTTATTTAATGAGCAACGGTAATCGCCCATATCTTTTTGGCTCCGGCCTCTTTCAATACTCGCGCCGCCTCCTCCAGGGTGGCGCCGGTCGTCTTCACGTCATCAAGCAGTAAAACGGTTCTCCCTTTTACGGCCATGGCCTTGCTCACGGCAAATGTATCTATCACATTTTTGCGCCTTTCCTCGGCCGATAACTCCACCTGCGGAGTTGTTTTTTTGACCTTTAGTAAAGCTCCTGTCTCCATGGCGAGGCCCAAGCGTTCTCCGAGACGCTTGGCAATGAGTTCGGCCTGATTAAAGCCGCGAATGCGCTGTCTGCCGGTATGAAGCGGAATAGGTATAAAAAGGGCGCCCCTGGGCAGGGAAACATCAAATTTCTGCTGATATTCCGTAAGCATATCGCCCAATGTCGGGCCCAAGGACTTAACTCTCTGATATTTCAGTGAAGAAACCAGTCCGCGTATGACCTCATCATTATATAAAAATGGGGATAAAAACGCGTATATACTGGACTTTTTACGGCACGCAGTACAGGTTCTTCCGGGAGGAGCTCTTTTCTTAGCCGGAACCATCTTTTTGCATACAAAGCAGGTCGGAGGAATGAAATAGAGTCGGGATCGGCAAGATACACAACAAAAATCACCCTCCTGGCCGCAGCCAAGACACCGAACCGGGAAAACAAGGTCCAGAATGGCTTTTTTAAGGGATAAAATTGACATAGAGGTATTATAAACTAGTGCTCTGCGGCTGAAAATATCATATAATGGACAGCAGATGGTGGATATCCCCTTTTTCAAAAAAATTACTTTTCCCAAATTTTCGCTCGGGTTTATATTCGGTAAACCCACGAGCGTTATTGGCATTGACATTGGAACACATTCGGCCAAGGTGGTACAATTAAAGTATGAGTCCGAACGCGCCATATTGGAGACCTACGGCGAACTGCTTACCGAGGGATATTTAAAAAGCGCCGGCGGCGGAGGGGGATTTTTACGCTATCTTGACAGCGATATATCCTCGCTCCTTAAAGATCTTCTTAGGGAATCGAATGTTACGACAAAAGAGGCCGTGCTTTCCGTACCGGCAGAAGCAAGTTTCATAACCTTAATATCTTTCCCGCGAATCTCTAAGAGAGAAATAGACGCGGCCGTCCCGTATGAAGCGAGAAAATACGTGCCAATTCCCGCCGCAGAGGTAGTACTTGACTGGGATATATTTGAGTCCGAGGCGGAGACGGATACGATTGACGTATTGCTGGTGGCCGTACCCCGCGAGATAGTGGAAAAATACAAACGCGTCGCTGAGCTTGCTGGAATTCATGCGAGAGCCCTGGAGGTTGAAACATTCAGCATCGTACGTTCCTTAATGGGGACAGATCCCACGCCCACCGCTATTATAAATTTAGGCCAGACCTCAACCACGCTTTCGCTGGTAGACAGAGGACGGGTACGCATATCCCACAACTTCAGCCGTGGATCGCAGGAGCTGACAAGGGCGCTGGAGCGAGGCATGAATATTACCAGGGAACGCGCGGAGGAAATCAAACGGACAACCGGCCTTTCCGAGAGAATCGAGGAACGGGAAATAACTTCCATTATGGCTCCCCTCGTAGAAACCCTGTTTGCTGAAATAGAGCGTATGATCGCCCTCTACAATCGAAAGGCGCCGAGGAAAATTCAGAAAATCAACCTTACGGGCGGCGGCTCAAATCTTAAAGGTATTGTGGATTATGTAAGCGGAAAGTTCGGGGTGGAAGTGTCGCGGGGAAACCCATTTGCGCGAATGGTAACGCCGGCTTTTATGCAGCCCACCTTGCGGGAAATCGGTCCCAGTTTCTCGGTCGCTGCCGGACTGGCCTTAAGAGAAATCACCACCCGTTGATCACCACGAATAGCGAATCGTATGAAAGTACGAATTCGTACATTCGTAAAAATACGTAATTCGTAGTCTATATGGCCGATCTACTTCTCAAAAAAGAATCTCCGCTGCAGACACTGCAGATGCGCCGCGGCGGATCCATCCTCTTCTATTTTTCTCTTCTTGCCTTTTTTCTCGCCTCTGCCGGATACGGAGGCCTTTGGTTATTGAATAATGCGCAGGGCAAGGCGCGAGATGAACTCATAGCACAGGTAAAAACAAAAGAGGAAGAATTGAGGCCTGAACTTTTAAATCAAATTTTTCTTCTGGATGCTCGCCTCAAATCAATGCGCGCTCTTCTTTCCCAGCACTCTTTTCCTTCAAATATTTTGAATTTTCTTGAAACGCATACCCACCCGCGGGTTAGATTTTTAAACTTTAATTTCAGCGGCAGCGCGGGAAAACTCGACATGACCGGAGAAGCGGCAAGCTATGCGGTGCTGGCCGAACAAATTGCCCTGCTGGAAGGAGATCCCAACATTGAGACGGTGGAATTCGGCGGCCTGTCCATCGGTGCCAAAAACCTGGCAAATTTTAAAATGGCCATAATTTTTAAGCCGTCCATTCTGCATCTGCGCCCGTAAATTAATGAATAGTAACTGGTAACTAGTAACCGGCAAAACACTATGCCTCGTCTGCTCATAACTATCATTCTGCTTTTTGGGACAGCTGTCCTGGGCCTTTTTTATCTTGCTCCTCAATGGCAGAATTTCAGGAGCCTGAGGGAAGATTTAACAGCGCTTGGCGGTATCAGCGCGGAATTTGATACGCTAATCCAAAATCGCGATGCGCTCCTTAATTTAATAAACTCGGTGTCAGCCGACAATCTGGACCGCATTGACCTGGCGCTGCCCAACGGAGTTAATGCCGCTGATTTTCTGGTGTCCTTGGAGCGCATGGCCGCAGAAAGCAATCTTGTCTTGCGGCGAATCGATCTATCAAGCACTGCGGCGCCTGCCGTCTCCGCTGGCGGACAGCCCAGGCCCGGCGGCGCGCCAGTTTCTATCCCCAAAGGCGGCGGCATTAACGAATTTCCGGTAGGGATTTCTATCTCCGGCACCTATGGAGCATTAAAAGAATTCCTGAGCGACCTGGAAAAAAATCTCCGCTTGATTGACGTAGAAAACATCTCCTTTGTATCACCGGAGAAAGAATCGGCATTGGATATAGCTATCAAAGCAAAAACGTATTATCAGTGATGGCCGCTAAGGATTACGGATCGGTACGGATACAGGAAACCGATCTTGTCCATTCGTATATTCGTAATTAGTAGTATCCCATGAACAGACAAACAATCCTTCTTCTCGTTTTTGTCATCGTCCTTGGCTTAATTGCCTACCTATGGTATGGCTACGCCCAAACCGCGACCCGACCGGAGACAGCTCGCGCCGAGGGTTCTTTCTCAACACGACTTTCCGAATTAAGACGGCTCAAAGATCTTCAGCTTGACGTGTCTTTATTCCAGGACCCTTTCTTTAAATCCTTACAGGCGCCAGAGGGCATGGCCGGAGAAAAAATAAGAGAGCAGACAAAAATAGGAAGAGAAAATCCATTTTTACCATTCTGATCTCTACGAATAACGAGTCCGCTAGAATGTACGAATTCGTATATTCGTAAAAATACGTAATTCGTAGTATACCATGGCCAAATCACTCATAGACATTCTCATTTCCCAAAATATTCTCGATCTCGCCAAATCCGCCCTAGTACGAAAAGAGGCCAAAGATAAAAAGGTTCCCGTGGAGGAAATTCTCTACCAGTACGGGGTGACGGAGGAAGACGTGGCTGCCGCTAAAAGTGAACTTACCGGATACCCAACAAAATTCTTGCGCGGCCTAAACGTCTCTTTTGAAGCATTGCGCGATATTCCGGAAGAATCGGCGCGCCACTATAAGATGATCCCGTTGGGCAGAAACGAAGGCTACCTTGAAATTGGGATGCTCTTCCCCGATGACGTATCGGCACAGGAGGCCCTGAAATTTATCGCCGCGCGCGCCAATCTGCCTTCTAGAATTTTTGTCATAACCCCGTCCGATCTGGAAAACGTCCTGGGGGAGTACCGCAGTTTGTCCGGCGAGGTCACCAAGGCCCTCGGCGAATTCGAAAAAGAATATGAAGCGCTGGGGGAAGAGGTTAAAATAAGACGCGAGGAGCCGGCCAAAATTGTCGAAGAGGCGCCGGTCACCAAAATGATGGCCGTAATCCTCCGTCACGCGGTAGAAGGGCACGCATCGGACATCCATATTGAACCGGCGCGCGATAAACTGCGCGTGCGTTTTCGCGTAGACGGAGTCCTGCATACAAGTCTTCTCCTGCCCCTGGACGTGCGTCCGGCGATTGTGACCCGCATCAAAGTCATGACCAATCTTAAAATTGATGAAACGAGGATCCCGCAAGACGGGAGGTTCCACGCAGAAATTATGGGCCGGGATATAGATTTTCGCGTATCCACTTTCCCCACCGCTTTCGGAGAAAAAGTCGCCATAAGAATTCTTGATCCGGAGGCGGGTGTCAAAACGCTTTCCGACCTCGGCCTTGAAGGGAGAAATCTTTCTCTCCTAGAAGAAAACATCAAACGGCCCTACGGGATGATACTAATCACCGGACCCACCGGGTCGGGCAAATCAACGACCCTTTATGCGATTTTACAGATTCTCAACCAGGAACGCACCAACATAGTCAGCCTGGAGGACCCAATCGAATATTTTGTGGCTGGCGTGAATCAATCTCAAATCCGACCGGAGATCGGGTATGATTTTGCCACCGGCCTGCGCCACATAGTAAGACAGGACCCGGATATCATCATGGTAGGCGAGATACGGGACAAAGAAACCGCGGCACTGGCGGTTCATGATCGGCGTGGTCCCCCGCCTTATTGATATGGGCATTGACCCGTACCTTATACCCCCGACGCTAATACTGGCCGTCGGGCAAAGGCTGGCGCGAAAGCTTTGTCCGGACTCGAGGAAAAAAACTAAATTGCAGACAAAAATGAAGGAACTCATCGCCAAGGAAATTGATGCCCTGCCGGCGGATGCGCGCGAAAAGATAAAAAAAGAGGCGCTGCAGGAAATATATCAGGCCGAGGCGGGTCCTTCCTGTCCGAAAGGTACCCGGGGACGGACCGGCATCTTTGAGGTTCTTTCCATGACTCCGGAACTTGAAAAAATCATACTCACCGGCCCCTCGGAGTCGCGTATCAGCGAGGAAGCAAAACGCCAGGGGATGATTACCCTAAAACAAGATGGTATACTGAAAGTGCTAAAAGGATTAATCGGGCTAGAAGAGCTCTTGGAGGTAGTATGAAAAAAATTACAAATTACAAATTACAAATTACAAACAGAGCGGTTGGTTTCACGATAGTCGAACTTCTGGTCGTAATGGCGATCATCGTGCTTCTGGGATCGCTCATTTTAGTACAAGTATCGTCTTCCCGTGCGCGATCAAGAGACGCGGAACGCGAATCGGAAATAAAAACCCTGCAAAACGCCCTGGCCATATATGCGGTCAACAACAGGACTTATCCTATCTACTCCGGCCCCCTATCCGGCGCGGACCAGGCATCCGTGGCGCTGGTAAATGACGGCGCGCTTAACCAGGTGCCTGTCGATCCTTTCAATTCCGGCAATTACCAATATGCGTACGATTCCGCAGACGGCTCAACCTATACGCTTACCTATTATCTGGAAACGAACAGTATTTCCGGTAAATCCGCCGGAGTCCATACGGCAACGCCGTAATAACCGGTAACTGGTTACCAGTAACTGACGCTATGGCAAAAGTCATAATAATTGATGATGATCCGTTTATCCTTGATATGTATGTGCTTAAATTCAAAGAGCGCGGATTTGATATTGCGACCGCGCATGATGGCAAGGAGGGGCTGAAAAAAGCGCAAGAATTCAAGCCCGACGCCATATTGCTTGATGTGGTAATGCCGGCCTTGGACGGATTTGACGTACTGCAGGAATTAAAACAGGGTCCGGAAACTAAGGATGCCAAAATCATCCTGCTCACCAATCTGGGCCAGAAAGAAGAGGTGGAACGCGGTACGAGGCTAGGAGCGGACGATTATATTATCAAGGCTCATTTTACGCCAAGCGAAGTAGTGGAAAAAGTCCAGAGACTGCTTGAAAAATAACTTTTTTTTAAAACAATGGCAAACAAAAAATCATTTGAAGAGCTTCTGACATCTGTCGTAAAAGAGGGCGCCTCCGATCTCCATATCTCCGTTGGCCGCCATCCTACCCTGCGCATTGATGGGGGATTGGTTCCGCTCCTTAAAGAGGACGTGCTTACGGCTCAAACCGCGCAGGAATATGTTTTCTCCATGCTCACCGAAGAGCAAAAAGAAAAACTCACGCGCGAGCGGGAAATAGACCTCTCCTACGATTTTCACGAAAAAGCAAGGTTCCGCGTCAATGCTTTCTTTCAAAGGGGATCGATGGGAGCGGCGCTCCGCCTTATCCCCACCAAAATTCGCAACTTCACCGAACTAAGCCTGCCGCCTATTCTGCAGGAATTTGCCGTGCGTAAACAAGGATTCCTTCTGGTGGTGGGCCCTACCGGGCACGGAAAATCCACCACTTTGGCCGCCGTCATTGATTATATAAACCGCACGCGGGCAGAACATATCACCACCATAGAGGACCCTATTGAGTATCTCTTCTCCTCGGATCACGCCACCATTGACCAGCGAGAGGTGGGCAGCGATACCGCCGACTTCCATCGCGCCTTAAAATCAATGTTCCGTCAGGATGTTGATGTGGTTATGGTAGGCGAGATGCGCGATGCGGAAACCATGGCGGCCGCGGTGACTGCGGCCGAGACCGGCCACCTGGTGCTCTCAACTCTGCATACCAATAATGCGGCCCAGACCATCGACCGGATAATAGACACCTTCCCCCCGACCCAGCAAAATCAGATTCGCGCTCAACTCTCCTCCACGCTGATCGGAGTGGTCTCCCAACGGCTAATACCGCGAATAAACGGCGGCCTTGTGCCGGCCGTGGAGGTTATGATAGCGAATGCGGCTGTCCGCAATCTCATCCGGGAAAACAAAATCCATGAACTGGATTTAGTCATTGAAACAAGCTCCGATCAGGGCATGATAAGCCTAAACCGCTCCCTGGTAGATCTTATAAGACGCGGAGAGATCGCCATGGAAAATGCGGTCCTCTACTCGCTGAATCCCGGAGAATTGCAATCATTGCTCAAGGGATAAATTTTATAAAGTGAGCGTGGTGCGGTCGAGTCCCGCCCTTTGTTCGCGAACTGAAGGAGGGGTTTCCTTTGTGAGCGGCAAAGGGCGGGACGAGGGAACCGCACCCGCGAATAAACTTGGCGACATTCCAATACAAAGCCCGCACCAAAGAAGGAGAAACCAGGACCGGAGTAATTGAGGCCTCAAGCCGCGACGCGGCCTTAGACTTATTGCAGCAAAATAATCTCATGGTGCTTTCCATCAGCGAGCAGAAAGGCCTGTCTTTATTTGCGTTGCGCCTGCCGCTGGTAGGAACAGTTTCTCAAAAAGATGTGGTAATTTTTTTCCGACAGCTAGCCACACTCTTTGAAGCGCGCATTCCGGTAGTTATGGCTCTGAAAACGCTCGTCGGCGAAACCAATAAACCCATGCTCCGCGCGGCAATAGCGGAGATCCTGGACGATGTTGCCGGGGGTATGGCGCTTTCGCAGGCTATGACCAAACATCCTTCCATTTTCTCGACCTTCCACATCCACCTTATCCAATCCGGAGAAGAATCCGGGAAACTGCAGGAGGTATTCACCTATCTTGCTGATCACCTGGAAAGGTCCTACTATCTAACCTCCAAAGCGCGCAATTCCCTCATATATCCGGCGTTTGTTTTTTTTGCTTTTTTGGGGGTGCTCGTAGTCATGCTGGTGGTGGTAATCCCAAAACTTTTGGATATCTTCCAAGACACAGGACAGGAAATCCCTTTCTACACGCAAGCTATCATCTATCTGTCATTTTTCATCCGCCAATGGGGCTTGGCCATGCTTACTCTGCTTGTAGTGGGAGCCCTTTTCCTTTGGCGTTGGGGAATAACGCCCGCGGGAAGATTTTTTTTTCACTCGCTCCAGCTCAACCTACCAATAATAGGAACACTCTACCGTAAATTATATATGGCGCGTTTTACCGACAACCTCCGAACGCTCATAAGCAGCGGCGTGCCCCTTATCCGCGCTCTTAATATAACAGGCGATGTCGTGGGCAATGTCGTTTATCAAAAAGCCATTCGTGACGCCACCGAATCGGTCAAAGGCGGCAGCACCATTTCCGCCGCCCTGGAAAAATCAGAAGCCGTACCCGTCCTGATAACACAGATGATAAAGATAGGCGAGTCGTCCGGACGACTGGAATTCATTCTAGAGAGCGTCACCAAATTCTACCAGCGGGAGGTGGACTCGGCCCTGGAAAATCTAGTCGCCTTGATTGAACCCGCGCTTATTATTTTCTTGGGGATCGGTATCGGCCTGCTGGTGACGGCCGTGTTAGTACCTCTATACAATCTGGTAGGAGCAATCTAGTTAACCAGTTACTGGTAACTAAACTGCGGGTGTGGATAAAGGGGTTTTACAATCAAGATAAGAACAATATAATTAAAAGGTCAATCATTTAAACGTAAATAGCCATATTATTTAAATTCGTATGAAAAATAAATCAAAAGGGTTCACGCTAATAGAACTTCTGGTGGTTATCGCCATTATTGGCGTTTTGGCATCGATCGTCTTAGCGTCGCTTAACAGCGCACGCCGCAAATCTCGCGACGCCCGCCGCATTACCGATATCAAGCAAATACAGCTCGCCTTGGAACTTTTCTTTGACGGGCAAAGCAACCAATACCCCTTAGGATCCACCACTTGCAGCTTGTCCGTGGCTTACGGGCTGGAAGGACTGCAGACCAACGGCTACATACCGCAGGTGCCGCGAGACCCGCTCTCCGGAAGCACGGATGCGACGGCGATCTGCTATCGTTTCGCCTCAGGCGTGCCCGCAGGAGGCTCTACCAGAACTACCTATCACCTGTCGGCCCAGCTTGAAGATTCAGCCAACCCGGCCTTCACCGGCGACAAAGACTGTAATTCAGCTACCGGCTCCCCGGCCTGCGTTTCCGGCGGGGCAACCTACACCGGCCAGACGACCGACGGAACCACAGACGGCACAAACAGGCAATACGACGTGGTGCCTTAAAAAATTAATCCTGAGCGGGCCATGTTCGCTACTTTTGTCGTCTTTCTCTTTGGCTTGACGGTGGGCAGTTTTCTTAACGTAGTCATCATCCGCGGAGGTCGTGGCGAAACCCTGGGCGGAAGGTCAAGATGCGAATCGTGTAAAGCCGTATTGTCTCCGTTTGAACTCGTGCCCGTTATAAGTTTTGCCTTTTTGAAAGGGCGGTGCCGCCATTGCGGTGCCGCCCTTTCTTGGCAATACCCGCTCGTGGAACTTGGAACCGCACTTTTGTATGTTGGGGCCTGGCAGTTATGGCGACCGTACTTTGTTTTTCCATCACTTGATCTTTTTACTCTCTCGGCCATCTCAGCACTTTCCTTGGGGCTGGGAGCTTCGATCGTCATTCTCGTGTCTGATTTTCGCTACCGGATCATTCCCAATGGCGCGGTATTAGTCCTTGCTGTAATCGGCCTAGCCGAGCGTATCCTGGACCGCCCGTCTCTCCCGGCCGCTTTAGCCGCGGCTCTTATTTTTTCAGCCGTATTGGCCCTTTTTTGGTTTTTTTCCAAAGGTACGGCCATGGGGCTTGGAGACGCAAAACTAATTTTTGCGACGTCGCTTGTCCTCGGCTATCCGCTATCACTCCCGGGATTTCTTTTCGCCTTTTGGCTCGGCGGAATAGCGGGAATTTTGCTTATCTTATCCGGCCGAAAAACTTTAAAAGATCAGGTGCCCTTCGGACCTTTTATTATTATAGGCGCGGCTCTGGCGCAAATACTGGGACAGCGCTTTCTCGCCCTTAGCGGCTTAATTAATTTTCTATGGTAAGCCCTAACCAAAATGTCTACGCCTGGATCGCCCTCGGCATTTCTTCCTGCCTTGCGCTGGGTCTAATTTTCTATTCCAACCAAATCTTCTACCAGGACTTTCTATCAACGTCCCTTACTTACGGGTCTTCGCCCATGCCCAAGCGTCCGCCTCACGCCAAAGAGATCGTGGAGATTGATTTCGGCCCCAAAGATCTGCGAATATTTGAAAGCGACACGACTTCATCCTATGAGTTGGAGCGGGCGCTTGACGCCGTCGGTCAAGCTGGTCAGTTCAAATTTTCTATTCGAACGGGGAAAATATATTCCGTTGCCGGGAAAAGCGGCGTATGGACATCTATAAAAACGGTACTCTCGTCGACCAGCCAATTTCAAATCTCGCTATAGTGCCCGGCGACCGTTATAGTATTCGCCGTGAATCCCGTTAGAACGTACGTTTCGCGTCGTGATCATAGGAACATTAACTCCTATCGGCCCCTTTCTTAGCTGCCGCCGACATGATCGGCGGCGTTCTAGCGGGGTGAAAATGACGCTCTGGCCTATAGCCCATGCCCTACCAAAGGGCGGTTTTTGTTTGGGGAGAAAAAGGATATAATTATAGATATGCGACCGCTTATCCTGTCAAAAAAATGCGCGGGGTTCACCCCACACATAATTTGCGCCATGCAGGATACAAAAGACCGTCCGCACAAATTATGTGCGGGGTTCACTATGATAGAGGTCGTAGTTATGCTCGGCATTATAACCATGATAAGCACGGTCGTTTTGGTCAGCTTCACCGGCCTTAGTGAAGGCGGGGCGATAAACCGGGCGAGCCGCGAACTGGCACTGGCCATTCGCCGCGCGCAAAACATGTCGCTAGCCGTAACTCAAGTAGAAACTTCCTCCGGTCCTAAAATTCCGGACGCGGTCGGGATCAGACTAGACAAGGCCGTGCCTTCAGCGTATTTTCTTTTCGTCGATGTCGTCCGCGACAACCGCTATACGTCGGATGATGCGAAAATAGGCGCGGATGAAGCTCTGCCAGCGGGAGTAAGAATAAACTCACTGCTCGATTCTTCAAACGCATCGTATTCGATCGTACATATTATGTTTTCCGCGCCGGAGGCGGTAGTGGCGATTACCGGAACCGACGGAACGTCCATCGGAGATAGGGTGGAGATGGAGCTCTCGTCGTCCTCCGGCAAAAAAAAGAAGGTGGTCGCGCGGACCAGCGGACAAATCTCCATAAAATGACCCCTTACCCAAAATTCCATCGGCCAAGCCAGCTGGGATTTACTCTGCTCGAAACCATAGTAGCGCTCGCAGTTATCTTGGCAGCACTCGTCGGACCCGTTGCGCTAATAACCAGGGGTATTTTTGATTTTTCTTTTGCTAAAAACAAAATCACAGCAGCTAATCTTGCCCAAGAGGGAATTGAGCTGGTGCGCGCGGTACGCGACAACAATATTGCCTGTGACATCCTCAACGGACCGGGATCGTGGCCGTGGAATTCCGATCCGGAGCCGCCTTACCCTCCGACCGACCACAAGTTCGTAAACGCCACTGCGGGTATTTCCACGGACAGAACAATCGCCATGGACTGCGGCGGGATAAACGGGGCTAGTATCATAATGCCCATCCTCTCAACTTCCTGCGGAGAAAAATTGCGCTTTGACTCTGCCACTGGCCTCTACGGCTACACCGGAAGCCAGGAGACGATTTTCAGCCGCTGTGTGACGATAAAAGTCCCGCCCGATTCGCCAGATGCCGGCATCCCGGCTGAAGATCAAATGGATGTAGTCTCAACCGTCACCTGGGACGAACGGGGCGCAATGAAAAATATGAGCCTGCGCGAACGTTTTTATAATTGGCGCTAACCTAACACGCGGGGCGGATTTCCGGGCCGGGATCACGGCACAAAACGGTCAGAAGACATATGCGAAAAACGCAAAAATTTAACTACGGCTTTACGCTGCTGGAGATGATAATTTCTACCGGTCTTTTTTCGGTACTGGTCGTCTCGGCCATAGGCATAATGCTTGGCGTCTCCAACGCCCAGATAAAAGCGGCTAACATCCAAGCTATTCAAGACAACATCCGTTTTTCGCTTGAACTTATTACTAAGGAGATGAGAACCGGATCGAATTATCAGTTAACTGTTAAGTGCTCCCCTCCCGGATCGGAAATCAGTTTTACCACCTCCCTGGGAGAGCCGCGCACTTACTTTCTGGATACCGACAACAAAATTATAATGAGGTCAGTCCAAAATATTACCAGCGCGGATTGCGCCAATCCGGAAAAAGTAGCCCCTCTTACCTCGGAGGAAGTCCTGGTCGACCGTCTTTCCTTTACGCTGCGCGGAGAGGCGCCCGGACCGGCCGATGGACAGCCAAGAGCAACCCTTGCCCTGAAGGTACGCTCCCGAAGCGCAAAATACTTGCTTGAGTCCAGCCTGGATATGCAGACCACGATAACACAGAGATTAAGAGATTTATGATTCAAGACAAAAGACAAAAGACAAAAGACAAAAATGAAAAAGGAAGGTTTTTATCCTTTATCTTTTACCCCTTATCTTCCGGGGAACGGGGCATTACCCTCCTTCTAGTGGTGGTTATTCTATCTGTGCTTTTTTCTATATCCATAGGAATTTTTAATGTTGTCCTCGGACAGATAAAAATATCCGGCGAAATAGCCGATTCGTTCGTAGCTTTTTACGCCGCCGATCAGGGGATTGAAAAGATGCTTTTTCGCGACAGGATAACCGGGGAAATCTGTCCCACTCCCGGGATCAATTGTTTCCCGGCGCAAACATTTGATACCGAATCCGGCGCTTGCTACACGATCCGCGTATCCAAGACCGGAGGAAATACCGAGATTATAACTTCGGGGCAATACCGCTGCGGGACCAACCCCCTAAGGGTGGTAAAACGCGGCTTTCAAGTTAATTATTAAGGGGCCTTCTCTAAATTTTCAAGTCCGAAGGACGCAGAAAATTTAGCTAGAAAACCTTTACCCCCCACTTACTTTTGTGCAAGATGTACGTACAGAGCAGGCCCGCAAAAGGATTTTCCGTTTTAGCGCCGATGAACAACGTGCACAAGAGTAAGTGGGGGGTGCTCAATCCCGCAACCAAATTTTGTTCGTTCCGCGTTTACGCGTAACTCCAAAATTTGGGCGGATATTGGCATGAAATTCTCCGATCTATCGGTTTATTTAGAAAAGCTGGAAAATACATCCTCAAGAAACGCCATGACGGAAATACTGGCTAGTATTTTCCAAAGGGCAAGCCGAGAAGAGATTGATAAAATCTCTTATCTGCTCCTGGGAGAACTTCTGCCCGCCTATAAAGGATTGGAGTTTAACATTGCCGAGAAAATAATGACCCAAGCGCTGGCTTTAGCCTTTGACCAGAGTCCGGCCTATATAACCAAGAAATATAAATCCGCGGGTGATTTAGGTAATGTGGCGCATGAACTAGCCCAACAGCAAAAAAATAAAAAAGCAAAAAATTTCAGCGTAAATTATTTATACGACGCTCTCCTTGAAATCGCCGCGGAATCGGGCGAAGGAAGCCAGGAGCGGAAGATTAAAAAGATGGCAGAACTTCTATCAAATCTTGACGCGCGATCAGTGAAATTCGTGGTTCGCATGCCCCTGGGCAAAATGCGCCTGGGATTCTCCGAGGCCACAATTCTTGACGCCCTGTCCGTGGCCAATAAAGGGGATAAATCGGCCCGTCCGCTTATCGAGCGAGCATACAACGTCACCGCCGACATAGGAGCAATAACCAAAAAGATAAAAATGGGAGGGCTGGCAATGCTTAAAAAAATCGAGACCAACCCCGGAGTACCGGTCAGACCCTCCCTGGCGGAAAGACTGCCCGGAGCGGTAGAAACCATCAAAAAAGCCGGGCCGCTCGTGGGGGTGGAGAAAAAATTAGACGGATTCCGCACCCAGCTTCATGCCTGGAAAGAAGGGGGCCAAAAACGCATAGCCCTATTTTCAAGAAATCTGGAAAATACAACGCTCATGTTTCCGGAGATTACGGCTTCGGCCAGGAAACTAAAAACGGATAACATAATCCTGGACGGAGAAACTATCGGATATAATGCCAAAACCGGAAAATTCGCCGCCTTTCAAGAAACGGTACAACGCAAGCGAAAATATGAGATAGAGGAATTCGCCAAAAAAATACCCCTGCATATCTTCGTGTTTGACATATTGCACCTCAATGGCCGATCGCTCCTGAACTTACCCTTCAGAAAACGCAGAGCAATTTTGGAAAAAGTCATACCAGTTCAGGGCATCGGCGCGCTTATGCTCGCCCGGCAGACAGAGACCGCAAGCCCCGCACTTATAGAAAAAGAGCTTGGAAAAAGCGTAGAGGCCGGACTGGAAGGGCTGGTGGTGAAAAATTTGGAAGCGCCGTATCAAGCGGGCAGCCGCGGGTTTCACTGGATAAAACTAAAGGCCACCACCGCCGCTCTAGAAAAATTGCGCTCCGGACAAGCGCGCGGCAAAAATCAACTGCTTGATACGATTGATTGTGTTATCATGGGTGGCTATAGGGGCAGAGGTAAAAGGGCGGGGTTTGGCGTCGGCGGACTTCTCCTTGGCATACGCGGCCCGGAAGACAAATATTATACCGTATCCCGCCTGGGAACCGGTCTTTCAGACGAACAATTCCGAGAGGCGAATAAAAGGGTGGAAAAACTTAAAGCCCCGGAGATGCCAAAAAGTTACGTGGCGGACAAAGAAATCGCACCGGATATATGGGCGCGGCCAGCGCTAGTAGTTGAAATACTTGCCGATGAAATAACGCTCTCCCCCCGCCACACGGCCGGCAGACACGGCAGTAACACGCGCGGTTATTCGCTGCGCTTCCCAAGACTAGTCCGTTTTCGCGACGACAAAAATCCGGAAGATGCGACCACCGTGGAAGAAATAAAAAAAATGTATAAAGCCCAAAAAAAATGACCATCACCGGAAAAGAAGTAGAACATATCTCGCAGCTAGCCCGTATCGAGCTTACCGACGCGGAGAAACAAAAATTTGAGAAAGAACTCTCGGCTATTTTAGAATTTGTAGAAAAACTTAATGAGGTTGAGACAGGCGAGGTGGAGCCTACGACCGGAGGAACAGTGTTAGAAAATGTAATGCGCCCGGACGAGCAAACCTCCCAGGACCTGGAGGGTAAGTCCGCAGAACTTATCGGATCATTTCCGGATAAAAAAGGCGGATGGACAAAAGTAAAGGCGGTATTTGACTAGCCATATTAATTGCGGACCTTCCTAATTACGAATATCCGCAATTAGCAGAAAAAATGAGACTAAACGAACTCACAATTAAACAGGCCTCCGCGGGACTCCACCAAAAAGAATTCTCCGTAACAGAACTGGTAGAGGATTGTCTCGACGCGATAAAAAGAGAAAATAAAAATCTCCATGCGTACCTTGATATTTTTGAGGACGCCGCGGATGCGGCGCAAAAAGCCGATGAGATGCTCGGCTCGAAATATCAAAGTGTCGAAATGTCAAACGGCCTACCCTCGCTTTTCGGAATTCCCCTGGCGATCAAAGACAATATCTTAATTGAGGGCAGGCGATGTACGGCCGGCTCCAAGATCCTTGAAAACTATACAGCCGCCTATGACGCCACCGTAATCCGAAAACTGAAAAATCACGGAGCAATCTTTCTGGGGAAAACGAACCTGGACGAATTTGCCATGGGCGTTTCCACGGAAAATTCCGCCTTTGGCCCGACTAAAAATCCGCATGACCATACACGGGTTCCCGGAGGATCTTCCGGGGGATCAGCCGCGGCTGTCGCCGCAAACCTATGCCTTGCGGCATTAGGCTCCGATACCGGAGGATCAATACGACAGCCGTCGGCATTTTGCGGAGTCGTGGGCCTCAAACCCACCTATGGCGCGGTCAGCCGTCACGGACTTATCGCCATGGCTTCCTCTCTTGACCAGATAGGCCCTATCGCCAGATCGGCGGAGGACGCGGCACTCCTCTTTAATGCTATAAAAGGAAAAGACGCGTTTGATGCAACCGCTGTCGCGTCAGATAACAGTAACCAGTTGCCGGCTGCCAGCGCCAACTATAATTTTTTAAAGAAAATCAAAGTTGGCGTACCAAAAGAATATTTTATAAAAGAGCTGGATATAAAAGTAGAAAAAGTAGTAAGGTCGGCCCTGGAAAAAATGGAACAGGCCGGCGCTGAACTTATTGATATAAGCCTGCCCAACATGCCCTACGCCTTGCCTGCCTACTATATAATAGCCCCTTCGGAGATATCCGCTAATCTTGCTCGATACGATGGAATACGATACGGATACCGGCACCAAGCCGATTCTTTATATAATACTTACGCGCTATCGCGCCAAGAGGCCCTGGGCCCGGAAGTGAAAAGGCGCATCATGCTGGGAACCTATACGCTCTCGGCCGGCTACTATGAATCATACTACCTAAAAGCGCAGAAGGTGCGGCATCTTGTGCGAGAAGACTTCAGAAGGGCATTCGATAAAGTAGACATCATTGTCGGGCCTACCGCTCCCGGCCTCGCTTTTAAGATCGGAGCGAAGATAAATGATCCCGTGCAAATGTATCTGGAAGATATTTATACGGTGGCAATTAATCTTGCCGGCGTTCCCGCTCTCTCGCTTCCGGCCGGAACCGTGGAAGAAAAAGGGGTGCGTCTGCCCGTGGGATTGCAGATAATAGGAACGTGGTTTTCCGAAAATAAACTGCTGAAAATTGCCGGCGCAATAGAAAAAATACTAACCCCATAAATATGGCCGAAGAAGGATCGGATAAAAAATCGGATCAAAAGTTGTCTACCATCACCGCTGATATGACCGTCGCGATCATAGCGCTTCTTGTAGCGCTATCTTTTCTCGGATTATATATACGCGAGGTTCTGGACTGGTATCAACGGCTGCTTGAATGGTTCTATTCAAAAAATTGGCAGGGGATTAATTTCTGGCTCACCATAATTTTTTCCGTAATTAATGCTGGGCTTCTAGTCTTTATAGTGTTCACCATCCGCCGCTACTCCAGATTGACGGAAATCATTCAATCTACGGGTGGCCTCAAAGAAGAGCTGCCGGCCCCGCCGGAAGAAGAAGCGCAGAGACAATGGGGACATATACGGGATCTGGCCAATTCGCAAAATCCATCCGATTGGAACATGGCCGTGCTTCGCGCCGACGCGCTTCTGGACGACATATTGAAACAGCACCGCCTGCGCAATATGATCGCCCACGACCCGCTGGAGCAGCATACGCGCGAAACCATAATACACGCGCTCCGCTCTTATGATCAGGCGTTGAGGGATTTGGGAATGTTTGAAGAAAAAGTATAACTCAAAACCGCTCCACTCGGAGCGGTTTTGAGTTATACTTGTGGTCGCGGGGGCCCGAATCAATTATTGCCAAATCTTTATTTTTAGCTTATAATCTTTATGCGGGGTTGAGGAGAAGTACCTCGCGAGGCTCATAACCTCGAGACCCGGGTGCAATTCCCGGCCCCGCGATATTTTTATAGGTGCCGGTGTAGCTCAGTGGTAAGAGCGAGCGCTTCATAAGCGTTAGGTCATAGGTTCAATTCCTATCACCGGCAATATGATCAAAAGAATAAAAGGAAAATATATCGTACTTTCCGAAGCCGCCGAAAGATCGTTCGGAACGTATAAAACTTTGAAAGAGGCTAGGAACCGATTGCGACAAATTGAATTTTTCAGGCGTGTGAAAAAGAAAAAATAAATAATGCGGGCGTAGCTTAGCCTGGTTTAAAGCGTCTGATTGTCAATCAGAAGATCGCCGGTTCGAATCCGGTCGCCCGCGCTCCAATAAAATCTGGCATCATTTAATGCCAGATTTTTATTAAGACCGGATGAGAACCGAGGAAAGGGGTCGGGAAAACGGGTGTCTTCCCGATACGGAAATATTAAACCGCCGAGCCTTAAAAGCGGCGTTGGACGTGATTCAAAGAGAAAAAGGCCTAAGGGCTATCAACATCCGAATAATATAAAACGAGCTTGCTCGAGTGAGCAGGCTCTTTATTTGGACGGAAAATCGTCTAATAGAACATCAGCGTCTCCTGCGGCTGACCGACCAATTCCTGCCATACGGTTTGAAAAAATGCCGACAGCGGGAACGACAAAGCAAAAACTATCAGGGCCGCGATGATCCAGAGGAGAATTTTTCTTTTCCGCGGCATTTCGGCCTCCCATGCGGTCTTAAATATACTATAACAATTCAGGGGTTGGCGAGACAACCGCTTATATCCGATTTGTCTGGACGATGATTTCCTGCTACACTGAACTTTGTGAATTCCACTCTTGCAAAAATTCGCAAATCCTCTGCTAACGAGATAAAAAAGTCCTCCACCGCCGAGGAACTCGAAAAAATCCGCCTGCAGTATATGGGCAGAAAGGGGGCGTTAACATTGATCCTTCGTGCACTCAAGGACCTTCCGGAAGAGCGGCGACGACTAATCGGACAGGAAGCCAACTATCTGCGGACCGCTATCGAAAATCTCCTGGCAAAACGGCTAAAAGAGCTTAAAAGTATTTCGCGGGAATCTGTCTTACGAAACGAATGGCTGGATATCACGCGGCCCGGAGTAAAGCAGGCGCGAGGACATCTTCACCCCATCACTAAAATCAAACGCGAGATTGAAGCGATTTTTTATTCCATGGGATTTGAGGTCGTGGAGGGGCCGGAACTTGAACTTGAATATTACAACTTCGATTCACTAAATATGCCCGCAACGCACCCCGCGCGCGAAATGCAGGATACCTGGTGGCTGAAGCTACCGCCGGTAACTCTTAAAAAACAAGGGCGCGTCGTAACCAGCCGGCTTCTTATGAGCACGCAGGTTACCCAAAATCAAGTGAGGTATATGGAAAAAAATAACCCGCCCTTCAGAATTATCATGCCCGGCACGGTATTTCGCCGCGAAGCCACCGATGCCTCGCACGAGACGCAGTTTACCCAGATGGACGGGCTTATGGTTGATAAGAAGGTGTCTCTTGCCGACCTCAAGGGGATAATGGAGACGGTTCTAAGAAGGCTCTTCGGGCCGAAAATCAAAACGCGTTTGCGCGCGGGATATTTCCCTTTTGTCGAGCCGGGGGTGGAAATGGACATAGAGTGCCTTTACTGCCGCCAAAGCGGATGCTCGGTTTGCAAACAATCCGGCTGGATTGAAGTATTCCCGGGAGGAGTAGTACACCCTAATATTTTCAAAGCCGCGGGCTATAATCCAAAAAACTGGCAGGGGATTGCCTGGGATATTGGGGTGGATCGCATTGCAATTCTGAAATACAAAATTCCGGATCTACGGCTCCTGCGATCAGGGGATTTAAGATTTTTAAAACAATTTTAAAAATGCCCGAACAAAAAGAATCTGCTCCCGAAAACGGGAGAAAAGAAAAATTTAGAAACAAATTTTGGGAAAAAGTAAGAGGGGCAAAAGAGGCGAAACGCCTGTGGGAATTACAGGGAAGTCCGCCGACAGGCACAGAAAACCCTAGTGCGTATGATCACGACCTGATAGATATCAACCCGGATCACGTGGCAGAATATGAGCCGGCCATAGATATTTGGGAAAAAATTGAGGCGGAAACCGCCACCCGAGAAGACCTCTTGGGCTTTAACACTAGACTCAACCAAGAACTTCACCTATTTCCTCCGAATGTACAAAAGAGCTTGGGAGCCTTTCAGGCCATGTTGGGCAATAAAGCCAGCTACTTAAACAAGAGGTCTTCTGAAGAACATAGAAAAAAGATGTTTCCGCAGAAATAATGAAATTCTCATATAATTGGCTCAAAAAATTAATAAATCTTAAGGAATCGCCGCAAAAACTGGCTGAGATTTTGAATATCCGCTCCTTTGAGGTTGAAACTGTCGAGAAGGTCGAAAGAGATTTCGCGCTTGATGCAAAAATTCCCGCCAACCGCCTCTCTGATGCGGGACACCACTGGGGAATGGCCAAAGAAATAGCTGCGATTCTCCAGAAAAGTTCTAAGTCCGAGTTACAAAATCCAGAACAACTTTCAGAATCTAAAGCCCGGGCGCACCAAAACCTAAAAATCAAAATTTCCAAAACCGAATTGTGCCCGCGATATACCGCGCAGATTTTAGAAATAAAAAAGATCGGCTCATCGCCGAAATGGATGCGGGAACGGCTTACTACCTGCGGACTTCGGCCAATTGACGCAGTGGTAGATATTACTAATTACGTGATGTTGGAAACAGGACAGCCTCTTCACGCCTTCGATCTTGATAAAATTCCGGGGGGCAAACTTATTATAAGAGAATCAGGTCGAGGAGAAGAGCTAACCACGCTTGATGGCACGAAACACGTTCTGCCGAAGGGAGCTATCGTCATCGAGGACGCCAACCGCATAGTTGATCTGGCCGGCATCATGGGCGGAGAAAATTCCGCCGTGTCCAAAAACACCAAAAAAATACTTCTGCAGGCTGCAACGTTTGACCCCGTGCGAATATATAAAACTTCCCGCGCGCTAAACTTCTTCTCTGCGGCCTCAAAACTTTATGCCGCAGGCCTGGATCCAAATCGGACGCTTACCGGACTTGCCCGAGCGATGGAGCTTCTAGAAAAATACGGCGGCAAACGTATGGGGCCGCTAATAGATATTTATCCTGAAAAGGTCGCTCCCGCTCATATACTTTTCCGCCCCGCATACGCCAATAGCGTTATTGGCCAGGAGCTTGCCCCGATTTTTTACAAAACCGTATTTGAACGGCTCGGACTGGGGGTTGAAAAAGACGGAGAAAATTTTGTCGTGGAAATTCCTACGATCAGGCGCGATCTGCAAATTGAGGAGGACCTTGTGGAGGAGGCGGCGCGTATGTTCGGCTATGAGAAAATTACCGCTCGTTTACCGGAGGTTGCCATACATCCGGCGCGCCGCAATGACGAGGTCTGGTGGGAAGAGCGCATTAAGGATTTTCTTGCCGGCGCCGGATTTACGGAGAGCTGGCTTTACGAATTTACCGGGGATGAGGAACTGAAAAAGTTTAGCATGGATGCTAGCCGAACAATTTCGCTGGAAAATCCAATGAATCCAGAGACAAAATACCTTATTCCCAGAATTTTGATCAAATATGTCGCCTCGGCCGCGGAAAATTCGCGTTATTTCGATAGCGTTAAGATCTTCGGAATCGGTAAAAGTTTCCAAGGTCCGAAAATAAACGAGCACAAAGACCTCGTTATCGTCCTTGCCCAAAAAAATACATCGGGCGAAGAAGAATTTTATCGGCTAAAGGGGGCGGTTGACGAGCTTCTAGAAAAAATGGGAATTAGCGATCATTGGTATGATGACGCGCCAAGCAGAAAATCGCAAAACGCAAATCGCAAATCGCAAACATTGTTCCATCCGTACCGATTTGCTGAAATAAAAATTGGGGATGAAAAAATAGGGAATATAGGCGAAGTCCATCCGGTGATAATAGAAAATATAAAAGCAAAGGCGCGGATCGTGGCCGCGGAAATTGATTTTGGAAAATTGTGGCGCGCGGCAACCACCGAATCCGAATACAGGCCAGTTGGCAAATATCCGGCTATTATACGCGATCTGGCAGTAGTCGTGCCCGCAGACACAAGAGTTGAACATGTGCTCGATATTATAGAAAATACAGGCGGAAAACTCCTCGCAGATACCGATCTTTTCGACTATTTTCAGGACGAAGATATGCGCGACGCCGAAGAAAAAAGCTTGGCGTTTCATCTTATCTTTCAATCGCCCGACCGGACACTCAAGGACGAAGAAATAAATAAACTCGTGGAAAAAATCACCAAAGCCCTTGAGCAAAAAGGGTGGGAATTGAGGAAATAGAGGAGTTGAAACGATACCTAAAATCTGCTATAATTACCCTGTACTCCTTGATTTAAAAAGCGGTCTATCTACGGCAATATCCGCCTAAAAGTTATCCACAAATTGGGGCGGATATTTCATTGCTTTAAAATGACAAAAAAACCTCGTAAAACTGTCCACAAAAAACAGGCGCGTAGGGAAAAGAAAACTTCCGCATCCAACGGCTACACCGCCAAGGATATTTATGTTCTCGAGGGCCTGGAGCCGGTGCGCAAGCGCCCCGGAATGTATATCGGATCAACGGGCGTAGACGGCCTGCATCATTTAATTTGGGAGGTTGTTGATAATTCCCTTGATGAGGCCATGGCCGGGTACGCAAAAAATATTGCGATAACCCTGCTTCCGCAAAATCGCGTCATGGTGATAGACGATGGCCGCGGAATTCCTGTTGAGATCCACAAGCAAACTAGAAAATCAGCGCTGGAAACCGTAATGACCACGCTCCATGCCGGCGCTAAATTCGGAGGCGAATCATATAAGGTATCCGGCGGGCTTCATGGCGTAGGCGTCTCCGTAGTCAATGCACTATCGAGTTGGATGAAAGCGGAGGTCTGCCGCGAGGGAGCTCAATATGCTCAAGAATATGCGCGGGGGAAACCAAAATATGCCGTCAAAAAAACGGGGAAATGCAGAGGGACGGGAACCGCAGTTACTTTCGAGCCGGACGCGGAAGTTTTTTCCGCCCAAGGCGGATCCGCCTCTGGCGGAGAAAAAATTGCCTTTGACTGGGCGCGGATCCTTGATCATCTGCGGCAACAGGCCTACCTTACCAAGGGAGTAAAAATCGCGATTCTTGACGAGCGTGATGGCAGCAAAGCCAAAGACGGGACCATACTTCGTAATTCCCATTCCTTTTATTTCGAGGGCGGCATTATCTCCTACATCAAATATCTCAACCGGAACGAAACATCGAAACACGAAAATATTTTTTATATCTCCAAAGAAGCACCCGTGGATTCAAGAAAAATCCTCGTGGAAGCCGCATTTCAATACACCGACGATCTGCAAGGCAAAGAAATATCTTTCGCCAATAACATCCATACTGGCGAAGGCGGCATGCATCTGACCGGGTTTCGCACGGCACTCACGCGAGCGCTCAATGACTATGCAAAAAAGAACGATTATTTCAAAAAAGACGATGAGACGCTTACCGGGGATGACGTACGGGAAGGAATTACGGCCATAATTTCCGTAAAACTGCGCGAGCCGCAATTTGAGGGGCAAACCAAGGCCAAGCTCGGCAATCCGGAGGCGCGGACTGCGGTGGAGGCAGTCGTTGGAGAATCCGTCAAAGAATGGCTGGAAAAATATCCGCGCGACGCGCAAGAAATTATAGGAAAAGCGCTCCTGGCGCAGAAGGCCCGCAAGGCCGCCAAAGCGGCCCGCGACACAGTGCTTCGCAAGGGCGCTTTTGAGGGCCTCATGCTTCCCGGCAAACTTGCCGACTGCCAGTCAAAAAATCCGGAAGAGTCGGAATTATTTTTGGTGGAGGGGGATAGCGCCGGAGGCTCAAGCAAACAAGGCCGCGACCGCAAATTCCAAGCTATCTTGCCGCTTCGCGGAAAAATTTTGAACGTGGAAAAAGCTCGGCTCGATAAAATGCTCACGTCCAAAGAGATAAAATCCCTGATCATCGCCTTGGGGGCGGCCATTGGAGACGAATTTGACGAATCGCGCCTCCGCTACCATCGCATAGTGATTATGACCGATGCCGACGTTGACGGCGCGCATATTCGCACACTGCTCTTAACACTTTTTTACCGTTATTTCCCCACCGTAATAAATCGGGGGTATCTGTATATTGCCCAGCCGCCGCTTTATCGGGTCCAATCAGGGAAAACCGCCCGTTACGCCTATTCTGACAACGAACGTGACAAAGTCGTGGCAGAATTTAAAAAACAAAAAATAGAAGCGAAAAAGCAGAAAGCGGTGGCCAAGGGCGCGGAATCGACAGAGACGGGCGAAATAAAAGGCGCTGAAATCCAGCGCTACAAAGGCCTAGGAGAGATGAATGCTGCGGAATTGTGGGACACGACCATGAACCCCCAAACGCGTATGATGAAGCGCGTCGCCGTTCAGGACGGCGCCGAAGCCGATCGTATTTTTGACATCCTAATGGGGGATGAGGTCCCACCGCGTAAAAAATTTATTCAGACCCACGCCAAGGCAGTAAAAAACCTGGATATTTAGTTATCCAGGTCGCGGTACTATTTTCCATGCACTCATGCCGCGCGTAGTTCGAAGATTATTGACGAACCAGTTTTCTCCAGACGTCACCGCTTCCTTGTGCGTCGGGCAGGAATGAACTCTAAGTAATTTCCCGTTTACGTTTGTCCCGCAGATATCGAATTCGGCAAGAACGCTTTTCTCTGACAAATCCCGGCAAAAATCGCACTCAACCGCGGCCATGGATGATTCCAAACGTTTGATTTCATGGCCGGCATTTTCCATAATTTCACGAAGGAAAAGGTCGGTTGCCCTATGAAGGCCGGCAAGCCAGGCCCGCCATCGTGCCATCTGGCGCTCCTAACTATTACTTGACATGGTTCTCGTGTCAGCGTAACATAGAAAATGTGATAAAAGAAGGCCTGCGGGCCTTTTAAAAAAGCCCTAAAACATTTTATGCAAAATGTTCGGCCATAAGGCCTGACGGCTCGGCCGTATAAGGGCGCTCCTGCAAAGCAGGATTTAGCCAAAAATCAATGCTAGACCGCATAACTACTTTTCTCAAAGAATCAAGGATCGAACTCAAAAAAGTCACTTGGCCGACCCGCGAAGAAACCATCCGTTATACAATGACGGTTATTGTGCTTAGTGTCGCGGTGGCTTTGTTTTTGGGGGGATTGGATTTTATATTTCAATTCATACTTAATAACTTCATTTTATAAATATGGCCTACAAAGGAGAATTTGGAATACGCGAAGGCGGCCTTCCCGGACCGGAGGAAATTTCAGATGAGGAGCGCCGGACCAAAGAGAAAAAGGGCGCTCATCGCCGCGATTTTCTCGCGCCAGAAAATATTCCGAACTGGTTCACGGACTTGGGAGTCGAGCGCGAGGGAAACGGAGAAGAAGACACCCGCTTCCAGAAATTAGTTGAAGACTTGAGAAAACTTGATTGGCCCGTCCAACAAGAAATATCTGCTGATGTTTTACGCGAAAAAGAACGCGGATATCTAAAAGACAGAGAAGAAATTTTTGAAAGAGTGCGCTATTTGGTTGATCAGAATCTTAGGCTGGCGCGGAAGAAGGCCCGAGAATCGCGCGGCCAGCACGATGTACGAAAACACTATCGCAGAAGCGCCTAAATTAAGGTGATGCGAGATAAATATGCCTAAACAAACTAGTGAATTCGGAAGAAACTGGTATGCGGTGCATACCTATTCCGGCTACGAGGACGCGGTGGCGCGAAACCTCAAGCAGAGAATTGAATCCATGGGCATGGAGGACAAAATTTTCAATGTCCTAGTTCCGGTTGAGAAAAAAATAAAAATTAAAAATGGCAAGCGCCGCGTAACGGAAGAAAAAATTTATCCGGGGTATGTTTTGGTAGAGATGGTGGTGACGGATGACTCCTGGTATGTGGTGCGCAACACCCCGCGCGTAACCGGATTTGTCGGCGCCGGCACCACTCCGGCTCCGCTCTCGCAGGAGGAGATGGACGTGCTTCTGAAACGCACGGAGCAGGAAGAGCCAAAGTTTAGAATCGAGGTTTCGGTCGGGGATCCGGTAAAAATCACCGACGGCCCGTTCAAGGATTTTGACGGCAAAGTTTCGGAGGTTGATCAGGAGCGGGGAAAACTGAAAGTACTGGTCAATGTATTCGGCCGCGACACGCCCGTAGAACTTGATTCGCTGCAGATAAAGAAACTATAATCTGTACACAAATCCACCAATATATATTCGTGATTCGCGGATTAGTGTAAAAATAAGTGGATTAGTGTGTAACATATGGCCAAAGCGATAAAAACAATCATCAAACTACAAATCCCCGCGGGCAAAGCCACCCCCGCGCCGCCCGTAGGCACGGCTCTCGGGCCGCATGGCGTAAATATTGGGGATTTTGTGAAGAAATATAACGATGCTACCGGCCAGATGCAGGGCGAAATCGTGCCGGTGGAGATTACGGTTTATGAGGACCGGAGTTTTGATTTTAAGTTAAAAACTCCCCCCGCATCAGACATGCTGCGAAAAGCAGCATCTGTGGAAAAAGGGTCGGGTGAACCGAATAAGAAAAAGGTGGGCAAAGTTACAAAAGCAGACATCAGAAAAATTGCCGAACGCAAACTGGAGGATTTAAATGCAGAATCGCTTGAAGCTGCGGAGAAGATTATCGAGGGCACGGCTCGATCAATGGGAATTGAGGTGAAATAAAAACCCCGCGCATATCGCTTGGCGATATAGCGGGGCAAGCCGCCGGAAGGACCGAGCGGTTGAAAACTACTTTATTTTGGAGGAAGAGGACTGATGCTTTGGCGAATTCCCGGCATAAGATCTTCTCTCAAGTCCTTTCCGGTTCTCTGGCTAAACGGGCCTACGGACTTTTCTCCTCTTCTATTCTTTATCCACACTCTTCGGCGATCGGCTCGCGATACTTTCGTTTCTTCGCTCGCTATCGTACCGCACACGCCGACAATTCTCCTCAAAACCGGCTGCCCCTTGTGAAATCTTTTCATTTCTCGCCCCCTGTGCTCGGTACTAAGTTAATTATCAAGCCCATGCCCATGCCGGTCAACCGGCCGGGAATTTCGTTGACAACTTGCTCAAAAACTGGTTGCCTGTGTACAGTACCTGAACTTTTTTGAGGAGAACTTATGGCGACCACAACAGTTACCACCTGCGATGGGTGTAGTGAGACGTGGGACGAGACATCAGTGGGAAGAAAAATAGTTATCGGCTGTGAAGGTCCATATCCTCCTTCGGTTTTTTTCAACTACCATTCGCGCTGTGAGGTGCCGCCCATGGCGGAACTTGCAAAAATGAGGCCGTACGTTCTTTTCCAATCTGTAGAGATCCGGACTAGCGACGAGGAGTGGGTAAAAATTTGGTCTGGCGAGCTAATGTTCGACCCGCGAACAAATATCTTCACAAACGGTTACGAAAGGATAATCGAAGAGACAGATATTTCTCCAATAAACCAGTAATAATGCGGTTGGGAAACCAGCCGTATTAATTTTCCTGAAGAATTTTATCAATCAGCGCGTCAACCTCGGAGAGAAACTCATCTTTGGCGCCGAGATTTTTTATCGTCCAGTCGGCCATGGCAATCGGGCCGGCTTTTTCTATATTCTCAATTTCGGTATAATCTCTGGAGCGCGCTGAATCTTCTGAAATCGGCCGAGCAGGACGACTTTTTAATCTTTCGTAACGAAGACGCGGGGGCGCATAAACCGCCAAAACACTAAATTGTTTTCCAAAACGTTCCTTGGTTTTTTTATACTCCGACCAACTATATAAGCTCTCAATTACCACATTTTCTCCCTTCTCAACCGCAGCCTCAACTCGCGGCATAATACGATCAGCCGCCACCCCCATGCCAAATTCTTTTCGTAGCCCCTCACGAACTCTCTGCTGAACTGCTTCGTCGTGTATACTGATATCATAGCCAAGACGCTGCATTTCTTCATAAATCGCGTCGCTATAAGCAAAACGCGTAAATCCGCGCGCAACGAAACGGGCAGTAGCCTCGCTTTTCCCGGAACCGGTAAAGCCCACCACGGCTATAACTATAGGTTCTTTTTTTGCCATATTTAAAATTATTCTCTATGCTGAATTTAGCATGATTAGGTCCAGAGGTAAACTTATCGTCATAAATAGCAATCGATGAAACCAAACAAATATTCAGGAAAGTTTATCGTATTTGAAGGAATCGAGGGATCCGGGAAGACCACGCAAGTCCAGATGCTCGCCGAG
>JACPMG010000010.1 GCA_016186095.1 Candidatus Sungiibacteriota bacterium | reverse complement strand
CGAAACCGTGGGCGCGCTTGAGGACTCAATTACGAGCGCTTTAGTATTTTGCGTAAATTGATTATTGGAAACGGTAGGCGAGCTATTGGTTATTTGCAGACCCGTACCCGGGGTCTCGCCGGATACGTTGCGATCGTTATTTTTAATTGTATTTCCGCTGATAGTCCCGCCGGAGGAATTTTTAAACCAGATGCCGTAGGTTTTGGATTTTTCTATGGTTGAATTTTTAATCGTGGTTGAGGCAGTTTCTACGCGGATGTTGGCCCAATGATTTCCAGACAAATCCTCTTGCCCTCCGTAGCGCACGATCGCGTAATCAAACACCGATCCGTCAGCCGCGATTTTTATGGATGCCCAATCGCCTACGCTGGGAGTGGTGCTTGCCACATCCTGATTGGTGTCGCCGCCATAATCATCATCCTTGATCGCGGTAAAAACTATTTTGTCCGCGGAGGTGCCCTCGGCTTTTAGCACGCCATTTACCGTAAGTGATGGCTGGCCGGTGAGAAATTTTATAACCACTCCGGATTCAACCGTAAGCGTAGTGCCGCTCGTAACAGTATATCCGCCAGAAATTATGTAAGGACTGGTAGATTTTTTCAGAGTTTTATTTTCCGTCAGGCTTGACCCGTTTTTGGTAATCAAATAATTCAGACTATTTCTTTTTCCCGGAGTTCCGTTGATGGCAGCGTTATCCGCGTTTTTGCCGTTCCCCAAAAATCCTTGCCACGAGCCCCAGTTTGATGAATCCGTACCGGAGGCCATAGGATCATAGCGTTCCATTGAATAATATTGTCCGCCGGCCGCGCCTCCGCACCAGCCCGAGCAGACAGAAATCTCCGGAGTTTTATCCATGGTGGTTGAGGCGTGAGAAAGTTCTAGCACCTCCCCGTCATTTACCAGTGCTCCGGTATAAGTTTGATTGGCGGTAATGTCGGAAATGGTATTTTGGTCAGTGCGCTCCAGCAGAAAAAATCCTCCGGCCGCTAGAGTTGTGCTGGATAAATTTATATAAGGAGAGTTGTCGGTGGCGGAGCGTAAAACCCAGCCGGACAAAGAAACGCTTTGGCTGGTGGGGTTGTAAAGCTCGATCCATTCGTCTGCGTCTCGGCTTGCCGAAGTTCCTGCCCAGGCGACTTCATTGATTACTACGGGTCGAGTGGCCACGGTTACTGTTTGGGTTTGGACCGAAGACCAATTTCCTGCTGTGTCTTTGGCGCGTACGGCAACCGTGGTGGTGGCGTTGTCGGATACGGCAGTTGAGGTAGAAGTGGTGGTGGAGTTGGTGATAACGCCATTAATGGTTATTTCAAAGCTATGCAAGTCGGTTGCGGCTGATGACCAGGAAATATTTAGCGTGGTAGTTGCGATCAAGCAGCCATCATTGGAAAACGACTGGCCGCATTCAGAAATTGTGAGAGATACATCAGGCGCGGTAGTGTCGGCGGATGGGAAAACATCGGGTGTTGATGGTAAAACACCCGATGTTGAGGAGTCCGCTTTTTGCGGGGGTGGCCCGCCAGCTCCAGCAATGGGCATATCTGGAGAAGTATCTTTGGGCTTGGAAGGAGGCGGCAGCGGAGGTGGCGGTTGCGGTCTAGAAAGAGGAGCCGTGCTCGGGAAAACACTCGGTGTTGGCGCAGAAACACCGAGTGTTGAGGAGAACACGGTTTGGGAGTCTGGTCGCGGAGAAACATCGGGTGTTGACGGAGAAACACCCGATGTTGGCGAGTCAGCCGTTTTGTCCGTGACCCCCTCAATAATCGCCGCCGGACTTGAGAGGAGCCCCTTTATTTTGTCCATCGTTTTATCCATCAATTTCCCCGCCCACGGCCGATTTTTCTCATAAAGCGTTTTGGTTTGCTTCTCCTTTTCCACCTCATCAAAGAAAAGTTTAACCGCCCCGGCCCCATGCAGCACGGCTTGTTTGGAAAGAAGGGACCAGTAGTCGGAGAGAATGAGGTTATCGTGGTCTTGAAGGTATAGTTTATTTTCTTTTGGCTCTATTGTGTCACGCCACTCCAGCTCTTTGTCAGATCTAAACAGTTTATGGTTGTTTGTCGAATAAGCGAATGAATAAATTAGACCATTACTGAGTTTTTCCTTTTGAAAATAGGCTACTCTAGGGGCAGAATAGACTTGGCTTAAAATAGTGTCTTTGCTGAAGAAATTATTATTAGAATAATTTGCCAGAGTGTTAAAATAAGAACCTAAATCGCCCAATAGTATAGGTTTATCGCCTGGCGTAAACTTAAAACTTTGTCGATCAAATCTCTTTGTCCAATCCTCATAAGGACTCCCCAAATTTAAATAAGGCGGATGCGGATCATTTCTTGTATGATCAGGCACCGCTGCATCTTCAAGAAGATGTAACGTGTGACCCAGTGCTTCAAAGCCCCGTTTTTGATTTCCCCACGCATAATCATAAATAGCTCTGTCCCACGAGTAATCTTCTGGGGATCCAAAATAAAGACCGGCAAGCGCGCTGGCGTTTCCTCCCTGCGCTTTGGTATTTTGCGCCCACTCTTTGGAATTCATCCACTGTTTCCCCAAAACCAGTCCGCGATTATACACTGGGTCATAAAAATGCTGCATCCAGCGTGTGCCGGAGTCCTCATCCATGCTCCCCTGAATAATATGTTCCGCGTTATCATCCGAAATCTTTAAATCCTTAAACTCCGAATTAAATAATTTCACCCAAAAAGAGGGAACACCAAAAGTGTCCCTCCAATGATTAACCACTTTAATTTCACAAATCTAGAATTTTCCATTTATCACTGGGTCCTCGGCCTAATCTTATACTTAAAATTGCCTCTTTCTGTTCGTTAGCAACATCAAAGCCTATCTGCCCGTCTGATATCTGATATTTTGATTTTTCTCGTTCTAAATCCCTCACCATCTCATCCAACAACCCTTTCCCCTTAATCTTCGCTAAATCCTCTTGCCACTGCTCCTGCTTGTCCAATACAAAATATTTCGCCGCCAATTCCGTATCGCCCGTCTTCAGCGCATCAATAAAAAGCCGAAGCGTCTCTTCCGGGGTTTCGCCTCCGTAAGGATCTTCGGCATATTGCTTCCCCAAAATTTTTAAATCCTGCTCCGCTCTATATTCCGGACTATTTCTGTATCGGACATATTGAACTCCAAGCAGTACTCCTACTCCGAGTATCGCAATTACCAAGATAATTCCAAAAAATTTCAAAACATTTCTCCACATGGCCCTATCGTCCCGAATCTGTAAACTTATGTCAAAGTACGCAAATGTGCATAACTCGTGGATAACTTCTTTGCCAATATAGTTTTGTTTTTATACGCTATCTTTAGCCGTACCGGACTAAGTCCGGTACAAAGGTATGAGAAAGGAACAATTTGAAGAAGGTGAGTTTTATCATATTTATAACAGGGGCGTAGATAAACGCCAGATTTTTCTTAATGATCGGGAGATGCTTCGTTTTATTCACGCTCTGTATATCTTTAATAATTTTTTGGACATTCCGGCCAGATTTAACCTAATTAGCTTGACCCCCAAGGAGCTTCTGACCCCTATCGAGCCCCATGTTGAAATTATTGCTGGATGTCTTATGCCAAATCATTATCACCTTTTGCTCACCCCCAAAAGAAAGGACGGTATCAGTAAATTTTTTCATAAAGTCGGCCTGAGCCACACTAATTATTTCAACAAAGTGCATGAACGAAGTGGAAGGTTATTCGAGAGCACTTTTAAAGCGAAACATGTTGATAGTCACGAATACGCAAATTATTTAACGGAGTACATTCATCTTAATCCTATAGCTCTGTACCGGACTAAGTCCGGTACAGAGAAGGCCTTAGAGACGGTTAAGGGGTATAAGTGGTCCACATTGCCCATTTATTTAGGAGGAAAAAGCCAATTTTCGCTTTTAGTCAACACTTCATTCCGTCAAAATTTATTGGGTCTTAGCGCCCCCGAGTATAATGATCTCGTCGAGGATATTTATTCAAATTCGTACCGGACTTAGTCCGGTACGGGCGCGCGTTGACATGTGAGCGTAGTTAGAGTTAATATTTAAGACGTATGTTTGAGTCAAGAATTCCGAAGGAGGTACAACGTAGAGTTTTTGAGCTAACTTTGGCTCTATATCGGGTGACGGATTTTTTTCCGCAGGGGGAGGTATTACGGAAGCATTTGCGGGAGAAGGGCAATGAGATTTTCGGCGGACTTGGAGAATACGGTTTTTCTGGCAATTACGAACATGAAGCCGTGGCAGTCTTGGCTAAAATTCAAGCACTAAAAGGATACTTGAACGTTGCGCGCTCCATGAGGTTTGTAAAATCTATTAACCTCACGGTTCTTGAGCGGGAATATGATTTCCTCGCTGATTTTTTACACGGTGAACTGGAAAACACTAAGCCGTCGGTCTCCCCAAAAGCGGAACCTCGGGGTGAAGAGAAAGTAAAGGAAAGTTTGTCCACATGGGAAGAATTTTCCGTAAGCGAAGAGAAAAAGACGGGTCTTGAGCCGATCTCCGAAGCCATGAACGAAAGGCAGCAAAAAATTCTTGAGCATCTGCGCAAGTCCGAATATGCCAAAATAAGCGATTTCGCGCCCCAGTTTGCCGGTATCAGCACTAAAACCATCCAGCGCGATCTTCAGGATTTAGTTACCAAAAACGTGCTTAAAAAGGAAGGCGAGAAGAGATGGACCATTTATTCGTTTAACGGACATGTATAAAGGACATAAAGCTATAGGACATTGATCCCACACATAACCTTGGGCAAGATATGCACCTGATTTTATCTCAAATATTTATAACCACTTTGTTGCCGGGTAAAACCGGCACAAAGTTATGTGTGGGATGAACAAAGTTAAAAAAGTAATCATTCCAGTAGGAGGATTCGGCACCAGATTTCTTCCGGCGACCAAAGCGCAACCCAAAGAAATGCTGCCTATTGTTGATAAGCCGGTGATCCAGTACGTGGTAGAAGAAGCTGTCAAGTCAGGAATTAAAGAAGTGGTTTTGGTAACCGGCAAAGGCAAGCGGGCTATTGAGGATCACTTTGATCATGCGGCAGAGCTTGAGGCATATCTTGAATCAAGGGGTAAATCCGAGCTTGCCAGGGATGTCCGTAATATCTCCTCAATGGCGTTTTTCTCTTTTGTCAGGCAGAAAGAACCCAAGGGCATCGGAGACGCTATTCTTCAGGCGCGGCCATTGGTGGGAAACGAGCCGGTGGCTTTAACGCCCGGAGATGACATTTTTGACGCTAATCCTCCTGCCTTGAAACAACTTATTCGGGTTTACGAGAAATACAAGGCTCCGGTTGTAGCTTTGAGGCGTGTACCTAGGGAAGAGATCCATAAGTACGGCATTATCGCCGGTAAAAAAATAGGGCCGAGAACTTGGAGGGTTACAGGTTCAGTTGAGAAGCCAAAACCGGAAAAAGCCCCCTCGGATATGATGATTGTGGCCAAGTATATACTGGTTCCCAAGTTTTTTGAGTATTTAGCCAAAGTAAAGCCGGCAGATAACGGCGAGATATACCCCAATCTGGCCATAGAAAAATATGTAAAAGGCGGGGGCAGGTTCTATGGCTACGAGATAAAGGGGGATTATTATGATTGCGGCGATAAGCTGGGATATATGAAGGCGGTGGTCAATTTTGGCCTTAAACATCCGGAGATAGGCAAGCAATTTCGGCAGTATTTAAAGGGCCTAAATATATAGGAGAAGTCCGACGTTCGGTCGGACTCCGACCCCCGACTCATCGGGCGTCGGAGTTATCCACAGAGTACCACTTGCTTGACTATTTATAGGGGTTATAATAGTCTCTAGTATTAGGAAGAGGTTTAACAGAGGATAAAACGCTGTGGATAAATACCCTTGCAGATACGCGGACGGGGTATATAATGGGTTTACAGGCATGTTTTACCTTTCGTAATTGTTTACTAGGAAAGCCAATTTTTGGTTGTTTTGGTCATCCGCATAAAGTTTTGCAGAATACATATCAGATCGGGCAAGGCCTTACCTGATATGTGGGTTGCAAAGATAGTTTAAGACAGAAAGGAGAGAACCTTGACAATATGAGAGGTAACTAGTAATCCCGACGCTTCGGTCCCGATGTTTCAATCGGGACAGGTCGGGACCCCGACTTCGCGTCGGAGCCGGTTACCAAAAAAGATTAAAAATTGAATTTAGACTGGAGATTCAAAGTCCGGTCGATCCAGGAACTGGTTACTAGTAACTAGTTATTGGTTCTTGGAATAAGACTTGGCTCCAAAATAGAATTATAAGTTATAACTGATAAATTATAATTAAAAAGCGCTCAAGCCCTTTTATGTGACATTCGTCGACACATAAAAAATGAGCGCTCCTATCCCCAGGAAGCCCTCCTGCTATCTGTAACTACGGAAGGCAGGAAGAGGTTTCCAGCAAAATTTAGAAAATTATGAACATTAAATCACGAGTGGTAGCAGTAGTAACTACTGTTGCCCTTTCAGGAGTCGCGGCAGTTGTTCCATTAGCTGCAGTGGCGGACCACACAACGGCCCACACCATTGAGCAGTTGACGGCGCAGATTGCAGCGCTTCAATCACAACTTGCCGCGCTTGCGGGCGGTGCAGCAGCGGCGCCAGCAGCAGTGGCAGGCAAGTGTTCATTTACCCGCAGCCTTACAGTAGGCGCGCGCGGTGATGATGTAACCTGTCTTCAGAATTATCTTACCGGAACCGGACACTTCACCTATTCTGGTGGATCAACCGGATACTTCGGTGGCGTGACTAAGGCCGCAGTTGCCGCATGGCAAGCAGCCAATAGCGTTTCCCCTGCGGTAGGATACTTTGGACCGCTTAGCCGGGCTAAGTATGACTCGATGGTAGCGGCAGCGCCGGCAGCTCCGGCAGCAGGCGAGACCCCGGCAGTTTCGGTTCCAGTGGGTTCCGGACTGACGGTTTCCGCTCCGGCAGAACAGCCGGCAGCAACCTTGGCTCCGCAATCCGCAACTCGCGTTCCGTTTACTAAGGCGATTTTTACCGCCTCTGCTGACGGAGACGTAAAGATTACGTCTGTAACGGTAGAACGAAGAGGTCTTGCGGCAGATGCCGCGTTCTCTGGAATTATGCTGTTAGACGAGGACGGTACCCAAATCGGGACCACCAAGACTTTGACTTCTGACCACAATGTAAAATTGACCGATGGTCTTACCATCAAGGCGGGAACTTCCAGGACCGTTACCATCGCTGGTGAAATGGGTTCTTCACTTTCCGGACAATCAGGACAGGTGGCGCGTTTAGCCATCACCGCAGTTGACGCTGGTTCAACCACTGTCAATGGCGCGCTTCCGATTGAAGGAAACGGAATGACGATCAACTCAACTCTGACCGTCGGATCCATCACCATGTCTATCGGTTCGCTTGACCCGGGCTCAGCCAACACCAAAAATGTCGGTACCAAAGGATACTACTTGGCGTCAGTCAAGGCATCCGTTGGTTCGGCAGAAGATTTGACCTTTGAGCGAATCCGCTTCAATCAAGCAGGATCCGCGGGTAAGGCAGATTTGACTAACGTCGTGGTGCGCGCGGCAGACAAGGACTATCCGGCAACGGTTTCAGCAGACGGCAAATACTACGAAGCAAAATTCCCGGATGGACTTAAAGTGAAGAAAGGAGGATTTGTTGAATTCTCCATGAAGGCAGATCTAGTGGATGGCTCTTCCCGAACAGTGGACATGAATCTTCTTAGGAAATCAGATGTTGTAGCCAAGGGTGATACTTTCGGCTACTACATCCTTCCGGGAGGAGGTTCATCCGGTACGGCCAGCGCGGGAGCATTCTCTTCCAATCTTGAGCCGTTCTTCAACGCATACGTAGCGACTATTAACTTGGGATCTTTAACCGTATCCAATTCCAATAAGGTTCCGGCAACCAATATCCCGGTTGATACGAGCGACACCGTTATTGGAGGATTCCTTCTGGATGTAAAAGGTGAAGACGTACAGATTTCCAACTTCACCATGAACTTTACTTTCTCCGGTTCTGGAACCTCCTCGGATATAACATCTGCCAAACTGGTTAATTCCAACGGCTCCATACTGGCCGGTCCTAAAGACCCGGCATCGGGTGTGGTGCAGTTTACCGACACCTGGACGGTACCGGTTGGCGAGAACCATATTACCGTTAAAGCCAAACTTGATACCTCTTTCGTGTCTAATGACACCGTAAGAGTGTCAGTTGATCCGGATGATCAGATAACCGCCAAGGGCATGGTGACCGGACTTACTATAACCCCAAGCCCGACGAGCGGAGTGACCGCCAATACCCAGACCGTGAAAGCAGGTGCATTGAACTTGTCTGTTTCCCCGACTCCTTTTGGCCAGAGCGTAGTGCGCGGAGTGAATCAGTACCACTTCGCAACTATCGTGGCTGACGCGGGAAATTCGGGAGAAGACGTGCGCGTTACCACCCTGAAGCTTCGCGACACTCTCTCGGCCAATACCGTGGGGGATGAAATTAACACCTGTACGCTTTTTGACGGCGCTACCGCGCTTACCACGGGTAGTGACGTGCAAAGCCCGAGCGATCCTTCAGGAACGACCAATGACATTACTTGGACTCTTACCAATGGTTTGGTAGTTACCAAAGGCACGGTGAAGAAAGTTGATTTGAAATGTAACATCTCTTCATCCGCGGCCGCCAACAGCTTCCACCAGTGGGGTCTTAATGATACGAGCGCCCACAACGTAACCGGAGCTGTTACAGGCAATGCCATTACCGAAGGAGTTACTACTTCAACGGGATCCATAATGTCCATCAGGACTGCCGGTACTTTCACGGTCTTGAAAGATTCTTCTTCGCCGGTTGATGCCTTGACGATCGCGGGCAAAACCGACGTTCCGATGCTGGTGTTGAAATATCACGCCGCTGAAGAGCCGGTAAACATTCAGGAACTGACCCTCACCTATTCTTCAACCACCGCTTCCACTTCTGACTTCCTGAAAGTCACCTTGTGGGATGGTGCGACCAAAGTAGGAGAGGCAGTTTGGGCAGGATCAACTTCACAGTTTGCTACCTCCACCCTGACGTCAAACTTCATTGTTCCTAAAGACGGAGACAAATTGCTTACTGTTAAGGTTGACCTAGCATCCATCAGCGTTACCGCATCCACCACCGCGGGACGATTGCTCTCCATTGATTACAATGGAACAAGCTCCTCATCCGGCGTGGGCGTGGATTCCGGCCAGAAACTTGGTTCTGGATCTTCTGGTAGCATTCAGGGGGGAGTACTACAGCTTATGAAGTCTATTCCGACTTTTGCTAAGCTTGCCGTACCTTCCACCACGCTTCCGCAGTCAAACGCGATACTTTATCGCTTCTCGATAACTGCGGATGCCGCGGGTCCGGTTGCACTCTACAAGTTCACGTTCTTGACCTCGTCAAGTTCAGGATCGGCAACTAGCTCGGCCTTTGACCTTTATGCTTACTCTGATTCCGGCTTCTCCACGCAGGCCTATTCCAGGAACCCGGTGAACTCGGCGCAAAACGTAGACTGTGCAGGTCTTTCTACCCTGCAGGATGACACCAACGGTTGCGGTACGGCTTCAGCGACTCTGGGCGGATCGTACGCCACCTCTACAGTGGGCGCTACGGGAGCATTGGATGACGAAATCGTCTTCTTCTTCACTCCGGTACAAAACACTGCATCCACCACCGAGGCCATTGTGGTCCCGGCAGGAGGCACAAGGTACTTTGAGCTTCGCGGAAACGTCACGCTGGCAACTGCCGGATCAACCGGTAACACGATTCAGTTCGGTCTTGCCGGTGATGCGGCCCGTCCTCTGGTCAAAGGAACAGGTTCCAACTTTGTCACCGCTCTTGGCGCTGGCGCCGGAGCCTACCATGACGCTGGACGAGGCAGACTTGGAACAGCAGCAATTGTCGCGGAGGACCATGTGGACAACGACTTTGTCTGGTCGCCGATGTCGACTTCCACCAGCGTGGGAGACGCAACCTCAACCACTGACTGGACTAACGGCTACCTTGTTCCTGGACTTCCGTCCACGAACATGTCGGTCAACAGCTTCTCGAACTAATCCTTCGACTTAGCTCAGGATCATGAGCATTGTCGAATGAGAGTCACTTGTGCGTTGTTCCGCTTTCAGCGGGATAACGGACTCGAAATCCAACCCCCTTCTTTGGGGGTTGGATTTTTGTTACCTTTTCCGCGCGGGTCCCCTCATCTCCCTTCTTCTCCGCTTACAAAAGAAACCTCGCCTTCAGTTCGCGGAGGAAGGATGGGACTCGGCCCGCGCGGGAGAAATACAGCGTTGATAACTTCCATATTGCCGAGGAAGCCGCAAGATAATAGAGTAAAGTAGATGTCAGAAGATATTTCAGTACAAGGGCGGTGGTCCGGACTGCTAGTCGCGGCAGTTGTTTTTGTCGCGCTATCTTTTTATCTTCATACGCGTTCGGAAAACATTGCTGATCTTGACGGCTTGTACCACTTTCGTCATTCAGCACTTTATGCCTCGCGCGGCCTGACTGACAGTTCATTTCCTTGGACCGAGTTTTCAGTAGTCAAAAAGGAAGGCGCTGACCCGTGGTATGGCTTTCATCTGCTGCTCATACCCTTCACTTATTTTTCCGATTCGGTGATAGGTTTAAAAGCGGCAAGTATTTTCGTCACGGCCCTATCGGCCTTTCTTATTTTTCTCGCTTTCCGCCGCCTTGGTACGCGCTGGCCTGTTTTCTGGGTGATTGCGCTTTTTTTCTCCTCGCCCGACTTTCTTTTCCGTTTTACCGCCCTTCGCCCGCAGCTGATCTCTTTTGGCCTGATTCTTCTCCTATTTTCTTATATTTTGTCGAAGGTCGATGTTAAGAAAATCCCGTATCTTTGTCTTTTTTTCGTCTCTTTGGCCATTGCCTGGGTCCATCTTGCGTTTGCGTGGATGTTGTTTTTCCCGCTTTTGGCAATTGGCTTTTTTGCGCGTACGCAAAGACAGAGAATTGGCTTTGCCCCATTTTTATACATGGTTGCCGGAACCGTAGCGGCTATACTGCTCCACCCAAATATTTTGGGCACGCTCAAGCTTACCTATGTGCAGGTGGTAAGACTTTTATGGGAGAAGCAGGCCGGCACCCCGCTTCTTTTTGGGACGGAAATGCTTCGTTTCACTTCGCAGAACTTTTGGGATCAGTTCGTACCCATAACTCTGCTTTTGGCCGTAGCGCTTTATTTCTGGATTAAGCTCTCGGGCGGGCGCCATCCGGACACTATTCAGCGCCTTCCCGGATTAAAAATTGCGCTTTTCTCAAGCGCTTTTCTCGCGTCGGTTTTCTTCTATCTATCTTTCTCCAGCGCCCGCCGCTCTGCCGACTTTTTCTTTGGGTTCGCTCTCATTTTTGTGGGGCTTGTTTTCAGCCGAGTAGCGGACAGAATTAGATTAAGAGAACTCTTTTCAGGGCGAAAATTATTAGTGTCCTTGCTTTTTTTCGCTCTGGTCGGGGTCATGGCCGGAGTATCGTTTGTGCGCTATCAGGATGCGGTTCAGAAATCGTACGATCCGCGAGCGGCGCAAGAAGTCGGCGAGTGGCTTATTGAAAATAGCAAGTCCGGAGACATCGTTTTTCACCCGCTTTGGGATCAGTTTGCCCAGCTTTTTTTCTGGAATACGCAAAACCGATACATAAACGGTATGGACCCAATTTTTGAATATGTTTACGACCCGTCTTTATATTGGAAGCACCATTTTTTCTCAACTGACTGGGCGGGGGAGTTTACCTGCCCGGCGCAACGGTGCACGGCAGATATGCTGGAGGATAGCTATAAAGCGCTGAAAGATGACTTCCGCGCCGACTTCGTTTACCTGCAGAAAAATCGCAATCCGCGCCTATTTGGGTATTTGGCCGGGGACGCAAGATATAAAAAGGTCTTTGAGAATGAGAAAGAAGCCATCTTTTCTTTATAGCTTGTGGATAGCTCCAGTTGTTTAATTTTATCATGGGTTTATTATTTAAAATGACGTATGAATGTCCATTTTAAATTCTTCGCTATTTTGTCCCTAACGGCGCTTTTTGTTGCGCCATTTTTAGTTTCCGCTCAATCTTCCGCACCCGACCTTCAAGCGCTGATCAAACAGCTTCAAGCCCAAATCCAGGCCCTCCAGCAGCAAGTTCAAACCCTTCAGCAGGAACTAGGTAAAAGCCCAGAACCAACGTCTCCGGCAGTTGGGTCTCCGTCTAACGTTCCATCCGTATCATCCGAAATCCCCCCATCCCTGTCCGAAGCCACCCCTCCCGAACTCACCCGTTCCCTTTCCCGCGGCTCCTCCGGAGATGATGTTCGCAAACTCCAAGAGTTTTTAGCCCGCGACAAAGATATTTAT